>CAISYL010000066.1 GCA_903889655.1 uncultured Alphaproteobacteria bacterium | reverse complement strand
GTGCGGCTTTGGGTGTTTTGGTCGATGCGTCGGCGGCGATCTTCCTCGCCTCGTCGAGCGTCATGAAGCTGCGGTGGCGCCAGGTCTCGCGCGGTTCCGGGAAGTCGCTGCGGAAGTGCCCGCCGCGGCTTTCCTCGCGCGCGAAAGCCGCCGCCGCGATCAGGCGTGCCGTCGTCGCCATGTTGACGAAGAGGCTCGCGGGGCCGGCCAGCGCCTCGAGCCGCGCGATTTCGGAAAGCGCATGGGCGAGGCCGTCGCCGGTGCGGATGACGCCGACGTAATTGCTCATCAGCTGGCGCAGCTGCATCACGAGAAGCGGTGTGCTCGGCGTCGCGGCGGAAAGTGTCGGCGGCGCGACCTCGCCCTCGACGGCGGGCAGTTCGCGGCCGTCGATGTCGCCCGCGATGCGCGCGCCATAGACGATGGCTTCGAGGAGCGAGTTCGAGGCGAGGCGGTTCGCGCCATGCGCGCCGGTCGATGTGACCTCGCCGCAGGCCCAGAGGCCGTCGAGGCTGGAGCGGCCCGTCGCGTCCACGGCGATGCCGCCCATGTGGTAATGCTCGGCGGGCGCGACCGGGATCGGATCCTTCACCGGATCGATGCCGGAGCCGATGCAGTTTTCATAGACGGTCGGGAATTTCTCCGGCAGACGCGCGCCGACGACGGCACGCGTGTCGAGATAGACGGTGCGTCCGGCGGCGATCTCGCGGAAGATCGCGCGGGCGACGATGTCGCGGGGCGCCAACTCCGCATCCGGATGAATGGCCGGCATAAAGCGGCGGCCCGTCTGGTCGATCAGGATCGCGCCTTCGCCGCGCAACGCTTCCGTGACGAGCGGTGCAGGGTCCTTCTTGCTGGCGATCGCGGTCGGATGGAACTGCACGAATTCGGGGTCGGCGATCACGGCGCCCGCACGCGCCGCCAGCGCGACGCCCTGTCCGCGCGCCTGGGGCGGGTTCGTCGTCACCGCATAGAGCTGGCCGATGCCGCCCGAAGCCAGCACCGTCGCGCGGGCACGGACGAGCAGGCTTTCGCCCGTCTCGACATGGCGCGCGTAGACGCCGACGACGCGAGCGCCCGCCCCATGCGTTCGGCAGAGGGCGAGTTCATAGGCCGAATAGTTTTCGATGACGCGGATCGAGGGCGTCTGGCGGACGGCGGCGACCAGCGCTTCCATGATCGCCTTGCCGGCGCGGTCGCCGCGCACATGCACGATGCGACGGTGGCTGTGCGCCGCCTCGCGGCCGACAGCAAGATGGCCTTCGAGATCGCGGTCGAAGGGCACGCCGTAACGCAGCAGATCGGCGATGCGGTCCGGCGCCTCGCGTGCCATGGAGAGCGCGACTTCCTCGTCGACGATGCCGGCGCCGGCGACCACCGTGTCGGCCGCATGGGATTCCGGCGTGTCGCCCTTTTCGACAGCGGCGGCAATGCCGCCCTGTGCCCAGGCGCTCGATGCGCCGTCGCCGATGGGCGCGGCGGCAAGCACCGTGACCGGACGCGGGCTGAGCTTCAGCGCCGTGAAAAGACCGGCGAGACCTGCGCCGACGATGAGAACGTCGCCGGCATCCGTTTCGTTCTGTGTACCGAGCATCAGATGCTCCGATCATTTCAATAGCCCTCCCCCTTGAGGGGGAGGGTTGGGAGGGGGGTGCTTCAAGAAAGACAAAGAGTCTTTCGAAGAAAACCCCTCACCCGATCAGCTTCGCTGATCGACCTCTCCCCCAAGGGGAGAGGTGAAGAGCAGAGGCGCTGCCAGTCCTCTCAGTTCCCGAGATTGATCATGCGCTCGACGGCACGGCGCGCGGGTGCCGCGATGGCCGGATCGATCGTCACTTCTTCGCGCATGTAGACGAGACTATCGAGAATGTTCTTCAGCGAGATGCGCTTCATGTGCGGGCAGAGATTGCAGGGGCGCACGAACTCGACGTCCGGGTTCTCGACCGCCACGTTGTCGCTCATCGAGCATTCGGTGACCATGACGACGCGCGCGGGCTTGTGCTCCTTCACCCAGGAGATCATGCCGCTGGTCGAACCGGCGAAGTCCGCTTCCGCGACGACTTCGGGCGGGCATTCGGGGTGCGCGATGATGACGATGTTCGGATCGTCCTTGCGGTACTGGCGAAGCTCTTCCGGCGTGAAGCGCTCATGCACCTCGCAATGGCCCTTCCAGGCGATGACCTTGACCTTGGTCTGCTTCGCGATGTTCTGGGCGAGATATTCGTCCGGGATGCAGAGCACACGGTCGGTGCCGAAGCTTTCGACGATCTTCAGCGCGTTCGACGAGGTGCAGCAGATGTCGCTCTCGGCCTTCACTTCGGCCGACGTGTTGACATAGGTCACGATCGGGACGCCCGGATATTTCTGGCGCAGCAGGCGGACGTCCGCGCCCGTGATCGATTCCGCGAGCGAGCAGCCGGCGCGGTGGTCGGGAATGAGAACCGTTTTTTCCGGGTTCAGCAGCTTCGAGGTTTCAGCCATGAAGTGCACGCCGCACTGGACGATCACATCGGCATCGACCTTGGTCGCTTCCTTGGCGAGCTGCAGCGAGTCGCCGCGAATGTCGGAGACGCAGTGGAAGATTTCCGGCGTCTGGTAATTGTGCGCGAGCAGAACCGCGCCGCGCTCCTTCTTCAGCCGGTTGATGGCGTGGATATAGGGCGCGAAGAAGGGCCACTCGATCGAGGGCACGACGTGGCGGACCTTCTCGTAAAGAGGCGCCATCTCCTTCGCGAGACCCGGCGTGTATTCGAGTGCCGGCATGTCGAGCGGCCTGAACTTGCGCGGCTCGACCTTTGCCGGCCGGGCCGTGCGTACCGTGTCGCGCTGCATTTCACCTGCGAGTGCCATCCCTGCCTCCTTTATGCTCTAGTTGAGCATATCATTGGGATCAAAAACACCGGCACCTCCTTACAGGGCCGGGCTACGATCCGGGGATATGCTACGGCTGAGCATTAGCCGTGGTCAACAGGGAATATGAAGGTGCGACGACGCGCAACTTCAAGGGGTAAAAGAGAGAAGGATTCCGCGACGATAAGTCGGTTGCTGTGTGATCCCCCGGACACGAATGGGTAAAAAACACCTAACTGACATTCCTGTCACCCATTCGTCATCCAAACGATGCCGCTCCTTCACACGTCTTCATTAACGGACGGTAAGGGGGCGTTCGCAAACGCAGCACGTCCCCTTGTGCAGTGGCCGGCGGCGACGCCGGCGTGAACGGGGGCGTTTCAAATGGATTATCGGGTTATGAGGTTCGCCACGCGCTTGCTGGCGGGAACGGCGCTTGGCGTCTCGGTGATGGCGGCGGGTTTTGTCGCCGAGGCGGCGGAGCCGGAAGCCGCGCCCGCGCCGACGGCGGCCGCCGCGCCGGCCGATACGGCGGCCGACAACGGCCAGGTCGAGGAAATCATCGTCACGGCGCAGAAGCGCTCGGAGCGCAATCTCGACGTGCCGATCAACATCACCGCCTATAGCGGACAGTTCCTCGAGAAGATGGGCATCACCGAATTCTCGACGCTCTCCGCCTATACGCCCGGACTGATCGTGCAGGAGCAGAGCCCGAACAATCCGGGCTTCGTCATTCGCGGCCTGACCTCGGATGACGGTTCTTCCAACACAGAGGCCCGCGTCTCGGTCTATCAGGATGGCGTTTCGATCTCGCGCTCGCGCGGTTCGGTCGTCGAACTCTTCGACATGGAGCGCGTCGAAGTCCTGAAGGGTCCGCAGAGCACGCTCTTCGGACGCGGCGCCCTGATCGGCGCGATCAACCTCGTCGAGAACAAGGCCGAGGACGACACCTATGCCAAGGCCACGGTCGGCTTCGGCAATTACAACGAGCGCGAGGCGACCGCGGTGGTCAATGCCCCGATCGTCGAGGGCAAGATCTTCGGCCGCATCGCCGCGACCATCAAGCAGCGCGACGGCTATGTCGACAACGAGTTGCCGGGCGGCGTCGAAGGCAAGCTCGACGGCAAGGATACGAAGGCGATCCGCGGCTCGTTCCATTTCGACGCCAGCGCCGACACCAATTTCGATCTCATCCTGAACTACCAGAAGGACGAGCCCGACGCGACGAGCTTCAAGAGCGGCGTCATCTCCGCCTACAAGGGCGATACCAGCCCCTATAGCTACGCCTCGCTCAACGCCGATCCGCGCTTTTTCGGCGGTGCGCTCGGTATCGACCGCACGGTCTGGGGCGGAACGGTGCTCGAGAAGATCGGACTCACCGATTCTCTGTCGATCTCCGGCACCAGCGCTTACCGCAAGTTCGACAGCACGGAAGTCTTCGACGCCGACGGCTCGGCCTTCATGCTGATCGAATCCGCGGAAGAGGCGAAGGGTACGCAGGCGAGCCAGGAAGTGCGCCTGAACTACGAACAGGGGAAGGTGAAGTCCTTCCTCGGCGCGGACTTTTCCTACGAAGACGGCTCGCAGCGCGTGACCCTTGCCACCGACGAGCGCCAGCTTGCGCTCTGGCTTGCGGCGAGCGGCAATCCAGCCGGCGCCAGCCTCTGGACCACTCTCGGCGGAGTTCCGGGCGCACAGGCCGCTGTGAACAACGCCTTCGCGACGGGCAATCCCAACAATCCGACTTTCCAGTCCATTGCCTCGCTGGTGGGATTGCTGGGTGGATTTCAAGGTTACCACGTCGAGGACTATACGAACTTCTCGACCACGCGCTCCTTCGACGCCTTCGGCGACGTTTCGGTTGAAGTTCTGCCGAAGCTCACGCTGACCGGCGGGCTGCGTTGGACCTATGACGACAAGACGACGGGCTACGAAGGCGCTTACGTCAACAATCCGAGTGCGCTTGCGAACGCTGCTTCGCCCGGTTCGACGACCCTGCTCGCGGGGCCGACTGCCTACCAATCGGAATCCGGCACCTTCTCCGGCTTCACCTGGCGGCTCGTCGCGAAATACGAACTGGACGACAATGCAAACGTCTATGCGAGCTACGCGCGTGGCCGTCGTCCGGACGTCATCACGCCCGTCGTGCATGCTCTCCCCGGCACGTTCCTCGGTTTCTCGAAACTGAAGGACGAGACGGTCGACAGCTACGAGGTCGGTGCGAAGGCGCGGCTCTTCGACAAGCTCCTCGATCTCGAAGGTTCGGTCTTCACCTACGACTACAAGAACTATCAGGTGGTCGACACGACAGCGCTCACGCCGACGGTCCTCAATGTCGGCAGCGCGACGTCTTATGGCGGCGAAGTGCAGGCAACGGTCAACGCGGCGGAATGGCTGAAGCTCTTCGCAACATACGGCTACAATCACGGCCGCTTCGACGACGACGCCATGACGGGTTATGCGGGCAATCATTTCCGCCTGAGCCCGGACCAGACCTTCTCGCTCGCGGCGCAGGCGACGGCGCCGCTCTTCGGCGGCGAGTTCTTCCTCACGCCGAGCTACACATGGAAGTCGAAAGTCTGGTTCGAGGAAAAGAACCAGCCGGCCTATACGCAGGACGCATTCGGCCTGCTGAATGTCCGCACCGGCTGGATCACGCCGAACCAGGCGTGGACCTTCACCTTCTTCGTCAACAACCTGCTCGACAAAGACTACATCATCGATGCGGGCAACTCGGGCGATGCGATCGGCTCCGGCACCTACATCGCCGGCGCGCCGCGCATGGTGGGCATGACGACCTCGGTTCAGTTCTGACCTGATCCGGACTTCGCGAATGAAGAGGGCCGCGGGCAAAAGCCGCGGCCCTTTTTCTTTTCAGCTATTCGCGCGGCTCTTCGACGGCGCGAGGCGCAGGCCGGGGGCGGGGCGTTCGTTCAGGACTTCGCGGCGGAAGCGGAACTGTTCGGCCGGACGGCCGCCGGTGCGCGTCGACATGCGGCCGGTGCGTTCGACGAGGCCGGCATTTTCGACGAGGCGGCGGAAATTCTGCTTGTGGACATGGAGTCCGAGCAGGGCCTCGACCGTCTTCTGCAATTCGAACAGCGTGAAGGTCGGTGGCATCAGCTCGAAGGCGACGGGGCGGTATTTGAGTTTCGCGCGGAGCCGGCTCATCGCCGTTGCGAGGATGCGGCGATGGTCGAACTGCATCGGGCGACCGAGATTAGGATCGTTGGGTAGCCCGCGCGCGATCGCGTTGGGACGACCGTCGCGCGCCGCTTCACGGACGAGGCCCGCCTCGTAGAGAAGCTCGTAGCGTTCGAGCACCTTCTCGTCGTCCCAGGGCACGCCGTCGAGGCCGAAGCAGAGGCGCATGCGGTCGCGGCGCTTGCCGCGCGTCAGCTCGTCGTCGCTGGCGTCCGCCTGATGCGTGGCCCATTCGCGCAGCAGCGGCGCGATCACCTGTTCGATGATGGCGGGCTTGCCCTGCCGCCAGTCCTCCCAGGGGAAATGCTCGTACCAGTCGCGCCAGGCGGCATCCGCAAGCTCGCCATCGTGAGTGCGCGTCAGCGCGAGGTAGCCGACCGAGACGACATGCTCGCCCGGCGCCTCGACTTCGAGCGCGTGGCGGCCGCGATCGCCGAAGGTGTAAAGCTGTTCGACATAGCCGAGCGCCAGATGCGTCTGCTCGCGCACCCAGTCGCGCAGGCCGATGTCGAGCGTGCGATGCTTCAGCGGATCGAAGGGGCCGAAGGGCAGCGCGTCCCAGTTGCCGGCGGCGTTCTGGCCGCGCTCCGTCCCTTGCGGCACGACGAGGATCTTGGGCTGATCTTCCGAGACGGTGACGATCGCCGCGTTGAGGCCGATGACGACGGCCTTGCCCGCGAGGTCCGCGCCCGACATCGCATCGCGGACGGATTTCACGGGTGCCGGATGGCGGTCGGTTGCCGTCATGGCGCCGGTTGCTCCGGATGGACGAATTCCTCGGGATGAACGGGCAGCGAAAAGAGCTCGCCTTCCCAGGCGGCGCGGCCCGGTCCCAGCGCCTCGACGGCGTCTCGCATGCGGCCCTGACGACCGAGAAGATTATCCGCGATGCGCACCATCAGCCGGTTCGGATGGGCATGAGCGCCGCGCCTTCGCACGAGGCGGGCCAGCATGTCCTCGGGATAGTTTTCATTCAGTGTACAGAGCGCGATGAAGGCCGCCGCCGTCGAGCGGCTGATGCCGGCCCAGCAATGGACGAGCATCGGGCTCTGCTGATCCCAGCCGCGGATGAAGGCGATGAGGTTGGAGACATGGGCGGCGCTCGGCGGCACCAGCATCTCGTTCGGCTCGGCGATATCATTGACGCAGAGGCGCAGATGCCGTTCGCGGACGATACCGTCCGGTGTGTCGATCATGGTCTCCGGGTCGAGCAGGCTGACGAGATGGGACGGCCGGACGGTCCGGATCGCGTCGGCAACCGCACTGAGAGGGCTCACGTAAATCATGGACAAGACATAGCACAGATTCGTGAAAAGGTCCGGCGAAAAGGCCTTTTTGCGGGTAATTTTAGAATCCTTGGCCTTGCGGGAAAGCACTTGGATCGTGAGTCTCTGTCGCCAAGATGCGAGGATCTCTGCAGGATTTGATCCGAGGGAAACGATGGAATGTCTTTCCTACGATTTTGGAAAGATATTCGACTTAATCTGTGACGTTACAGTTGAGTGAAGGTGCCAGATTTATATGCGGAAAAGAGTGTGAATAGATATCGCCCGATCGCGACTTTATCTTCCCGAGCATTTGCCCTCAATCGTCTCTCTGAGCGATGGCGCGTATGTACCATTGCACAATGGGTCTCAGCTGATCGGCGCGGGACATGCTGAAAGTTGCTGGCTTAATTCTCGCGGGCGTCGCCACGAGTGTTTTGCTCTACCTTGGTTGGTCGGTGTATGGACCGGTTGCACTTAATACGATTGCGCCGCGCAAATTCTATTACACGGTCGACGCGGATATTTCGATAGATAGCGAACGTATATCCATGAGTGGCACCACCGAGTGTCGATGGGTCCAGCGTCCGGTCGGCCCCTTGGTGCAGGACACAAGTCATTTCCGGATGATCGGCGGGCCCGTCGCGAGGAAACTGCCAGACGGCTCGGCTCTTCTGATCTGGGTCGGCGATTTGTGTAACGAAAGAAGAAATATTTCGGGCGTGCTATTCGACCAAAATACGAATGTCCCGGTTACTGCTCAGGCGTATCTTCAACTGGCTAAGAAGAAACGATGGTATTTAGTCCATCTTGATAATGCGCAGGCGCCAAACTCGATCGATGTATATATCGGACCGGATTATTTCAGAGAACCTGAGGCTGAAATCCGTATCGAGCACGTGGAGATTCGACGAGTTGAAGAAGGTCAACCGAGCGATCCGACCGATGAGGTTCCTTGGCTTCGGGCGCGCTCGGCAGATGCTCCTGCTACGGAAACGCCATTTATTGGATATTTTGCGCGTGTCGTCTCTCGCGATGTTTGGGTGAGGATTCCAGGCATCTCCCAGGCGCTAACGTCCTTCAAGGAGCCGGTGACGAACGTTTTTCGGCTTCTCGCGACTAAGCCATTGGGAGGTATACCGACCATATTGATTGAAGGAGGAGAGGTTGTGCCGCTCACATTCGACACGAACGACCTGCATCTCCATTCGGCTGACCTTGGCCGCAAGTGGGTATTCAAGCTTCAGCGTAGTTCACGGCCGCCCAACAAGGACGAAGGCTGCTATGGATTTCTGACGGAGTTATTTCTGCCAAGGCCTACGCGCAGGCTCTTCGTCGATGACAGACTAATATCATCTGATTTTGGCAATTCGCCAGCTGCCTTTGACCCAACAACTGGTCTGGTGATAAGCCCGGGAGCATTGTGCCTTAGGTCCGGACAATCTTTCGTTTCGGCAGATTGATCGTGAGTGTGAACTTGTCCAGAGGTTGTGAGATACAACATCCTCCGAATAATTCGCTGCTTGACGAATGTCGAAGGCGTTGTTCCTGAATGCGCGACCGAAGTTCGAAAGCGGATTTTGGGGACGGAACGCCAGTTGCACCGATTAATCGCCCACCAGTTCCTCGAAGCGTTTCAGGAAGCGGGCTTGCGCGTCCCTGGTCGCCAGCGGCTTCAACCGGATCGGCGTCAGGCCGCGCGGGCGGCTGAAAATCTGCGCCGCTTCCTCGTCGTCGAAGCCGGCGATCTGGGTCGCTTCGAAAAAGGCGGAAGCGCGGTCGGCGCGTTTGATGATGTCCTCGACCGTCTGGGGAAGCTCCGGCGGCAGGCCGAAGCGGCGGTGGATCGCGGCGGCGAGGCGATGTTCGAAGGCCTTGTAGTCGACGCCGAGCGCCGCCTTGAAGGGGCTGATCATATCGCCGATCACATATTCCGGCGCGTCATGGAGGAGAGCGGCGAGGCGCCATTTCGCGGGCCAGCCGGGCCGGAGCCTCACACAGATGTCGTCGACGAGGACGCAGTGTTCGGCGACGGTGAAGGCATGATCGCCTTTCGTCTGGCCGTTCCAGCGGGCGACGCGGGCGAGCCCGTGCGCGATGTCCTCGATCTCGATGTCGAGCGGCGAGGGGTCGAGGAGGTCGAGGCGGCGCCCGCTCAGCATGCGCTGCCAGGCCCGAGGTGGGACATCGGGCTTTCCGTCTTTGCCGCGGCTCGGCTCGGCCATTCTCTCTCTCCCGGTTTCGCGAGCCGGGCAATCTAGTGCGGGGGGCGACGATTGTCATCCAGACGGGAGCGAAGCGGTGTTAGGCTGATCGCTGTCGGCGTCGGGCCGCATCGCAAGGGGAGCATCATCATGATCCTTGGAATGACGACTTACACCTTCATCCATGTTCTCATCAGTCTCGTGGGCATCGCTTCGGGCCTCGTCGTCGCATGGGGGCTTCTCGCGAGCCGCGGCCTCGCGGGCTGGACGGCCGTCTTCCTCGCGACGACGCTGGCGACGAGCGTCACCGGCTTCTTCTTTCCGTTCCACGGGTTCACGCCGGCCATCGCCGTCGGCATCCTCTCCGTCGCGATCCTCGCGCCGGCGATCTTCGCCCTTTATGGCCGTCGGCTCGCGGGGCTCTGGCGGCCGGTCTATATCGTGGGCGCGGTGGCGGCGCTTTATCTCAATGTCTTCGTGCTGATCGTGCAGCTCTTCCTGAAGGTGCCGCCGCTTCACGCGCTGGCGCCGACGGGGACCGAGCCGCCTTTCCAGATCGTGCAGGGCGCGGCGCTCATCGCCTTCGTCGCGATCGGGTTCCTGTCGCTCAGACGCTTTCGCGTCGCCGCGGCGGCCTGAGGCCGACGCGTCGATTTCACTCGTTTGCCGTGCCGCCGCCGCCGTCATAGAGTTGCCGGCCAACGCGTCATAACGAGTCCGGCAAACAGGAACAGCATGGCAGTCGATCCGATCCCGGCGGACCTCCTCTATCGCGCCTGCGATCTCTCCCCGTTCACCTTCGAGACGACGGCCGAGCTGGAAGAGCTGCCGGGGTTGATGGGCCAGGACCGGGTTCTCGACGCATTGCGGTTCGGGACCGGCATCAAGCGCCACGGCTACAATCTCTTCGTGCTCGGGCCGGACGGCGCGGGCAAGCACGAGGCCGTGACGCGGTTTCTCGCCACCATCGCCGTGCGCCAGAAAGCGCCGTCGGACTGGGCCTATGTCAATAATTTCCAGGCGCCCAACAAGCCCATCGTGCTGGAGATGGCCGCCGGCTCGGCGCGGGTGCTGAAAGAGAGCATGGGCCGGCTTGTCGAGGAGTTGAAGGCGACGGTGCCTTCGATCCTCGAAAGCGAGGAATATCAGAACCGCCGCCAGTCGATCGACGAGGAATATCGCGAGCGGCAGGAGCAGACCTTCGAAGGGTTGCGCGCCAAGGCCGAAGCGGAGGGCATAGCGCTGCTGCGCACGCCGGCGGGCTTCGCGCTGGCGCCGGTCCATCACGGCGACGGCCACGAAGGCGAGGTGCTGAAGCCCGATGAGTTCAATGCGCTGCCGGAGGCCGAGCGCAAGCGCATCGAGGCCATCATCGGCACGCTGCAGAAGGAACTTGCCGATACGCTCGAACATTTGCCCGGCTGGGAGAAGGAGCACCGCACCCGCGTGCAGAAGCTCAACCGCGAAGTCGCCGAGCGGCTGGTCGAGCAGGCCATGCGCGACATCCGGGCGCGCTTCGAGACCATGCCGGCGGTGCGCGACTGGCTCGGCACCGTGACGACCGATCTCATCGACAATATCGCGGTCTTCGCGAGCGCCGGCGATCAGCAACAGCAGCAAGCCATGCTCGTCGCGCAGGCGATGGGGCAGGGGCAGCCCGTGCCTTTCGGCGCGCTCGCGCCTTTCCGCCGCTACGAGGTCAATGTCGTCGTCGAGAACAACGATCTCAAACGCCGTCCCGGCGCCTCGCCCTGGCAGGCGGAAACGGAGCCCGACGCGGGCGGCTATATCGGCGGCGGCGCGCCCATCGTCTATGAAGATCATCCGACGTTGCAGAATCTCGTCGGCCGTGTCGAGCATCTGCCGCAGATGGGTGCGCTCATCACCGACTTCATGCTCATCAAGGGCGGGTCGCTACATCGGGCGAATGGCGGCTATCTACTCGTCGATGCGCTGAAGATATTGCGCGAACCGCTCGCCTGGGATGCGCTGAAGCGGGCGCTCAGGCGGCGCAAGGTCATCATCGAATCGCCCGGCGAGTTCATGAGCCTCGTCAGCACCGTGTCGCTCGAACCCGATCCGGTGCCGCTCGATCTGAAGGTGATCCTTTTCGGCGACCGCTATCTCTATTACGTGCTGTCGAATGCCGATCCGGAATTCGGCGAGCTCTTCAAGGTCGCCGCCGACTTCGAGGATGAGTTCGACCGCGAGCCGGAGAACGATCTTCTCTATGCGCGGATGCTGGCGGGGCTCGCGCGCAAGGAGGAGCTGCTGCCGCTCGACAAATCCGCCGTCGGCCGGGTCGTCGAGCGCGCCTCGCGCCTCGCCGAGGATGCCGAGAAGATTTCGACGGCGGTGCGGCCCGTCGCCGACCTGCTGCGCGAGGCGGATTACATCGCCCGGGTCGAGGACGCGACGCGCATCTCGGCGAAGCATGTCGACGAGGCGATCGATGCGCAGATCGCGCGGGCGGACCGCATGCGCGAGCGCAGCCTCGAAATGATCACGCGCGACATCGTGATGATCGACACGGAAGGCGAAGTCATCGGCCAGGTGAACGGGCTTTCGGTGCTGTCGATGGGAACGGTCTCGTTCGGGCGGCCGAGCCGCATCACGGCGCGGGTGCGCATGGGGCTCGGCGGATCGCGCGTGCTCGACATCGAGCGCGAGGTCGATCTCGGCGGACCCATTCATTCCAAAGGCGTGCTCATTCTCTCTGGCTATCTGTCCGCGACCTTCCTGCCGGAAATTCCCTTTTCGATGAGCGCGAGCCTCGTCTTCGAGCAATCCTATGGCGGCATCGACGGCGACAGCGCGTCCTCGGCGGAACTCTATGCGCTGATCTCGGCGCTGGCCGAAGTGCCGATCGCGCAAGGGTTCGCCGTCACGGGCTCGGTCAACCAGCTCGGCGAGGTGCAAGCGATCGGCGGCGTCAACGACAAGATCGAAGGCTTCTTCGACATCTGCATGCGGCGAGGCCTGACCGGCGAGCAGGGCGTGCTGATTCCGGCCGCCAATGTAAAACATCTGATGCTCCGGCAGGATGTCGTCGACGCGGTGGAACGCGGCATGTTCGCGATCTATCCTGTGGAACGGATCGAGGAAGGCGTCGAACTCCTGATGGGCCGGATCGCCGGTGTGCGCGGGCCTGACGGCAAGTTCACGCCGGGCGGCGTTTATGCGCTGGCGGAAGCGCGGCTTGCCGCGTTTGCCGAGAACCAGCGGCGTTTTGCGCAGCGCAGCGACGACGGCGGAAAGAAATAGCCATGGTCGAAAAGCCGGCCGCCACGCCACGAGCACCCCGGTCGCGCAAGCGGGCGGCGCCGGCGGTCGATGCGCCCAGGGTGCAGAGCCGCATCGTCGTCGGGCTCGACACGAATTTCATGGCGCGCGAGGCGCTGGCACTGGCCGCGCGTCTGGCGGCCTCGGTCGATGCGCGGCTGAAGGGGGTTTTCGTCGAGGACGAAAATCTGCTGTCGCTGTGCGGATTGCCTTTCGCGCGGGAAGTCTCTTTCTCCGGCGAAGTGCGGGCCGTCGATCATGAACGCATGTTGCGGGCCATGCGGGCGCAGGCGGAAACGGCGCGGCGCGTGCTTCAGCGGATCGCCTCCGAAGCGCATGTCGACTGGAGCTTCGACGTGGCGCGGGGCCGGCCGCTCTCCCTCCTTGCCGCATCGGCAAATCCCGAGGATACGCTCGTCATTCGCGCGCCGGACGCGAGTGCGCGCGAAGTCGGCCGCGCGGTGCGCGCCGCGACGCATGAGACGCGGGCCGATGTGCTTCTCGTCGCGCGCGGCGTTGCGGCCAAGGGGCTTTTCGGCGCCGCGATCGCGCGGCCGGACGCGCCGGGCATCGTGCCGCAGGGGGCCCGGCCCATTGCCGCCGTCGACGACGGGTCGAGCCTCGGGCAGAGCTGCGCGGCCTTTGCCGAGACGCTTGCCGCGCGGACGGGGCTTTCCTTCCATCGGCTTCATGTGCGGGGGCGAGACCCAGCCGAAATCGCCGCGGCGGCACGCGCCGCCCATGCGGGATTGATCGTTATCAATGCCGGTTGGCTTGGTGACGACGATGATGCCGCGAGGCTTTCGGCTGCGGCCGGATGCCCTCTGCTTCTGCTTGGCGCCGAACGCATCGTGAGGACGGCGCCTCCCACGACATAGTAAGGAGACGGTATTCATGAGTGTGCGCAAGATTCTCGTCCCGCTGTCGGGCATTGCCGCCGAGGCGGCCGTGATCGGCACGGCGCTGGCGGTGGCGCGGAATTTCGGCGCGCAGGTGGTGGGGCTTTTCGTGCGGCCCGACCCGACGGAAGCGCTTCCCTATCTCGGCGACGGCGTTTCCGGCCAGGTGATCGAAGATCTGCTGAAGGCGGCGAAGGAAGGCTCCGATGCGGCGTCGTCGCGGGCACGGACGACATTCGCCGATGCCGCGCAGAAGGCCGGCGTGCCGCTCGTGCAGACGAGCAGCGCCGCGGATCTGCCCTCGGCGCGCTTTCTCGATGTCACCGGCCATCGCGACGATGTCGTGGCCGCTCAGGCCCAGCTTTCCGACATCATCGTTTTCGGCGAGGCGACGTCGGGCATCGCGGGCGGCAGCACCCTCGAAGCGGCGATGATGAGCGCCGGCCGGCCCGTGCTGATCGCGCCCAAGACGGCGGTCTCCTCCGTCGGCGGCACCGTCGCCATCGGCTGGGACGACAGCCCGGTCGCGGCTCATGCCGCGACGGCGGCGATCCCTTTTCTCGGCAAGGCGGAGAAGGTCATCATCTTCAGCATCGGCGGCAAGGAACTCGACCCGATGCCGGCCGTTATGCTCGCCGACTACCTGGCGCTTCACGGCGTCAAGGCCGACGTCCACCTCGTCGATGCGCAAGGCCGCGCCATCGGCAGCGTGCTTCTCGAACAGGCCGAGAAGGCGGGCGCCGATCTTCTCGTCGTCGGCGGTTACGGGCATAGCCGGCTTCGCGAATTCATTCTCGGCGGTGCGACGCAGCATATCCGCTCGCACGCCACCATCCCCGTTCTGATGGCGCATTGATCTCCGCGCCCGTACCGAAGGAAGAAAAGCAATGACACTGTCCCGCATCCACATGGTTCTTGCGCGCAACGACGAATTTCCGGAAGGATCGGCGGCACATGGCTACGATCTCGTCGTGCCGCTGGATGCCTCGGGCAAGCTCGATCCGGCGGCCTGGAAGAATCATGCAAAGGATTGTGTCGTGCATCGTTTCTGGGCGAACGAGGACGACCAGAAGGGCCTGCTGCGCCACACGGGCAAGAGCTGGTTCATCGATTACGATGCGAGCCGCGAGGGCGACGAGGAGCCATTCTTCAAGCTCGACCGGCATGACGTGAAGGTCGGCGAGTATCTCACCGTCATCGAGGCCGACGGCGAACCGCACACGTTCAAGATCACGAGCGTGGAACCGTTCGCGAGGAAGTGACCTGTTTTTTCCATTTCCTCCACCCGTCATGGCCGGGCTTGGCCCGGCCATACACGTCTTCTTTTCGTGCGCGAGGGAAGAAAGACGTGGATACGCGGGTCGAGCCCGCGCATGACGAATTAAAAGGTCAGGCCCGTTTCCGGACCAGCACGTTGCCGGCTGAGTAGCCCGCGCCGAAGCTGCAGATCAGGCCGAGGTCGCCTTCCTTCAGGTCTTCGCTGTATTTGCTGAAGGCGATGATCGAACCGGCGGAACTGGTGTTCGCATATTCGTTGAGGATATTCGGCTGCTCGCCCGGTTCCGGCTCGCGGCCAAGTACCTTCTTGCCGATCATGTCGTTCATGCCCTTGTTGGCCTGATGCAGCCACATGCGGCGGAGGTCCTTCGGGTCGAGACCTTCCTCGGCCATGTGTTCGAGGATCAGCTTCGAGACCATCGGCACGACTTCCTTGAAGACCTTGCGGCCTTCCTGCACGAAGAGCTTGTCCTTCGCGCCGATGCCCTCGGGCGTCGCGCGGTTGAGGAAGCCGAAATTGTTGCGGATGTTATTCGAGAATTTCGTCAGCAGGCGCGTGCCGAGAATTTCCCAGGCGCCCTTCGCCGTGCAGGTCTCCTCGCGTTCGACGATGATCGCCGTGCAGACGTCGCCGAAGATGAAGTGGCTGTCGCGGTCGCGGAAATTCAGATGGCCCGAGCAGATTTCGGGATCGACGATCAACACGCAATCGACCGAGCCCGAGCGCAGCATGTCGTAGGCGGTCTGGATCGCGAAAGTCGCCGACGAGCAAGCGACGTTCATGTCGAAGCCGAAGCCCTCGATGCCGAGGAGCTCCTGCACTTCGACCGCGATCGCCGGATAGGGACGTTCGAGGTTCGACGCTGCGACGAGGACGGCGTCGATGTCGGCGGGTGTCTTGTTCGCGCGGGCCATCGCCTTTTTCGCGGCGTCGACCGCCATTTCGGCGAGAATGCCGGGTTCGTCGTTCGAACGCTGGCGAAGGCGCGGCGCCATGATCTCGGGATCGAGGATGCCGTCCTTGTTCATCACATAGCGCGCCTCGATGCCCGAGGCCTTGACGATGAAATCGGAATTGGATTCCGGAACGGGTTCGACTTCGCCCCGCGCAATGGCGTCGGCATTCTTCGCGTTGAAGGTCCGGGCGTAGGCGTTGAAGCTTTCGACGAGTTCCTGATTGCTGATCGAGTAGGGCGGCGTGAAGACACCGGTCCCGCTGATGACGACTTTTGTCAATTGCTCACCTGATTATTGTCGGCGCGACAACCGGCGACCCGCAGGTTCAACCCTGTTCTGGTCCGGCCGGAAGCTGCGTCCCCCCGTTTTGGTGGCGCTAAACTAGAACACCCGCGCGACGGTTTCCACTCCCTAACCATAAGTTGGCTAACGGCAGGCGGAAACGGCGAAATCCGTCGCGCCGCGGCGGCGGACGGGCGACGGAAAGCGGGGGAAAGACAGTCGTTAACGAGGGCGAGCGGGGACACCGGCGTGCGCGGTCTCAGGAGAGCGTGAGAAGCCGCGCACGCTGGCTGGGTCCCGTAGCGTCAACCTTTTCAGGCCGTCGCCGCCGGAC
>CAISYL010000065.1 GCA_903889655.1 uncultured Alphaproteobacteria bacterium | reverse complement strand
TCGACGCCGCATGGCGGCGGCGGTCCGGGTGCCGGACCGGTGGTGCTTTCGGAGGCGCTGGCGCCTTTCGCGCCGCTGCCCTACGTCGTGCATGGCAAGGAGGGGTTCCGTCTCGTCGAGACGGAAGGCGAGGCGAAATCGGACGGCACGCATCCGTTCGGGCGCATGGTCGCCTTCCACGGCCAGATGGGCATGTTCGTGCGCGCCATGGCCTACATGATGAGCCATGGTTCGGACGGGCTCAGGCAGGTCGCCGAAGATGCGGTGCTGAACGCCAATTACGTTCTCGCCTCGCTGAAGAACGATCTCTCGGCGCCCTTCGAGGGACCGTGCATGCATGAAGCGCTCTTCGACGACCGTTTCCTGAAAGGCACCGGTGTCGAGACGCTCGACTTCGCCAAGGCGATGATCGACGAGGGCTATCATCCGATGACCATGTATTTCCCGTTGGTCGTCCATGGCGCGCTTTTGATCGAGCCGACTGAAACGGAGTCGAAGCACACGCTCGACCAGTTCATCGGCACATTGAAGCATCTCGCCCAGGCCGCGAAGGGCAACGACAAGACGCGCTTCACTGGTGCGCCGCATTTCGCGCCCCGTCACCGGCTTGACGAAACGCTGGCCGCGCGCAGCCCCGTTCTGCGCTGGCAGGCTGCGACGCCGAAGCAGGCAGCCGAATAAAACGAAGGGGAGGAATGATGGGGAAGGGATGGACGCCCAGGCGCATCGCGCTTGGAGCGGTACTGGCAGTTGTCGCAATCGTCCTTGTCGTTGGCGTCGCCAAATGGCGCGACATAGAGCGGGCGCGGTTCGTTGCGAGCATGTTCTCGGGAGCCGACCAGGTCGAGCATTTCCGCGACATGGAAGGAATATTTCCGTCGCGCGTCTTTCACCGGGCGGGGCCGATTTACGATATTCCGCAAGGCGCTCCGCTGGCGCTGCCGGCGAGCTACACGTTCGGCGGTGAAACGCGCGATACGCAGAAATTTCTCGCCGATGTCGACACGACCGGGCTTCTGGTCGTTCGCGACGGCAAGGTTCTGCATGAGGAATACTGGCGCGGCAACGACAAGGACACGCGCTGGATTTCCTGGTCGGTCGGCAAATCCTTCATCTCGGCGCTGATCGGTATCGCGGTCCATGAAGGCAAGATCCAGAGCATCGACGATCCGCTGACGAAATATGCGCCGGAGCTGAAGAGCACAGGCTATGACGGCGTCAGCATCAAGAACGCATTGCAGATGTCGTCCGGCGTGCGCTGGAACGAGGATTACAGCGACAGGAATTCCGATATCGGCCGGTTCGGGCGCACGCTCGCCTTTGGCGGCTCGATGGTCGAATTCGCGAAGACGCTCGGACGCGCCCATGCGCCCGGCACGATCAATCATTACAACAGCATGGATGCGCAGGTGCTGGGTCTCGTGCTCCTTCGCGCGACCGGAAAGAGCCCCAGCGAATATCTCGAAGAGAAGATCTGGTCGAAGATCGGCGCGGCGCGCGACGGCTATTGGGTGCTCGACGACACCGGAACGGAGCTTGCCGCCGGCGGCGTCAATGTCACGCTGCGCGACTATGCGAAGTTCGGGCTTCTCTATCTCAATGAGGGGAAGGACTGGCAGGGCGAACAGCTGGTGCCGGCCGACTGGGTGAAGGCATCCCACACACCCGATGCGCCGCAGCTGATGCCCGGCAAGCGCGACACGTCGGACAGCGCCTGGGGTTACGGCTATCTCTGGTGGCTGCCGGAAACGGCGGACGGTCCATATTCCGCCGTCGGCATCTACAATCAGTTCGTCTATATCGATCCGGCGCGGCATCTCGTCATCGCCAAGACCTCCGCGAACCATCTCTACGGCACGGACAATACCGAAAAGAGTTTCCGCGAAGACGAAACCGTCGCGGTCTTCAAGGCGATTGCCGCAGCATCCGACAAGGTGAAGTGATGGACGCACGAGGCTTCCTCGATCTCGCGCTCGCCAACGAGGTGAACCGCGCGATCGTGGAGCGCCTGCCGCGTCTCGATCTTCCCGATGCCTGGCTCGTTTCGGGCTCGCTCTTCCAGACCGTGTGGAACATGCAGACCGGACGCGCGCCGGGCTATGGCATCAAGGATTACGACGTCTTCTATTTCGATACGGATACGTCGTGGGACGCGGAAGACGACGTCATCCGCCGTTGCGCCGATCTCTTCGCCGACCTTGGCGCGGAGGTTGAAATCCGCAATCAGGCGCGTGTGCATCTCTGGTATCCCGAGAAATTCGGGATCGCCTATCCGGCGCTTTCCTCCTCGACGGAAGGCATCGACCGCTTCCTCGCGCCGGCCTGCATGGTCGGCATCCAGCCTCCCGGCATGCGCGTTTATGCGCCTCATGGCTTCGACGACATCGAGACCATGACCATCCGCCCGAACCGCGTCGCGAATTTCAGCGCCGAGCGCTATGCGGAGAAGGCGACACGGTGGAAAGAGAAATGGCCGGAGCTGAAGGTGATCGAAGCCTGACCGACCTCAGGCCGTCTTCAGCCGCTCGACGAAAAATGCGATGACGCGTTTGGCCGCTTCCTTCGTCGGCTGCCCGTCTTCGTCGATCAGGTCGTAGGTGACGACACTATGCGGCTTCGGCGCATGCGACGCCGGATTGCCGTAACGCTCTTCGATTTCGATCGCCTCGAAGGCGTCGCCAAGCTCGTGCTTCAGCCTTTCGAATCTTTCAGGCGGCGACATGGGATCGCCCTTGAAACGGAGTCCCATCAGGCGGGCGCCTGCGGCGCAGCGCTCCTTCACGCATTGCCAATCCTGCGGTGCGATATTGAGCCCGGCCTTGCGCGTCTTGCCAAGCGCGAGCGGCACGCATGGATGAGAGAGCACCGGCGCGACGACGGCCGGCTCCATCATCATCGAAAGCACAAAATTGCCGGACAGGCACATGCCGATGGCACCGACGCTTGCGCCACCTGTTTCATTGAGGGCATGGCGTGCGAGAGCGCGTAGCCAGCCCGTTACGGGGCTCGCGCGATCGGCGGCCAGCATCGCAAACTCGCGGCGGATGCAGACCGTGGCGAAGGATGTCAGCAGATAAGAAAAGGAAAGCGGCCGGCCTGCCTCACCCACAAGAAGCGGGAGATAAACGCGGAAGCCGGCGTCGACAACCCAGTCGGCGAACCGCGTCACCTCCGGCGTGATGCCGGGCAACTCATGCATCACGATGACGGGGGCGCCCGCGCCGCGCGTATAGACGGGTTTCCGGAAGCCCTCCGATGCGAAACTCGTTTCCGTATAGCTCGCGAGCATCACGCCGTCTTCAACCGCTCGACGAAAAACGCGATCACGCGTTTGGCCGCTTCCTTTGTCGGCTGCCCGTCTTCGTCGATCAGGTCTTCGGTCAGCACTGAATGAGGTTTGGGTTCGGGCGATTTCGGGTTGGCGTATTTATCGTCGAGTTCGATGCCTTCGAAGGCGTCGCCAAGTTCGCGACGCAATGTCTCGAAGCGCTCGCCAGGCGAGGTAATGTCGCCCTTGAAGCGCAGGCCGAGCACCTTGTCGCCTTTTGAACAGCGTTCCTTGAGGCAGGTTAGTTCCTCGGGGCTCACATGAAGCGCGGCCTTGCGCGCAGCCCCGAAGGGGAAGGGGAGCGAGGGCTGGGAGAGCACCGGCGCCATCAGGACCTTGTCCATCATCATCGACAGCGCGAAATTACCGGAAAAGCACATGCCGACGGCGCCGACGCCCTTGCCGCCCGCTTCGTCGTGCGCGTGGCGAGCCAGCGCGCGGAGCCAGTCGGTGACGGGGCTCGATCTGTGGCTCGCCAGCACATGGAATTCGCGGCTGATGCAGATTTTCGCGACCGACTTCAGCACATAGGCGACGGTGGGGGCGGGGCCCGCCTGCCCGACGAGAAGCGGCATGTAGACGCGAAAGCCGGCGTCGACCACCCAGTCGGCGAAGCGCACGACATGGGGCGTGATGCCCGGAATCTCGTGGATGACGATGACGGCCGGCCCGTGGCCGCGCACATAGACGGGCTTCGTCGCCCCCTCATGTGTGAACTCGGTCTGGGTATAATCGCTGAGCATCGTCCCCTCCCCGGATGTGCCCGCCAAGGCTAGCCGAGCGGATGGAGCGGCGGCAAAGAAAAACCCCGCCTTCGAGAGGCGGGGTTTGTCATCTTCGGAATGGATGTCCGCTCAGTGGAACTTCGAGAGATCCCCGATCGCGCTTTCGATGAGGGTGGCGTCCTTCGCGGCATCGACCTTTTCGGCGAGAAGCTTCTGCGCGGCGGCAATGGCGATGTCCGCGGCGACACCCCGGACTTCCTGCACGGCCTGCTTCTCGGCCTGGGCGATCTTGTCTTCCGCGACCTGCCGGCGGCGCTCGACGAGGGTCTTCAGGTTGGCCTGTGCCTCGGTCGCGAGACGCTCCGCCTCGGCCTTCGCCTGGACGATGATCTCTTCGGCTTCCTTCATCGCCTCGATCTGCTTCTGCTGGTAGGAAGCGAGAAGGGCTTCGGCGTCCTCGCGCAGGCGGCGGGCCTGATCGAGCTCGTTGGCGATCTCGGTCGACCGCTTGTCGAGCGTCGCCGTCAGCATCGCCGGGACCTTCAGGTAGATCAGGATGGCGATGAAGATCAGCAGCGCGACGAGCACCCAGAACTGACCTGTGGCAAGAAACTCCATCGTCCTAGTTCCCCTTCAGCACGGCATCGACCGCTCGTTCGGCCGACGCCTTGTCGACGTCTTCGAGCAGGCGATTGACGATGGCGCCGGTCACCTCGATGGCGACGGCGCGCACATTAGCGAGCGCCGATGCCTTGGTCTTCGCGATGCTGGCTTCCGCCTCGGCGATCTTGGCGGCAAGCGCCGCTTCCGTCTCATGCCGCTTTCTGTCGGTCTCGGCATTGAGGCGATCGCGCGTTTCCTGCGCGATCGTGTGGGCCCGGGCGCGCGCTTCCGCGAGCGCCTTCTCGTAAGCCGCGATGGCGCTGTCGGTCTTCTGCTTGGCGAGGGTCGCCTGCTCGAGATCGCGGGCAACGCGATCGCGACGATCGATGATCACCTTGCCGATACGCGGCAGCGCGAGCCGCGACATCAGCACATAGAGAACGCCGAAGACGATCACGAGCCAGATGATCTGGGACGAGAAGGTCTGGGCATTGAACGGGGGGAATCCCGTGCTATGCGCCTCTTGCGGAACGCCGGTCTCGGTGGTCACGCCTTGATCGGCCGCCATATCCTGGGCCATTTGGAACTCCGGTTAGGCTCGCGGTTTAAACGGGCCCATCGCTTGTCGTGTCTCTCGAACTTCGGCTGGCCGCCGCAAAGCGGCCAGCGCGCGGTCGGAAGATCGCTCAGGCGAAGAGAAGGATGAGCGCGACGAGCAGCGAGAAGATGCCGAGCGCTTCCGTCACGGCGAAGCCGAAAATCAGGCGGCCGAACTGGCCGTCGGCGGCCGACGGGTTGCGCAGCGCGCCGGCGAGGTAGCTGCCGAAAATCGTGCCGAGGCCGATGCCCGCGCCACCCATGCCGAGGCAGGCGATGCCGGCGCCGATGTACTTTGCTGCTTCTGCGTCCATAACCAAGTGCTCCTTAGGTTGTCCGGTTAGTCCTTGGGAACGGCGAAATGCCGAACCAATCTCTACGTTGAATTCGAATGTTGCGCGGCCCGCGCCCCTGCCTCAGTGGCCCGGATGCATCGCGTCGCGCAGGTACATGCAGGTCAGGATCGCGAAGACATAGGCTTGCAGCGCGGCGACCAGAACCTCGAGCGCCGTCAGCGCGACGATCATGGCCATCGGCAGGATCGCGCCGAGCCAGCCGACCGTGCCCATGGCGCCGAAGGTCAGCACGAAGCCGGCGAAGACTTCGAGGGTGATGTGACCGGCGAGCATGTTGGCGAAAAGACGGACCGAGTGGCTGATCGGGCGCGAGATGTAGGAAATCACTTCGATCGCGACCACCAGCGGCAGCAGCACAACCGGCACGCCCGACGGCACGAAGAGGCCGAAGAACTTGAAGCCGTGCAGATAGATGCCGGTCAGCGTCACGCCGAGGAAAACGGTGATCGCCAGCGTGAAGGTGACGATGATGTGGCTCGTCACGGTGAAGGCGTAGGGGAAGAGGCCGATGATGTTCGAGAAGAAGATGAACATGAACAGCGTGAAGACGAAGGGGAAGAAGCGCAGCGCCTCATGGCCGGCGTTGTCGCGGACCATGTTGAAGATGAACTCGTAGAACATCTCGGCGGCGGCCTGGAAGCGGCCCGGAACCACCGCGCGCTTGCCCATCGAAAGAACCGTGAAGGCCGTCACGACCAACGCGACGACGACCATCCACAGGCTCGAATTGGTGAAGGAGGCGTCGATGCCCCCGATCTGCAGCGGAACGATCTTGTGAACCACGAACTGGTGCAACGGATCGACCGGGAAATGCCCCTGAGCGTGTTCGGCTTCTGCTGCCACGGCCTTGACCTTACTTTTTATCCGCGGGCGTCTGCCCGTGTTGATCCTGCTTTGCTCCGCCGCCGCTCCGGGACCGATCGAGTTCCCGTACCGCGCGGAGCACATTTCTCACGCCCGCCACCGTGCCGAGCCCCATGAAGACGATGAGGCCGAAAGGCGAGATGCCGAACAACCGATCCAGACCCCACCCGATGCCCGCCCCGACAAGGACACCCGCAACGAGTTCCGAGGACAGACGGAGAGCGACGCCCATATCGGACGGACGGCTTGTGGCCGTCTCCTTGTCTGGCTGGGGACGAGTCCATTTCGCCGTCTTGCGTGCCGCCTCGATCCGTTGACCGAGATCGGCAAGCGTTTTCTCGTCGGCAGGCGGGAGACCACCGTCGTTTCGAACCTTGGGGCCCTCTTTGTCAGCCAAACTCTCGCTCCGCCGTCAAAAAGGCCCAGCAAAACTGCTTCGAAACCGCGAAAGCCCCGCCTCAAGCCGCGCGCACCCTACTTGCGGGCATAATGCCTGTCAAGAACCGGGTAACTTACTTTAAGTCCTTGTGCAGAAAGAACAATTCCGCGCTCTATTGCCCTGCGTCAATCGGCCTCGCTGGTGCGATGAGTCGCAGTCGCGGCCGGACGTGAAAAAGGCCCCCGAAGGGGCCTTGATCGGATGACTGCGGAGGTCTCAGGACGCTTCGAGGAAGCGTTCGGCGCGTTCGAGATCGACCGAAACCAGGGTCGAGACGCCGCGTTCCTGCATGGTGACGCCGAAAAGGCGGCTCATGCGGGCCATGGTCAGCGCGTGGTGGGTGATGATCAGGAAGCGCGTATCGGTGGTGCGCGTCATCTCTTCCATCAGGTCGCAGAAACGCTCGACATTGGCGTCGTCGAGCGGCGCGTCGACTTCGTCCAGCACGCAGATGGGCGAGGGGTTCGTCAGGAACACCGCGAAAATCAGCGACATGGCCGTCAACGCCTGTTCGCCGCCCGACAGCAGCGACATGACCTGCAGGCGCTTGCCCGGCGGGCGGGCATAGATTTCGAGGCCGGCTTCCAGCGGGTCTTCCGATTCGGTGAGCTTCAGATGGGCTTCGCCGCCGCCGAAGAGGTGGGTGAAGAGGCGCGAGAAATTCGAGTTCACCTTCTCGAAGGCTTCGAGCATGCGCTCGCGGCCTTCGCGGTTGAGGCTACCGATGCCCTGACGGAGCTTCGCGATGGCGCTGACGAGGTCTTCGCGCTCGGTCGTCATCGTTTCGAGCTGTTCGGTCAGTTCGCGCGATTCTTCCTCGGCGCGGAGATTGACGCCGCCGAGGCTCTCGCGCTCGCGCTTCAGGCGGTCGAGCTTCGCGTCGGTCTGTTCGAGCGTCGGCAGTTCGGCGCCGTCTTCGAGATTGGCTTGCGCCAGCGCCTGGGCCGGCTCGCATTCGAGGACTTCGCGGACGCGGGCTTCCGATTCGGCGAGGCGTTCGCGCGCGCCTTCGACGAGGCCGTCGATGCGGGCGCGTTCCTCGCGCGCTTCGCCGAGATGCGCCTGGAATTCCTTCGCAAGCCTGGCGCAGTCCGACAGACGGCGTTCGGATTCGGCGAGCGCATCGGCGGCGTGGCTGCGGGCGGCTTCGGCGATGCCGATCAGATCGAGCAGCGCATGGCGCTTTTCCTCGATCTGGGCCGGAATGCCTTCGAGCGCCTGCAACTCGCCGAGCGCTTCGTCCTGACGTTCTTCGAGCGTCGCGATCTGGCGTTCGGCGTTCGCCGCGCGATGCTCCCACTGGCCGCGCTCCTGCGCGATGACCGAGAGACGCCGCGTGCGGGCTTCCGCCTCGCGGCGCAGGCTTTCGTGCTGGGCGCGCGCTTCGGCGAGCTGGATCCTGAGCGCTGCCACCTGATCGCGCAGATCGTTGGCGCGATTGCGCAAATCCGCATCCGGCTGCAATCCGGCCAGCGCGATTTCCGCCTCTTCGAGTGCGCGGGCGGCTTCGCCGTGATCGCCGGTCAGGCGTTCCTGCGCTTCCGTCAAAGCGGCGAGGCGGTTCAACTGCGCCGACGCCGCGCGTTCAGCCGCAGCGAGTACGTCGCGGATGCGGTTGTGCTCGGCTTGCGCGTCGCGCTGGGCGCGGCGGGCTTCCTGTTCGGCGGCAAGGGCCGCTTCGGCGGCAACCCGCGTCGTCTCGAAAGCGGCACGGGCTTCGGCGGCGATGTCGCGCGCGCCCTGAAGTTCGCGTTCGAGATCGGCGAGGCGATTGCGCTGCTCGAGGCGGCGGGCGGCGGCGGTCGGCGCGTCGGCGGCGGCCGTATAGCCGTCCCAGCGCCAGAGCGCGCCTTCGCGCGTGACGAGACGCTGGCCGGGTTTCAGTTCGCGCTGCAGACGCTTGCCGTCGGCGGCATCGACGATGCCGATCTGTGAGAGGCGGCGCGACAACGCGTCTGGCCCGCGCACGAATTGCGCGAGCGGCAGCGCGCCATCGGGAAGCGACGGCGCGAGATAGAGCGCGGGCAGCGTGTCCCAGTGCACGGGCGCGGCAACATCGCCTGGCACGGCGAGATCGTCGCCGAGGGCGGCGCCGAGCGCCGTTTCGTAGCCGTGCTCGACATGCACCGCGTCGATCATCGGCGGCCAGAGATCGCTTTCGCCGACGGCAAGAAGGTCGGCGATGGTCTTTGCCTGCGCCGCGAGGTCGCCGGCGCGGCGCTCCGAAACCTGCATCGGCTCGCGGGCGGCTTTCTCGGCCTCCTGCGCGCGGGCACGGGCGTCTTCGGCGTCGAGCGCGGCGCGTTCGGCCTCTTCCATGCGGCTCGCGGCCATTTCGAGTTCGCTCGACTGCAGCGCGATCTCGGCCTGTTTCTCGGCGGCATCGGCAAGCGAAGCCTGCTCGACCGCGATCTCATCGAGCTGGCGGACGAGTTTTTCGATGCGGGCGCGGGCGGCCTCGATGGAGCGTTCGAGACTCTGGCGTTCAGCCGCGAGGCGGGCGATTTCCTGATTGAGGCTGTCGAGCTCGCCTTCGCGGATGCCGAGCGAGCCTTGCGTTTCCTCGACGCGGGCCTCGGCCATCATCTGGGCTTCGCCCTGACCGTCGGCGGCGGCATTCAACTCTTCGGATTCCGCGTCGAGACGCTGGATGGCGCTCCGCGTATCCTCGATGAGGTGACGTTCGCGGGCGAGGTCCTGACCGATCTGGTCGAGGCGCGCGGTGAGGCGCTGGGCCTCTTCGCGGGCGCGGGCTTCCTCGGCATCGAGATTGCCGCGCTCGATCGTCAGGCGGTGGAGCTTCGCCGCTTCCTGCGCCTCGGCGTCGCGAAGGCCCGGCAGAACTTCGGCGGCGTCCGCTTCGGCGACGCTCGCGGCGGCTGCTTCGCGCGTCAGTTCGGTGACGCGCTCGTCGGTCGCAACGAGACGGTCTTCCTCGCGCTTCAGCCCTTCGACGGATTGCGTCCACTTCAGATGAAGATGGATCGCTTCCGTCTCGCGGATCTGGCCGGAGAGGTTGCGATAGCGCACGGCCTGCCGCGCCTGGCGCTTCAGGCTCGCGAGCTGGGATTCGAGTTGCGCGACGACGTCGTCGAGGCGGGTGAGGTTGGTTTCGGCGGCCTTCAGCCGAAGTTCCGCCTCGTGGCGGCGCGTATAGAGGCCGGTAATGCCGGCGGCTTCCTCGAGGATGCGGCGGCGATTGATCGGCTTCGACGAAATCAACTGCGCGATCTGGCCCTGCCGCACCAGCGCCGGCGAATGGGCGCCGGTCGAGGCGTCGGCGAAGAGCAGCTGCACGTCGCGGGCGCGGACTTCGCGGCCGTTGATGCGATAGGTCGAGCCCTCGTCGCGCTCGATCTTGCGCGAAACCTCGATCGTCTCGCAGTCATTATAGGCGGCGGGCGCCGAGCGGTCGGCATTGTCGATGACGAGCACCACTTCGGCATGGTTGCGCGCCGGCCGCCCCGCGGTGCCGGCGAAGATCACGTCTTCCATGCCGGTGCCGCGCATGTTCTTGAACGAGTTCTCGCCCATCACCCAGCGCAGCGCTTCGAGCAGGTTCGACTTGCCGCAACCGTTCGGTCCCACGACGCCGGTCAGACCGGGCTCGATGATGAGATCGGTCGTGTCGACGAAGGACTTGAAACCTGAAAGACGCAGCCGGTTGAACTTCACGTTGATCTCGATCTTTGCTCAGTGTTGGTCTTGATCCGCCGAAATGCGCCGGATCGACTACTGTTGCGGTGCCGCCGGCGTGGAAGCGCCCGACGGTGCCGCCGCGGGAGCCGCCGATGTGTCGCCGCCGGGCAGATGCTTCTTCAGCGCGGCCTCGAATTCTGCGTAGGGGATCGCGCCTTCGATCTTCTCGCCATTGATGAAGAAGGTCGGCGTCGAGCGGACGCCGAATTGCTGGCCGCCGCGGTCGGCGACCGATTTCACATGGTTGAAGATCGTCTGGTCCTTCATGCAGGCTTCGAACTTCTCGTCCGAGAAGCCGCCCTGCTTGGCGATGTTCTTCAGCCCTTCCATCGGCGTGGGAGCGAAGGCCCACTGCTCCTGCGTGGCGAAGAGGACTTCGACGAAGCCGAAATAGCGCTCCGGGCCGGCGCAATGGGCGAGCATGAACGCCGCCGTCGCCACCGGGTCGAAGGGGAAATCGCGCAGCACGTAATAGACCTTGCCGGTGTCGATGTAGTTCTTCTTCACCAGCGGGAAGGTGTCCTTCGAGAACTCCGCGCAGTGCGAGCAGGTCAGCGACGCATATTCGTAGACCGTGACGGGGGCATTCTTGTCGCCCAGCGTCATGTCCCCGAGCGGACCCGGCACCGCGAGTTCCTTTTCGAAGGCGGACACGTCGCGGTCGCTGATCGAGCCGGTGTCGAGCGCATCCTTATGGCCATAGGCGCGCCAGCCCGCATAGCCGAGCGCCGCCACGGCCAGAACAGCCACCACCGCAATCGCGATAACCCGATTTTGATTCACTTTGATCGATCCCCACTAGATGTTGAGGCATTATGGCCTCGGGCGCCGACCCTCTCAATCAAACCTTTCGGTTGCACGGGGTCGAGAATCGGGCAACCGGCCACTTGTCCCCAGGATTCTTTGGCCGAGACGTTCGAGCGCCGATTTCAGCGCCGGCTCGCCGATGGGGGCAAGGCTCCGGACCAGAGTATCGCGCTCCTCCGGTGTGAGCGGCCTGAACTTGCGGCGGCGGCTTTTCAGCCGGGGCGGCAAGGGGCCTTGGACGAGCTTCAGCCGGGCGACCGCATTATATCCATAATATCCGTTGATGCGCTCGACGATCTGGGGTTCGAGGTGGCGGATTTCGAGCGCGATCGGTCCATCGACCCGAACCGTCAGAGTGGCGCTTTCCTGCAGGCCGCGGCCTTCATTGGGTGCGCGGGGGAAGGCGAGCTTTTCGGGCGAGCAATATTCCGCCAGCGCCTCGCCGACGATGGCCGGCCAATGGGCAAGAATATGGCTCTGGGCAAAGCCGCGCTTCTTGAAGATGTCGCGTGTGATCCCGGCCACGCGCGCGCCGATGAGGGGCGTCGCATAGCGCCGGGGAGCAACGGGGCGGCCATACTGGGTCATGACCCATTCTGACTCGAAAAGCGGCAGGGGGCGAGGGAAGGGGGATTTGCCCGATCCGCCAAGCTTCTCACCCCGTTTTTGTCACCCCGGCCCTGTGCCGGGGCCCAGGGACCGCTTGCTCCGAGCTTGTTGCCCCTGGGTCCCGGGACGAGCCCGGGATGACAACCGTTTTAATACCGGCATTTTGTCGAAGTACCGCTGATTGACGCCGATGGGGCATTCGCGCCATCACTGACGCATGGCGAAATCAACCACCAAGGCAAAACCGCAGGCCGCTCCCTCCGTCGCGGAGCGGCTGCTCGCCTGGTACGACGTCCACGCGCGGGTTCTGCCTTGGCGGTCGCGGCCGGGCGCTTTCGCCGATCCTTACGCGGTCTGGTTGTCCGAGATCATGCTGCAGCAGACCACCGTTGCGGCCGTCGGTCCCTATTTCCGCAAGTTCCTGACGCGCTGGCCGAATGTCGGGGCGCTCGCCGCCGCGCCGGTCGACGATGTGATGCGGGAATGGGCGGGGCTCGGCTATTACAGCCGGGCGCGCAATCTCCATGCCTGCGCGATTGCGGTCGCGAACGACCATGGCGGTGTCTTTCCGGATACGGAGGAAGGGCTGCGGCGGCTTCCGGGCATCGGGCCCTATACGGCGGCGGCAATCGCGGCGATCGCCTTCGGCCGGCGGGCAACCGTGGTCGACGGCAATGTCGAGCGCGTCGTCTCACGGCTCTTCCGGATCGAGACGCCGCTGCCGGCATCGAAGCCCGAAATCCGCGCGAAGGCCAATACGCTGACGCCGGATCTGCGCGCCGGCGACTTTGCGCAAGCCATGATGGATCTCGGCGCGACGATCTGCACGCCGAAGCGCCCGTCCTGCAATCGCTGCCCGGTTTCGGAGTTGTGCGATGCGCATGCGGCCGGTGTCGAGGAGACGCTGCCGCGACGCGGGGCGAAGAAGGAGCGACCCGTGCGTCGCGGCGCCTGCTTCTTCCTTACGCGAGCCGACGGCGCGGTGCTCCTGCGCAAGCGGCCGGCCAAGGGACTACTCGGCGGGATGATGGAAGTGCCGACGACCGAATGGAACGGCGCCGAACTCGACAAGGCGGCGCTTCTCGCACAGGCGCCCGCGAAACTCTCATGGAGGCGTGTACCGGGGCTTGTCGAGCACACCTTCACGCATTTCCACCTGCAGCTCGCGGTCTTCACCGCCGAGGCGACTGCGAAGGCGGCGAAAGATGTCGACGGGATATGGGTCGGCGTCGACGAACTTAGCGGCGAGGCGCTGCCGTCGCTGATGCGCAAGGTTGTCGA
Organism: uncultured Alphaproteobacteria bacterium; assembly: GCA_903889655.1. Taxonomy (GTDB): domain Bacteria; phylum Pseudomonadota; class Alphaproteobacteria; order Parvibaculales; family Parvibaculaceae; genus Parvibaculum. The sequence goes on along the minus strand of CAISYL010000065.1, from coordinate 20,395 downwards.
TCACGCGATGCCGGATCTCGGGCCGTTGTTCGGGCGCAAGGCATGAGCGGGTTCGCCTCGCGCGAGGAAACTAGAGACTGAACTCGACTGCCTGCAGATCAGCGTGCCGCGAGCTTGTGCCGATATAGGCCGTATAGGGAATGTCCTCGATCGCCCAGTCGTTCGCTGCTTCGTTCCAATAAGCGAGATCATCGCGGGTAAGGTTGAAGTCGACCTCCGCGCTTTCGCCCGAAGCGAGATGCACCTTACGGAAGCCGCGCAGCAGTTTCCGTGCGCGTTGGATGCGCGATCGTTCGAGGCCGAGATAGAGCTGCACGACTTCCGAGCCCGCGCGCTTGCCGGTATTCGTGACCTCGACGCGGAAGGTCCAGCCGTTGCCGTCGCGGACCATCGCCGGCTTGCCGATGCGGAAGTTCGTATAGGAGAGGCCGAAGCCGAAGGGGAAGGCAGGCGTGAGCCCTTCGCGATCGAGTTTCGTGTAGCCGTGGAAGAGGCCATATTCGATCTCGTCGACCTCGCTGCGGAAGAAGGGCAGGTCTTGTTCTTGCGCCGGGATCGAGAAGGGAAGCTTGCCGCCGGGCATCGCCTCGCCGAGGAGCAGCCGCGCCGCGGCGTGACCGCCTTCCATGCCCGGATACCAGAGCATCAGGATCGCGGCGACGTCGTCCTTCCAGTGGTCCATCGTGATCGCACTGCCGCCGATCAGCGTCACGATGCTGTTGGGGTTGGCGCGGGCGACGGCCTTCACGAGCACGTCCTGCGCCGGAGCAAGCGAGAGTGAAAGACGATCGCCGCCGATTTCGCGTGTCGTGGGGGCGCCGCCGTCCTTCGCCGGAACGGGAATCGCGATGTATTCGCCTTCGTCGTCCGCCGTCAGGCCCACAGCGAGGATCACCGCATCGGCGCCACGTGCGAGCGCGACCGCTTCGTTGAGTGAAGCGCCGTCATGTACCGTCAACCGGCAATATGGTTCGAGCGCGGCGCGGAGGCCTTCGGCGAGCGTCACGATTTCCGGCGGCATGACACGGCTGGAACCGTTGTCGCCGAGATTGCCGGTTTCGGCCAGCGGCCCGATCAATGCGACGCGGCGAAGTTTCGACCGCTCGAGCGGGAGAAGCCCGCGGTCGTTCTTCAGAAGAACGGCGCCGGCCTCCGCCGCCTCGCGGGCAAGCAGCCGATGGGCGGGCGAGGCGACGAGCGAGACGTCGTAGATTTGCGGATCGGGCTTGCGAAAGAAGCGGAGCTGCAATGTAAGGATGTTTCGCACGGCGCGGTCGACGGCCGCCTCCGGCACGCGACCGTCGCGCACCGCCTCGATCAGCGTCTCGCCATAGAAGCGCGGCTCGGGAGCTTCTATGTCGAGCCCCGCTTCCGCCGCATCGGGTCCGTAACAGCCGAGAATCCAGTCCGACATCACGACGCCGTCGAAGCCCCAGTCGTTGCGCAATATGTCGGTGAGGAGGTGCGGGTTATGGCCGCAATAAAAGCCGTTGACCTTGTTGTAGGCGCTCATCACGGCGCCCGCGCCTTCGTCGATCACGCGTTTGAAGTGCGGCAGATAGACCTCGCGCAGCACGCGTTCGTCCGCCCTCACATTCACCTTGAAGCGGCTGTTCTCGATGCTGTTGAGGGCGAAATGCTTCACCGTCGCAACGACGTTGTGACGCTGGACGCCGCGGGTGATCGCCGCGCCCATTTCGCCGAGCAGCACCGGGTCCTCGCCATATCCCTCCTGCGCGCGGCCCCAGGCCGGATGGCGCAGCAGATTGATGCAGACGCCGCCGAATGTGTTGCAGCCCTGCGCGCGGACTTCCTTGCCGATGGCGTCGCCGATACGTTCTTCGAGTTCGACGTCGAAGGAAGCGCCGCGCGCGATGGCGACCGGAAAGCAGGTCGAGCGTCCCATCGTGCAGCCGCGCGGACCGTCGGAAAAATAGATGCCGTCGAAGCCGAGCCTCTCGCTGTGCCCGCCGATGCAATAGGGCTCGAAGACGAGACCGCGGATGCGTTTCGCGGCGGATTGGTAGAAGCCCTTGCCGGACATCAGGGCAACCTTCTCTTCCAGAGAAAGGCTGCGCACCATGTTTTCGACCTCGGCCGCGTCGGCATCCGCGCCGGTATGCGATTGTGAACTCATACGTCTCCCCCTTTGACGAGGGAGAGTTAGACATGAAAACAGATTACAGTCAGCACTGACCGGAAATTATTTTCGGTTTCCGTCGCGTCGGCCGTGTGGAGCGGGACCGGTTTATGCGTCGCCCATTTCCGCGCGGACCTTCTGGCGCAGGATGTCGATGGGCTTGAGTTTTCCATCGGTCTTGAAGTGCCAGTAGGTCCAGCCGTTGCAGGCGTCGAGGCCCTGCACATGGGCGCCGATCTTGTGGATCGAGCCCGTCGCGTCGCGGCAGACGATGGAGCCGTCGGCGCGGACGCGGGCGGCGTGGCGGCGCGAGGGATCGGTCAGCACCGCGCCGGGTTCGAGCAAACCCCGCTCGACGATGACGCCGAAGGGCACACGGGGCTCGGCCTTTTTCGAGGTCGTGACTTTCAGGTCCTCGGCGGCGCCCGGAACCACGCGGGCGATGCGGGCGCGGGCGACTTTCAGATAGCGCTGGTCGCGTTCGATGCCGATGAACTTGCGGCCGAGCTTCTTGGCGACAGCGCCCGTGGTGCCGGTGCCGAAGAAGGGATCGAGCACCGTGTCGCCGGCATTGGTGGTCGCCAGCAGCACGCGGTGGAGAAGCGCCTCCGGCTTCTGCGTCGGATGCGCCTTGCCGCCATCCTCGTCCTTCAGCCGCTCGCCACCGGTGCAGATCGGCAGCACCCAGTCGGAGCGCATCTGAAGGTCTTCGTTCAGCGCCTTCATCGCGTCGTAGTTGAAGGTGTATTTCTTCTGCTCGGCGTCGCGCGTCGCCCAGATCAGCGTCTCGTGTGCGTTGGTGAAGCGCGTGCCGCGGAAATTCGGCATCGGGTTCGATTTGCGCCAGACGACGTCGTTCATGATCCAGAAGCCGAGATCCTGAAGCGAGGCGCCGACGCGGAAGATGTTGTGATAGGAGCCGATGACCCAGATCGCGCCCGAGTCCTTCAGCACGCGCCGCGCCGCACGCAGCCACTCGCGGGTGAAGCGGTCATAGGTCTCGAAGCTCTCGAACTTGTCCCATTCGTCGTTGACCGCATCGACCTTCGACTGGTCCGGCCGCGTCAGGTCGCCGCCGAGCTGCAGATTGTAGGGCGGGTCGGCGAAGATCAGGTCGACCGACTTTTCGGGAAGCGCGTTCATCGCCTCGATGCAATCGCCCTCGATGATCCGCTCGGCGATGTTGGCGCCGTTGGCCGATGCGCTGGAAGTACGCCCCACGATGAAACCCCTCTGAAGAATGAGGGCGGATCATGAGTCAGCGACGATTCTGCGTCAAGAATCAAAGGGTTAAGGGATTCTCGACCACTAGATCGAGTCCTTCTGGAATCTCGGGACTCAAGATGTTGCGTACCGGAGCGAAGCTGCGGCGGTGGTGCGGCGTCGGCCCAAGGCGCGTCAGTGCATCGAGGTGCTCCGGCGTGCCGTAGCCGCGGTTCGTTTCCCAGCCATAACCGCGATGTTCGGCGGCGAGATCGGTCATCAACCGGTCGCGCGTCACCTTGGCGATGATCGAGGCGGCGGCGATCGAAAGGACGCGAGCGTCGCCCTCGACGATGGCGCGGGCGGGGCAGGCGAGTTTCGGAATGCGGTTGCCGTCGATAAGGGCGAATTGCGGCGTCTTGCCGAGCGCCTCGAAGGCGCGGCTCATCGCGAGCATCGAGGCCCAGAGAATATTGATCTCGTCGATTTCCTCGACGCTGGCGATGCCGACGCCGATCTCCGCGCATTGGCTCAGCTTCGCGAAGAGAGCTTCGCGGCGCGCCTCGTCGAGCTTCTTCGAATCGTTGAGGCCTTCGGGGCAGTTCTCCGCGTCGATGATGACGGCGGCGGCGACCACCGGCCCCGCCAGCGGACCGCGCCCCGCCTCGTCGATACCGCAGACCAGGAGATGCGGCGCGCCATGCTCGATCTCGAAGGCGTAGTCGGGCTTCAGGAGGATCATCGGCGAAGCGGGTTTCGCGCGCGCGCGAGGCTTCGTCGCCTGCGCGTCTTTCTTCGCCGAATCTTTTTTGGGTGCCCGCGCCATGAGGCGGAGTTTGGCGCATAAAGTATTTCGTGTCATCCCGCCGCAGGCCGGGACGACACTTGCTTTTGAACAACGACTAAAGCAGCGCCAGTTGGTCCCCCGCTCGCGGCGGCACCTTGAATTTCGTGCAGTCGAGTTTCCAGCCACCGCGGTCGAGACCCAGGCGTCTGGTGGCGATTTCGAAGCGGCGGCCGATCTGCCAGGCATAGGGGCCGGTGCCTCTCATGCGCTTGCCCCATTCGGCGTCGTAATCCTTGCCGCCGCGCATCGAGCGGATCAGCGACATCACATGGTCGGCGGCGTCGGGCCGGTTCTCCTCCAGCCATTCGCGGAAGAGATCCTTGATCTCGTGGGGCAGGCGCAGCAGCACGAAGCCCGCCGATGTCGCGCCGGCATAAGCCGCGCCCGTCAGAATTTTTTCGATCTCGCTGTCGTTCAAGGCCGGGATCACCGGCGCGACCATGACGCCGGTCGGCACGCCCGCGCTCGAAAGCAGCTTCATCGCCTCGAGACGACGCGACGGCGTCGAGGCACGCGGCTCCATTACGCGGGCGAGCTTCGCGTCGAGCGTCGTCACCGACAACGCGACCTTGGCGAGGCCGCGCCTTGCCATATCCGAGAGAATGTCGAGGTCGCGCGTGACGCGGGCCGATTTCGTCACGATGGTGACGGGATGATTATAGGCCGACAGCACCTCGAGCACGCTGCGCGTGATGCGGTAACGCTGCTCTATCGGTTGATAGGGATCGGTGTTCGTGCCCATCGCGATCGGCTTCACCTCGTAGCCCTTGCGCGACAGCTCCTTTTCCAGAAGCGCCGCCGCATTGGGCTTGGCAAAAAGCCGGCTTTCGAAATCGAGACCGGGCGAGAGGCCCATATAGGCATGGGTCGGCCGGGCGAAGCAGTAGACGCAGCCATGCTCGCAGCCCCGATAGGGATTGATCGAGCGATCGAAACCGATATCGGGCGAGGTGTTGCGCGTGATGATGGTGCGGGGCGTTTCGTCCGTCACATGCGTCTTCAGGGGTGGCGGCGCGTCGTTGACGCCCCAGCCATCGTCCAGAAGCACGCGACGCTCCGCCTCGAAGCGGCCGCTGTCGTTGGTAAGCGCGCCCCGGCCGCGGCGGCCATTCTGGGGGATCCCTTGGGGTGCGAGGGGGACGGGATCCACCAGGCGGGGAGGCCGGGATGCGGCTCCGCGGCCAATCGGGGAATTGGCGGGGGAGGCGGCAGGGCGGCCGGGGCGTGCTATGTCGCGACTCGCTGTCATGCATAAAATCTAATCGAAAAATGAGAACATAACAAGAACATTTCCATCAGTTCATTCGCCTTCAATCAAACGGCTTGTATGATGGGGGCCGCATGATCAGCGTCGTCATTCCCACCCTCAATTCCGAAGCCAGCCTGCCGCGTGTTCTCTCGGCGCTGGTGCATGCAGCCGTGCAGGGCATGGTGCGCGAGGTCATCATCGCGGATGGCGGTTCGACCGACGACACGTTCGAAATCGCCGAGGCGGCCGGCGCGAAGTTCGTGCGCTGCCCCCGCGGTCGCGGCAGTCAGCTCGCCGCTGGCGCCAAGGCGGCCAAAAGCGCGTGGCTTCTTTTCCTTCATGCCGACACGGTTCTGCAGCCCGACTGGGATCAGGAAGTCGGCAAGCTCTTCGAGCAGATTTCGTCGGGCCGCGTGCGCGGGCCGGAAATCGCGGCCGCCTTCCGTTTCGCGCTCGACGATTTTTCCGGCGCGGCGCGCGTCGTCGAGCAGGCGGTCGGCTTGCGCTGCGCGCTGCTGAAGCTTCCCTATGGTGATCAGGGTCTTCTGGTGAACCGCCGCCTCTACGACAGGCTCGGCGGCTATCGCGAATTGCCACTGATGGAGGACGTCGATCTCGTCCGCCGCATCGGCAGGCGGCGCCTCGTCATGTTGCGGTCCCGCGCGGTCACCAGCCCCGAGCGCTACGTGCGCGACGGTTTCCTGCGCCGCGTCGCCCGCAACGCACTTTGCATCACGCTTTATTATTTGCGCGTTCCACCGCGCCTCATCGCACGCATATACTCCTGATCTTTCCGTTCAGCAGGAGCAGTCCATGCGTATCGATCTTTCCGGCAAGAGAGCCATCGTCACGGGTTCGACACACGGTATCGGCTTCGCGGCAGCCGTTGGCTTGGCGGAGGCCGGCGCCCATGTCGTCATCAACGGGCGCGGACAGGCGGGCGTCGACGACGCGCTGAAGCGGTTCAAGGCGCGCGTGCCCGGCGCGAAGGTCGAGGGCATCGCCGCCGATCTCGCGACCAAAGCGGGCGCCGACGCCTTCGTCGCCAAGGCCGGCGATGCCGACATCCTGGTCAACAATCTCGGCATCTTCGAGCCCAAGGCCTTCGTCGATATTTCCGACGAGGACTGGACGCGCTTTTTCGAGACGAATGTACTGAGCGGCATCCGCATGGCGCGCCACTATTTTCCGAAGATGGTCGCGAAGAACTGGGGCCGCATCGTTTTCGTCTCGAGCGAGTCCGCGCTCAACATTCCGCCCGAGATGATCCACTACGGCATGACGAAGACGGCGCAGCTCGCGGTCGCGCGCGGTCTTGCGAAAACGGCGCGGGGCACAGGCGTGACGGTGAACTCTGTGCTGCCCGGACCGACGAAATCGGAAGGCGTCGAGGTCTTCTTCAAGCAGATGGCGGAAAAGCAGGGCATTCCCGAAGCCGAAGCGGAAAAGGGCTTCATGGAAAAGAACCGGCCATCCTCGATCATCGCCCGCGCGGCGGCGGTGGAGGAGGTCGCCAACATGATCGTCTATGTCTGTTCGCCGCAGGCTTCCGCCACCACCGGCGCGGCGCTCCGTGTCGATGGCGGGCTCATCGACACGATCGCCTGAATGTCGCCGACGCGCCAGCTCGTCGTGATGGCGAAGGCGCCGATGCTCGGCCGCGTCAAGACACGGCTTGCAAAGGGCATCGGCGCGGTCGAGGCGGCGCGGTTCTATCGCCGCACCAGCCACGATCTCCTGCGCCGCGTCGGCGCCGATCCGCGCTGGCAGACGGTGCTGGCGCTCGCGCCGGATATTTCGGTGCATGAAAAAGGCGTCTGGCCCGAAGGCGTACCGCGCATCGCCCAAGGCCCGGGCGATCTCGGTCACCGCATGGGACGGCTGATGCGCGATCTGCCGCCGGGGCCGGTCGTCATCATCGGCAGCGACATTCCCGACATCGCCGCGCCTCACATCGCGGATGCGTTCGACCTGCTTGGCCGCCACGATGCCGTCTTCGGCCCGGCCGACGATGGCGGCTACTGGCTCGTCGGCCTCAGCCGGTTCCCGCGCGTCGCGGACATCTTCAGCGGTGTTCGCTGGTCGGGCGAACATGCGCTTGCCGATACGCGCGCGAATGCAGACCACGCGGGGTTGAGCGTTGCGATGCTCGAAACGCTGATCGATGTCGATACGGCGGATGATTTCAAACGGTGGCGCAGGCGGCCGGCCTAGCTCCGCGCCTTCAAGAGATCGCGAATTTCTTCCAGCAGCACTTCCTGGCGGGGTTTTTCGGCGGCGGGGGCTTCGCCCTTTGCGATCCTCGCCTTCAGGTGGTTCATCTGCCGGATCACCATGAAGAGCGCGAAGGCGACGATGGTGAAGTTGATGACCGCGTTGATGAACTTGCCATAGGCGAGCACGGGCACGCCGGCGGTCTTCGCTGCCTCGATTGACGCGGGGGTCGCGTTCATGCTCAGCGGTACGAAATAATTCGAGAAGTCGACGCCGCCCATCAGAACGCCGATCGGGGGCATCAGCACGTCGTTGACCAGCGACGTGACGATGCCCGTGAAGGCGGCACCGATGATGATGCCGACCGCCATGTCGAGCACATTGCCCTTGAGCGCGAACTCCCGGAATTCCTTGAACATCCCGTCTCCTCTCGTGTGGTCCAGACTGTCGAACGTCCTTGCGGGCGTTCGCGGTTTGAGGACAAGAGTGGAGCGATGAGGGGGCGGGATCAAGGGTTCCGGATCATTTGTGCTCCTGAAGCCGGGGCAGGATCTCGACGAAGTTGCAGGGACGGTAGCGGTTGTCGAGCTGGTACTGGAGGATTTCGTCCCAGCCATCCTTACAGGCGCCGGGAGAGCCCGGCAGTGCAAAGAGATATTTGCCATGGGCGACGCCGGCGGTGGCGCGGGACTGGATCGTCGAGGTGCCGATCTTCTCGTAGCTGATGCGGTGGAAAATCGCGGAGAAGCCCTCGATCTCCTTTTCATAGACCGACTTGAAAGCCTCCGGCGTCACGTCACGACCGGTAAGGCCGGTGCCGCCGGTCGAGATGATGATGTCGACCTTTTCGTCGGCGATCCACGAGCGCAGCTGGTTGCGGATCATCTGCTGATCGTCGGTGACGATGACGCGGTCGGCGAGATTGTGGCCCGCCTTTTCGATGCGTTCGGCGAGAACGTCGCCCGAGGTATCCGTCTCGCGCGTTCGCGTGTCGGAAACGGTCATGACGGCGATGTTGAGGGGAATGAAGGGACGCGACGTGTCGATGCCAGGCATGGGGAGTGCCTTTCCATGGTTACTGTAACGCGGGTGGGACGGAGGGTTCCGTGCTCAGCGCAACGAGAGCGGTCCGTCCGAGGATTCGGCCGCTTCATAGACGGGCCAGTTGCCGGACGCGGTCACGTCGAGCGAGTGGAGCGGCTGGCCGAGCCTTGCACGGTAAATCCAGAAATTCGTTAGCACGCGCTCTATATAGCCACGCGTTTCGGGCGCCGGAATGCTTTCGATGAAAAGAAACGGATCGCCCTTGAAGTTGATGCTGTCGAGCCAGCGATTGAGATTGCCGGGACCGCCGTTATAGGCCGTCGTCAGCATGAAGAGATTGCCGCGCGGTTCGGCCGAATCCATCAGCGTCTCGAGATAGTTCTGCGCCAGCGTCAGGTTGAACGAGGGATCGAGCAGCCGGTCCTTGTTGGCGCTCGCAAGCGTCGTGTCGCGCATGATGTGGCTCGCCGTTCCCGGCATGATCTGCATCAGTCCGCGCGCACCGGCGGGCGAGGTCACGTCGGGGCGGAACTTGCTCTCCTGCCGCATGAAGGCGAAGAAGAGCGCGCGATCGACGCGGAAGCCGTCCGCCGGCTGGTAATCCGGGATCGGGAAGAGGCCCGCATTGACGGCGATCTCGCCATCCACGGGCCGCAGCGTCGGCAGGCTCGCGGCGCTCGCAACCTGGAGTTCGACGGCGGGAAGATCGAAAGTCGAGGCCAGCGCGATCAGCGCGGGGTCGAGCGCCGGGTCGAGCCAGCCATGCGCGCGTACCAGTTCCTGCTCGGCGAGGTCGCGCCGGTTGATCTGCGCCAGCGCGACGGCGCGGGCGACGGCAGGATCGCCGATCAGGGCTTCGTAGCCGGTGCGGTCGAGCTTCGGCTCGACCCAGGCAAAGCGCGCTTCGCGGCCGAGCTGGCGCGTCGCGAGGAGGCCGTAGAAGGTCGCGCCTGTGTCGGCGGAGATTTCCAGCATCTCGGCCACGCGTTCCGGCTGGCGGTTCGCGAGATAGGCGCGCGCGGCCCAGAAGCCGCCGGCCGCCCTCTGCCAGTCGGTGACGGTCTCGGACCGTGCCAGCCGCTCGAAATGCCAGGCGGCGTCGGCATAATGCTCCATGCGCCAGGCCGCGAGGCCGGCATACCAGTCGGCGAGCGGCACCTGCCGGGCATGACGGCCGGCAATTTCATCCGCCGTCTGATAGGCGCGCTCATTGTCGTTCTCGATGAAGAAGGAGCAGGCGACGCGCTCCAGTACCCGGTCGTATTCGACATCGGTCAGCGCGAGGCGCGCCGACGTCGTCTTCATATAGTTGAGCGCGTCGACCGCCTTTTCGTCGCGGACCAGCGCGCGGACGCGGGCGTCGATCTTCGCGAAGCGGTCTGACGCGACCACGTCGTCGCCGTCATCGACCGAATAGGCCGCGTGGGTCGGCTGGCGGAAATGCTGCGGGGCGGGCCGCTCGGGCGCGGAGGCCTTGCGCGGCTTCTTCTTCATCGCCAGGGCGAAAATGCGGTCGGCGCCGGGGACGCTCGAATAATTCGCCATCCACGTCTTGAGCTCGGCGAATTTCGCCTTGGCGCGCGGGTCGAGATAGCGCTGCTGGAGCACATAGGGCATCAGGCGCTTGTCGGAGAGTTCGGCGGAGAGCTTGTCGGCCTTCTTCCAGTCGGCGCGCTTCTGGGCGGCGAAGATTTTCAGGTAGCGTTCGCGGTCGGCGCCGCTCAGGACCTCGGGGCTCCAGATCTTGGCGCTGGCGGGAAGCGGGTCGGCCAGCTTCATCGCCGCGGCGGCGGCCGCATCCTTCGTGCTCAGCGTCCCGAGCGTGCCGGCAACCGAGGGTAGTGCCCATGTGCCGACGAGGCAGACAAACGCCAGCCCCGCGACCCGGACAAGCCGCTGGCCGCAAGCTGCGCTTTGCAGGCCTTTGCCGTTACGCAAGGCCGCGCCGTTTTGAGACACCCCCGTGTTCATGGGGAGCATCTTAACTGCGAGGTAAGGTCTCACAAGCACGCATGAGTTGAATCTTTTCGCAGTTGCGAAAGATTAATGAAGGCGGTTTCGGGGGGATAAGGCGGCTGCTCAGACCGGCGGCAGGGCGTCGATATGTGTCTTCAGCGACAGAAGATCGCGCCAGGCGAGCCGCTTCTGCGCCGGCTGGCGGAGCAGATAGGCCGGGTGGAAGATCGGCAGGGCCGGAATGTCGCGGTCGCCCGCGCGGTAGGTCGACCAGCGGCCGCGAAGCCGCATGATGCCGGTATCGGTCGCGAGAAGCTGCTTCGCCGAGACGCCGCCGACCAGCACCAGGATTTCGGCTTTCGACAATTCGATCTGGCGCTGGATGAAGGGCTCGCACATGGCCTGTTCGGCGGCCGTCGGCGGACGGTTGCCCGGCGGGCGCCAGGGCAGCGTGTTGGCGATATAGACCCCCGTGCGGTCGAGGCCGATCGAGGCCAGCATCCGGTCGAGCAACTGGCCGGAGCGGCCGACAAAGGGAAGGCCCTGCAGATCCTCGTCGCGGCCCGGCGCCTCGCCGACCAGCATGATGCGGGCTTCCGGATTGCCGTCGGCGAAGACGAGGTTCTTGGCCGTATAGCGCAGCGCGCAGCCTTCGAATTTCGAAAGGGCGTCTTTCAGCTCGTCGAGGCTGCGGCAGCCTTCGGCGATGGCGCGGGCGCTCGATACGGCTTCGCGCTCTTCGAGCGGGATCGTCGCCGGTGCCTGTGCGCGGATCGGGGCCGGCTCCTCCATACCCGTCAGCGGTGCCCGCGCGAGCGGCGCGCGGCGCGGTTCGCCGGAGGGCGCGCGCGGCGGGGGTGCCCGTTCCGCGTCCGGCGCAGCTTTTTGTGGCGCGAGCTGGTAGCGGTCGACCGCCTCCTCGCCCAACGCGTCGCTCACGCCCGCCTCGACATAGAAGGCAAGCAGCGCCGCCGCCTCTTCAGGCGTCAGGGGCATCGTGGGTTTCCCCAACTGCGGCATAGCGTTACGGGCTCGCTGGATCGGAATTGAACAGAGAGGCATGCAGACTAGCACGGGCCTCCCGCCTTGTTGACCAATCAGATACGAAGCACCATAAAGTGCCCGCATGAAGAGGCCCCCGACGGTCCAGGAGATGATCTGATGAGCGAACCGCTGCCCGAACGCGAATTCATGGAATATGACGTCCTCGTCGTCGGCGGCGGCCCGGCGGGGCTCTCCGCGGCGATCCGTCTGCGCCAGCTGGCGGCGGAGCAGGATTTCGATCTGTCCGTGTGCCTGATCGAGAAGGGCTCCGAAGTCGGCGCTCATATTCTCTCGGGCGCGGTCATCGATCCTTCAGGTCTCAACAAGCTGATCCCGGACTGGCGCGAGCAGGGCGCGCCGCTCGACACGCCGGTGACGTCCGACCATTTCATCTATCTCGGGCCGGCCGGCAGCCTTTCCATCCCGAGCTTCCTCTACCCGCCGCTGATGAACAATCACGGCAACTACATCGGCAGCCTCGCCAATCTCTGCCGCTGGCTCGCGACCAAGGCCGAGGAACTCGGCGTCGAAATCTACCCGGGCTTTGCCGGTGCCGAGGTTCTTTATAATGAGGACGGCAGCGTGCGCGGTGTCGCCACGGGCGACATGGGCGTCGCCAAGGACGGCCACCACAAGGACAGCTACACGCGCGGCATGGAACTGCGCGCCAAGTACACGCTCTTCGCCGAGGGCGCGCGCGGTTCGCTGACCAAGGAACTGACGCGCAAGTTCAAGCTCGACGAGGGCCGCGATCCGCAGAAATACGGCATCGGCCTCAAGGAAATCTGGGAGATCGATCCGGCCAAGCACAAGAAGGGCACCGTCCAGCACACGCTGGGCTGGCCGCTCAGCGACGATACGGGCGGCGGCTCCTTCCTCTATCATTTCGGCGAAAATCTGGTCTCGGTGGGCTTCGTCGTCCACCTCAACTACAAGAACCCCTATCTCTCGCCCTTCGACGAGTTCCAGCGCTTCAAGACGCATCCGGCGATCCGCGACACCTTCGAGGGCGGCAAGCGCATCGCCTATGGCGCGCGCGCGATCACCGAAGGCGGGTTCCAGTCGGTGCCGAAGCTCGTCTTCCCGGGCGGCGCCCTGATCGGCTGCGCGGCCGGTTTCGTCAACGTGCCGCGCATCAAGGGCAGCCACAATGCGGTGCTGACCGGCATGATGGGTGCGGAAGCAGCCTTCGACGCCGTGAAGGCGGGACGCCAGTCCGACGAGCTGACCGCCTATGCGGAGGCCTATATCGGCAGCCCGGTCTACAAGGACCTGAAGCGGGTCCGCAACGTGAAGCCATTCCTGTCGCGCTTCGGCACGTTCTTCGGCATGGGCTTCAGCTTCATCGACATGTGGATGAACAATCTCGGTATCGGTCTGCCCTTCACGCTGAAGCACAAGAAGGCCGATCACGAGTCGCTGAAGAAGGCCAGCGAATGCAAGCCGATCGACTATCCCAAGCCCGACGGCAAGGTCTCCTTCGACAAGCTCTCCTCGGTCTTCATCTCGGCGACCAATCACGAAGAGGACCAGCCGGTCCATCTGAAGCTCAAGGACCCGGCGATCCCGATCGCCTACAACCTGCCGACCTTCGCCGAGCCGGCGCAGCGCTATTGCCCGGCCGGCGTCTATGAAGTCGTGCGGGAGGCGGACGGCTCCAATCCGCGCTTCCAGATCAATGCGCAGAACTGCGTCCACTGCAAAACCTGCGATATCAAGGATCCGACCCAGAACATCAACTGGACGGTTCCGGAAGGCGCCGGCGGACCCAATTACCCGAATATGTGAAGGGACTTCGCTGAAGGCGCTCATATCGCAAGCGCGACGAATGCGCTAAGCTGCTGGTCAACGAGGGCCGGCGTGCCCCGATTGGGGGGACGCCGGCTTCTTCGTGTCCGTAGATTGGGTTTCCTTCCGGTCGGCCCTTGCCATGGCGCAAGGCCCGCGTGTTCAGAGGCAAGACGTTATATGGCGTCCATATCGATGGCTCCGGACTGCCGCCGGAGCGCTTCCCGCCGCCTCGTTTTGCCTCGCTGGGCGGCCGGCGCGACCGCGCTCGCGGCCCTTCTCATTCTTCAGGGTTGCGCCGATACCGGGTTGATGGGCGGCGGCGATCGCGACGATGCTTATGGCAATTATCTCGCGGCGCGGTTTGCCGGCAGTCAGCACGACGAAAAGACGGCGGCGCAGTATTTCGACCGCACGCTCGCGACCGATCCCCAGAATGCCGTCATTCTCGAGCGCGCCTTCATGGTCGCGCTCAATGGCGGCGACATGGACCGCGCGGTCGATCTCGCGCAGCGCCTCGTCAAGGTCGTGCCCGATCACCGGATGGCGCGGCTCGTCCTCTCGCTCCAGGCGATCAAGGACGGCGACTACAAGGACGCGCAGACGGAAATCGGCAATGCGGAGCAGGGCGCCTTCGTCGCTCTTGTCGGCTCGCTGACCGAAGCCTGGGCCGCGGCCGGCGACGGCAATCAGGAGCTTGCGCTCCAGAAGCTCAAGGCCTTCGACGACAAGCCGGCCTTCGATCTTTTCAGGTCCTATCACAAGGCGCTGATCTTCGATCTTCTCGGCGACGCGAAGGATGCAGAAGCCTCCTACCGGCAGGCGATGGAGACGAGCGGCGGCACTTCGATCCGCATCGTGCAGGGCTATGCGAGTTTCCTCGACCGGCAGGGACGACGGGACGAAGCGCGCGCCGTGCTCGATCAATATGCGACGCTTGCGCCCGATCACCCGCTGGTGAAAGCGGCGCTGAAGCAGCTTGCGTCCGACGAAAAGATGAAGCCGCTGGTGGGAAGCGCCGCCGAAGGCGTCGCCGAAGCGCTTTACGGCCTCGGCAGCGCGCTGGCGCAGGATCCTTCCAACGATCTCGCCTCGCTCTATCTCCAGCTTGCAATCTGGATGCGGCCCGATTTCGGCGTCGCGCGCACGCTGCTCGCCGATACCTATGAGCAGAAGAAGCGCTGGGCCGACGCCATCGCCGCCTATGATGCGGTGGATAAGGATTCGCCGCTCTACGACAATGCGCGCATCCAGAAGGCGCTCGATCTCGACCGTCTCGACCGGCAGGACGAGGCCGTCGCCGTCCTTCACGAGGCGATCGCGGACGACCCGAAAGCGGTCGAGCCGATCATCGCGCTCGGCGATATCTATCGCGGCAAGGAGAAATATGCCGAGGCCGCAGCCGAATATACGCGCGCCATCGCCATTGTCGGCAAGCCGGACCCGACGCACTGGTCGCTCTATTATGCGCGCGGCATCTGCAACGAAAGGCTCGGCCACTGGCCGGAGGCGGAAGCGGACCTGAAGCTCGCGCTGAAGCTTTCGGACGATCATCCGCTCGTTCTCAACTATCTCGGCTATTCCTGGATCGAGCAGGGGCGCAACCTCAAGGAAGCGCTCACCATGATCGAGAAGGCCGTCGAGCTTCGTCCCAATGACGGCTTCATCGTCGACAGTCTCGGCTGGGCGCTGTTCCGCATGGGCGAATATCCCAAGGCCGTCGAATATCTCGAACGCGCCGTCGAGCTCGAGCCGGGCGACCCGACGATCAACGAGCATCTCGGCGACGGCTTGTGGAAGGTCGGGCGCAAGATCGAGGCGCGGTTTCAGTGGAGCCATGCGCTCGACATGAAGCCCGACGCCGATCGCGTCGCGCTCATCAGGAGCAAACTCGAACTCGGGCTCGAAGCCGGCGAGGCCGCGCAACATCGCGAGCCGGGGCCGCGCGGCTCCTGATCCCATGACGCCTGTGGCTTCAACGGAAGAGCTTGCCCGCGCGAAGATCAACCTCTCGCTCAAGGTGCTCGGCCGACGCGGCGACGGCTATCACGAGTTGCAGAGCCTCGTCGTCTTCGTCGACGTCGGCGACCGCGTGACGGCGATGCCGGCGGCGGAATTTTCGATGGCGCTCGAAGGTCCCTTCGCGAGCGCGTTGACCGAAGACGGCGACAATCTCGTGCTCCGCGCCGCGCGGCTTCTCGGCGGCGAGATGGGACGGGCGGGCGCACATGTCGCTCTCTGCAAGAACCTTCCCGTCGCCTCCGGCATCGGCGGCGGCTCGGCCGATGCGGCGGCGACGTTGCGGGCGCTGGCGCGGCTCTGGGGCGTCAGGATCGAGGAGCACATGCCGGCGGCGCTCGCCTTCACGCTCGGCGCCGATGTGCCGGTCTGTCTCGATTCGCGGCCTGCCTTCATGTGGGCGCGTGGAGAGCGTGTCGCGCGTATCGCAGGACTGCCGCATTTCGCATTGCTGCTCGTCAATCCGGGCGTCGCCGTCTCGACCGCCGCCGTCTTCAAGGCGCTCGGCGCGCCGGCTCTGGCCGAAATGCCGACCGTCGTGGAACGGCCGGCTTTCGCGAGCCTCGATGTGTTGCTCGAATGGCTGACCGTCAATGGCAACGATCTGGAAGCGCCAGCGCGCAGCGTGGTGCCGGCAATCGGCGACGTTCTTGCCGCGATCGCCGCGACGAAGGGCTGCCGGCTTGCCCGCATGTCGGGATCGGGCGCGACCTGTTTCGGGATCTATGCGACGGAAGACGAGGCGCGGGCGGCGGCCGATGCGGTTGAACGCCCCGGCTGGTGGGTGGCGGCGTCGGCGGTTGCGTCCTGATCGCTCTCAGTAAGTCCGGCTGATGCAGAAATCGACCAGATCGAGCAGCGCGCGGGAGTAGGCGCTGTCGGGGAAGATCGCCAGCGCGTCCTTGGCGATGGCGCCGTAATGCCGCGCGCGCGTGATCGTGTCCTCGATCGCGGCATGCTTGACCATCAGCTCCTGCGCATGTTCGAGATCGCCGGGGCGCTGGTCGCCTTCGCGCAGCGTGCGCTCCCAGAAGGCGCGCTCTTCCTTGCCGCCACGGCGGAAGGCCAGAACGACGGGCAGCGTGATCTTGCGTTCGCGGAAATCGTCGCCGACATTCTTGCCGAGCGTCGCGGCACGTCCGCCGTAATCCAGTGCGTCGTCGACGAGCTGGAAAGCGATGCCGAGATTGCGGCCGTAGGATTCGAGCGCCGCCGCCTCGCCATGGCCGCGCGCCGCGATCACCGCGCCGACTTCGGCGGCGGCAGCGAACAGGGCGGCGGTCTTGGCCGCGATGACGCGCATATAGGCGTCTTCGGTGGTGCCGGTGTCCTTGGCGGCCGCAAGCTGCATCACCTCGCCTTCGGCGATGACGGAAGCCGCATTGGCGATGATTTCCAGCGCGCGCAGACTCTTCGTCTCGACCATCAGGCGGAAGGCGCGGCCGAGCAGGAAATCGCCGACCAGCACGCTCGCCTGGTTGCCCCAGAGCATCCGCGCGGTCTTCTGGCCGCGGCGGAGATCGCTCTCGTCGACGACGTCATCGTGGAGCAGCGTCGCCGTATGCAGGAACTCGACGCTGGCCGCGAGCTTGATGTGGTCCGCGCCTTCATAGCCGCAAAGCCTCGAGGCCGCGATGGTCAGCATCGGCCGGAGCCGCTTGCCGCCCGAATTGATGAGATGGCTCGCAAGTTCGGGGATCATCGGCACGTCCGAAGCCATCCGTTCACGGATGAATTCGTTGACGTCCTCCATGTCCTCGCGCACGAGGGCCTGCAACTGCGCGACGGCGTTCTGGCTCCGTCCGCGTTCGTCCTCGAGGGGGACCACAACGCCCAATCTTCGCTCCTGAAACTACAGTCCGGAAATGTGTTAGCCTCTGTGGCAGCATAAGAGGGCGCGCACAAGGCGGCAAGTGTGGCGGCAAAGCCGCTCCCGAACTTGTGATCGGGCGAAGCGCGGCACGCCGGGAGGGGGCTTTGCGGGGAGAGATGGAAGAACTGATCCGGACGAACGACATCGTGCTCATTTCCTATCTGGAGCATCGGCTGCGTGAGGCGGGTATCGAACCGCTGGTGCTCGATACCCATATGAGCCTGGTGGAGGGCTCGCTCGGCGTCCTGCCGCGTCGTATCATGGTGACGGGCGACGATCTCGATGCGGCGCGTCTTATTCTCGACGATATCAAGGACCGGTGAGCGGGACATGAGCGGATTATCGGAAGAGACGGTGGGAAAGATCATTGCGGCAGAGGCATCTTCCGGCGCCTGGACGGATGACGGGTTTCTCGGCGGACGGCTGCAATTGCTGCAGCCCGAAAAGGGCTATCGCGCCGGCATCGATGCGGTGCTGCTCGCGGCCTCGGTTCCGGCGCGGCATGGCGAGCGCGTGCTGGAAGCGGGCGCGGGCGTCGGCGTCGCCTCGCTCTGTCTTGCGGCGCGCGTGACCGATGCCGAGATTGCGGGGCTCGAACTTCAGCCCGATCTCGTGCGGATCGCGCGGGAGAATGCGCGGCGCAACGATTTCCAGACCAGGGTCTTGTTTTACGAAGGCGATATCGGCGCGCCGGTGCGTGATCTTGCCGCGCTGGGGCTCGAGCCGCAAAGCTGGCACCATGTCTTTGCAAACCCCCCTTACCACGATGCGGCATCGCCGTTGCCGCCCGATGCCGGCAAGGCGCAGGCGCATATGACGCTCGGCTCCGATCTCGGCGACTGGGTGCGGTTCGCCTGCGTGATGGCGCGGCCCAAGGGCACGGTGAGCTTCATCCACCGCGCCGATGCGCTGTCGCAATTGCTGGTCGCGCTCGAAGGTCATGTCGGCGGCGTCGAGGTGTTTCCGCTCTGGCCGGCCGCCGGCAAGCCCGCCAGCCGCGTCATCGTGCGCGGCATCCGCGGCTCGCGCGCGCCGCTGACGATCCGTCCGGGCCTTGTGCTGCATGGACGCGATGGCCGCTTCACGGAGCGCGCCGAAAATATTCTAAGGCATGGGGCGGCGCTGCTGCTCGACCAACCTCTCTGAAAGAAGACATGAAAAAGCTGATCGCGTCCGTCCTTCCCGGCTTCCTGCGCCGCCGCATCGATCCCGACTGGACCCCCCGCGCCACTGTCGCGGTCGTCCGGCTCAACGGGGCGATCGGCATGGCGATGCCGCTCCGGGGCGGCATCGATTTCGCCTCGACGGTCGGCCCGATCGAGGCGGCCTTCGACATGAAGGCGAACGCCGTGGCGCTGGTCATCAATTCGCCGGGCGGCTCGCCGGTGCAGTCGTCGCTGATCTACAAGCGCATCCGCGCGCTGGCGAAGGAGAAGGAACTCCCGGTCTACGCCTTCGCCGAGGATGTGGCTGCCTCGGGCGGCTACATGCTCGCCTGCGCGGCCGACGAGATCTATGCCGATGAAAGCTCGATCGTCGGTTCGATCGGCGTCGTCTCCTCCGGCTTCGGCTTTACCGGCCTCATCGACAAGCTCGGCGTCGAGCGGCGGGTACATACGGCCGGCGAGAGCAAGTCGATGCTCGATCCTTTCAAGCCGGAAAACCCGGAGGATGTCGCGAAACTCGAGGCGCTTCAGCAGGAAGTGCACGAGAACTTCAAGGCGCTGGTCCGCAAAAGCCGCGGCGGTCGCCTCGTCGAACCTGCGGACAGGCTCTTCACGGGCGAGTTCTGGGCCGGGCAGGCGGCGCTCGACAGGGGGCTGATCGACGGATTGGGCGATCTCAGGAGTATCATGAGAGCCAAATACGGCGACAAGGTCCGGCTCCGGGTCGTCGGCGGCCGAAAGCCCTTCTGGCGGCGCGGGATCGGCCTTCGGAGCGCCGCGCGCGGGGGCGATGCGACGGGTCTCGGGGAGGGATTTGCCCTCGGACTCATCTCGGCAATCGAAGCCCGTTCCATTTGGCGGCGTTTTGGACTTTAATAGCTGCGGGTTCCGTATTTGAGCGGGCCCTGAACGAGGACGAAGGCGATGAGCAAGCTCGTCTTTGCCGCCGTGTTGATGGCGGCCTGCTATACGGCCTACAAGGCGGTTCTGCGCGCCGCCGAGCGCCAGCGCGAGATGATGGTGAAGGCGCGAGCCCGCACCAGCGTCGAGCCGCGCGATCTCGGGACGCTCCGCGAAGTCGAGCAAGGGCTCTATGTGCCGGACAGCTACGGCAACGGCCGTCGCTGATTTCGTCGTAAGCCTTGTGTTTTCGCGCTTCGGGCATTTCCGCGCTTCGGGCGCGGCTTCCGATTGCCTTCATGTTGACCCCTTGCGGGTGGGCCGCTAGTTTGCGCCCGCCTTCAGGGCGCTTTTGAGCGGCCCCGGCAACAGGCTGAATGCACGGGCAACCATGACCGCCAAGCGCGACCATTCCTTCCAATCGCTGATCCTGACGCTCCAGCACTTCTGGGCGAAGCAGGGCTGTGTGATTCTCCAGCCCTACGACATGTCGATGGGCGCGGGCACGTTTCACCCGGCGACCACGCTGCGCGCGCTGGGTCCGAAGCCCTGGAAGGCGGCCTATGTGCAGCCTTCGCGCCGGCCGACCGACGGCCGCTACGGCACCAATCCGAACCGCTTCCAGCATTATTACCAGTTTCAGGTGATCCTGAAGCCGAACCCCGACAATCTGCAGGAGCTCTATCTCGAGAGCCTTTACGAGCTCGGCATCGATCCGAAGAACCACGACATCCGTTTCGTCGAGGACGATTGGGAGAGCCCGACGCTCGGCGCCTGGGGTCTCGGCTGGGAAGTCTGGTGCGACGGCATGGAAGTCTCGCAGTTCACGTACTTTCAGCAGGTCGGCGGTTTCGACTGCAACCCGGTGTCGGGCGAACTGACCTACGGGCTCGAACGTCTCGCCATGTATATTCAGGGCGTCGACAACGGTTACGATCTCGACTTCAACGGG
>CAISYL010000064.1 GCA_903889655.1 uncultured Alphaproteobacteria bacterium | reverse complement strand
GGCGGTCCCTTGCCGCGCAGCAACCGGACCACGCCGCCCGCGACCGGGCTCGATTTCGACCGGCTCGCGACGGACGGACCCATGGGCCCGTCGCGCATGGTGCTGTCGAAGCCGGTGATCGGCGCCATTGCCGGTTTCGCGGTTGCCGGCGGGCTCGAACTCGCGCTCTGGTGCGACATGCGCGTCGTCGAGAAGGGCGCGGTGATGGGCGTCTTCTGCCGCCGCTGGGGCGTGCCGCTGATCGATGGCGGCACGGTGCGGCTGCCGCGGCTCATCGGCCATGCGCGCGCCATGGATCTCATCCTCACCGGCCGGCCGGTCGAGGCCGGGGAAGCGCTGGCGATGGGGCTCGCGAACCGCGTTGTGCCGAAGGGGCAGGCGCGGGCCGCGGCCGAAAAACTCGCCGCCGAGATCGCACGCTTCCCGCAAGCCTGTCTGCGTCACGATCGCATGTCGGCCTATGAGCAATGGGACCTGCCTTACGACCGCGCCATCGCCAACGAGTTCGAGCATGGCCGCAAGGTCATGGCGACCGGCGAGACCGTCAAGGGTGCGGCACGCTTCGCCGCCGGCAAAGGTCGGGGCGGGCGCTTCGATGAGATCTGAGCCAAGGGCTGCGGTTTAATTCAGCACGCAGGACGACAGCGGCGACGATCCGGAAAGCGTGATCGCGATGCGGCGGTCGATGACGCCGACAACCGAAACCTGACCTGTCGGCGAAGATTCGAAATGGGTCTCGAAGCCGCCTCGGGCGAAGAGGGGGCGTCCGAGATATGCGGCAACGTCGTTTCTCTGCGCCGTCAGACCGCTCTCCACCACGACCTTGCAACCGACAATCGCCCAAACCTCCAGACGCTTTCCCAACCGCGGATCGAGCCAGCCATATATCTTTCCGCCTTGCCTGGGTTCGATCAGATCGAGGTGGCCCTGTCCTTCAAAGGGCGGCGCGATCGAGATCGTGTGGCGGATTCCCGAAGCATCATCCAGGCGAAGTCGCGGAAGACTGGCGAGAGATATCACCTCTCCTCCGTCGAGGACGATGTGGGTTGCCTGGTCCCAGGGCGCGACGCGCGGGGCTTCGATCAACAACCCCGCGAAATGGTCGAGGTCGG
This sequence comes from uncultured Alphaproteobacteria bacterium, assembly GCA_903889655.1. GTDB lineage: Bacteria > Pseudomonadota > Alphaproteobacteria > Parvibaculales > Parvibaculaceae > Parvibaculum. The sequence continues at coordinate 1,282 of CAISYL010000064.1, read as the reverse complement.
TGTAGTCGAACATCCAGGTCGGCGTCATGAGCGCCGGCATTATGCGTTCGCCGAGAATCGGCGTGGTCTTTTGCGCCTCGCGTGCGTAGCTCGTCCGGAAAGTGTCCATGAACTGACGCACACCTGCCGTATTCCAGACCGCCGGATAGGTCATTCCAGTCCACAGGGCGAGCATCATCGCCGGTACCGATACCGCGAGAAATGCTTTCTCCGTTGTGAGAGATGTGACGACGTCCCGGCCGGCATAGGCGCGACCGAGGCCGAGCGAGGCAAAGGCGAGGATCATCATCCCGCCGTCGAGCGTATAGCGACCGCTCGCGGCGGACCACGGGCCATAGACAGCGGCTCGCGCCAGACCGATCAGTCCGATGCCGGCGATCAAGGTGAGGGCGAGTCCGCTCCATAGCCACAGCGCGGCGGAATTGCGACGCAGGGCGACAAACACCGCGCAGCCGAGCGCCGCATCGGCCACCAGTGCGCCGAAGAACATGATAAAACCCGGCGTCTCCTCGACGATATGAAAGCCCGCCAGAGCGCTGATCATTCCATATTGGAGGCCGATCAGCGTGAATTTGATTGCGGCAAGGACAGATGTGAGATCGAGGCCGGTGGCCCCATGTTTGATCGCAACCAATGAGGCTGCAATCAGATAGAGGGCTGCGACCGGCATCATCGGCGCGCTGTCGCGCAGGGCTCCCACGAGATGCGGGACGATATCGTCGTTCCGTTCCCGGCTCATGCGGACAAAAAGCCGGATGGCGATGAAGGGAACGATGAGGATGAGTGTCTTTGCGTAAAAGCCAAGACCAATCGCATAGATTGCGGTGGCCGCCAGCCTCTGCCGGACATTCAAACGAGATGAGGGATCGGCGGCGATAAAGATGCAAGCAAGAGCGGTTATTGTCCCCGGCAGAATATGGAGCCCGGCGCTCCACCAACGCTGCGGTTCGATTGGGAGAAGAGAGGTCGCGGCAATACCGACAAGTGCGGCGGCAATGGTGATTGGCGTTTGCGCTCGCCAGGCAATCGCACCGATGAATCCGACAACGGATGAACTCATCAAAAGTGTAAAGAAGATGACTGCGCCGTGGTTCAGTCCGAATATCTGAAAGAAAACCAGATGTGCCGCGCGGTATAAAGGGACGGTCTGTCCGTAAACCGCCCAGAAAAAATAGTGCCAGTTCCCCGCATTTTCCTTCTGCAGAATATCGTTGAAGAAATCGTCGGAGAAGAAATAGCTGTCACGCAGGTGTATGAGGGAGACGCCAACGTGCACCAGAAT
>CAISYL010000063.1 GCA_903889655.1 uncultured Alphaproteobacteria bacterium | reverse complement strand
CGTTGACGCCGGCGGGGTTGCCATTGCCGGGCACATGCAACGCCCAGATATGCAGGATGACCACGCCCGCGATCAGGAACGGGAAGAGATAGTGGAGCGAGAAGAAGCGGTTCAGCGTCGGATCGCCGACCGCGAAGCCGCCCCAGAGCCAGGTACGGAGCGACTCGCCGACCAGCGGGATCGCGCCGAAGAGGTTGGTGATGACCGTCGCGCCCCAGAAGCTCATCTGGCCCCAGGGAAGCACGTAGCCGAAGAAAGCCGTCGCCATCATCAGGAGATAGATGAGGCAGCCGAGGATCCACAGCACTTCGCGCGGCGCCTTGTAGGAGCCGTAATAGAGACCGCGGAACATGTGGATGTAGACGGCGATGAAGAACATCGACGCGCCGTTGGAATGGATGTAGCGCAGAAGCCAGCCGTAGTTCACGTCGCGCATGATGTGCTCGACGCTGGCGAAGGCCAGATCCGTCTGCGGGATGTAGTGCATCGCCAGCACGATGCCGGTGATGATCTGCACGCCGAGGCAGAAGGTCAGCACGCCGCCGAAGGTCCACCAGTAATTGAGGTTCTTCGGGGTCGGGTAATCGATGAAGCTGTCATTCGCCAGCCGGAGGATCGGGAGGCGCTCGTCAAGCCAACGCGTGAAGCCGTTGGCGGGTTTGTAGGTGCTTTCGCCACTCATGTCGCTTCCCCTCAGCCGATCTGGATCTTGGTGTCGGATACGAACTTGTAGGGCGGCACCTCGAGATTGAGCGGCGCCGGCCCCTTCCGGATGCGACCGGAGGTGTCGTAGACCGAACCATGGCAGGGGCAGAAGTAGCCGTTGAACTCGCCCTTGTAGGCGAGCGGCACGCAGCCGAGATGGGTGCAGATGCCGATCAGGATCAGCCACTGCTTCTCGAGCTCGCCGTTCGGGCCCTTCACGAGGCGGGCATCGTCGGTCTGCGGGTCGCGCAGCTCGGAGATGTCGACGCTCTCGGCGGCCTTGATCTCGTCATCGCTGCGATGACGAACGAAGACCGGCTTGCCGCGCCATTTGATGGTGATTTCCTGCCCGACCGGAATGCTCGAGATATCGAGCTCGATCGATGCAAGCGCCAGAACCGAGGCGTCGGGGTTCATCTGGTCGATCAGCGGCCAGACGGCCGCTGCTGCGCCGACGGCGGCAAACGCGCCGGTGGCCACGTAGAGGAAATCGCGCCGTGTCGGCTCGGCCGCGTGGATTTCTGCCACGGTTCAGGTCTCCTTGAATAAAAGCCGAACGCCGCCTGACCGCCCGAAAGGCGGTGTCCCCACGGTTCCTGTCGTGAGGGCCAAGGCGGCGCGGCGCAAACCCGCGAGATCGGACGAAAGCGCGACGAATCCCCTGCTTTCGCCCCATATGCGGCGTTTTGTGGCATTCAATGTCTGCCTTGTCCAGCCCCGCCTGCACTGTGGCAGGATGACGCATCGCCGCATGCACGCAAGGCGGGCAAGCCTCACGTGAAAGCGGGTTCCATAGTGTGGGAAAACGATGCGACTGGCCCTGTACGAGCCTGACATTCCTCAAAATGCCGGTACGCTGATCCGGCTCGGCGCCTGCCTCGCCGTGCCTGTGGATATCATCGAGCCTTGCGGCTTTCCCTGGGACGACAGGGGCTTCAAGCGGGCCGGCATGGACTATGTGCCGCTGGCGGAAGCGGTTCGCCATGACAGCTGGGAGGTCTTTCTTTCCTGCCGGTCGTCTACCGGGCGCCTCGTACTGCTGACGACGAAAAGTTCGGTCCCCTATACGGCGTTCGCGTTCCGGCCGGACGATACGCTGCTGGTCGGGCGGGAGTCCGCGGGTGTGCCGCCTGAGGTGCATGAGCGGGCGGAGGCTCGTGTGACCATTCCCATGCGGCCCCCTGCGCGGTCGCTCAACGTCGCGATCGCCGCGGCCATGGTGCTCGGCGAGGCCCTGAGGCAGACGGCGGGCTTTCCGGCCGCCGTTCCGGCGGATACAAGGACCTCCGCATTCGAGGGAGGCGGCGGAAGATGAGCGACATGGCGGCACTCACCGAGGAACGGAAGGTCCGCGCGGCGGCCTGGTTCCGGGCTCTGCGCGATCTCATTTGCGCCGAGTTCGAGACGATCGAGGAGGAACTCGCCGGCACCTATGCCGACCGGGCACCAGGCCGTTTCGAGCGCTCGCCCTGGACGCGGGGCGACGGGTCCAAAGACGAAGGCGGCGGCGAGATGTCCGTCATGCATGGCCGCGTCTTCGAGAAGGTCGGCGTCCATATCTCGACCGTTCATGGCGAATTCTCGGAGGACTTCCGCAAGCAGATGCAGGGCGCGGAGGAAGACCCGCGCTTCTGGGCGGGCGGTATTTCGCTGATCGCCCACATGCAGAACCCACGCGTGCCGGCCGTGCATATGAACACGCGCTTCGTGGTAACGACGAAGACGTGGTTCGGTGGCGGTGGCGATCTCACGCCCGTGCTCGACGTGCAGCGCCGCCACGACTATCCCGACACGGTCGAGTTTCACGCCGCGATGAAACGCGCCTGCGACGCGCATGACGCGAGCTATTATCCCCGCTTCAAGAAGTGGTGCGACGAATATTTTTACCTGCCTCATCGCAGGGAGCCGCGCGGGACGGGCGGCATTTTTTACGATCACCACAATTCGGGCGACTGGGAGAAGGACTTCGCCTTCACGCAGGACGTTGGCCGCGCCTTTCTCGACGTCTATCCCAAGCTCGTTCGCCGCCACATGAACGAGGCATGGACGCCGGAAGAGCGCGAGGAGCAGCTGGTCCGCCGCGGCCGCTATGTCGAGTTCAACCTGCTCTACGACCGCGGTACGACATTCGGCCTGAAGACCGGCGGCAACGTCGCCTCGATCCTCTCGTCAATGCCGCCCGAGGTGAAGTGGCCGTGAGGCCCACATTTTCGCGATGCGGGCCACTCGTGGCGGCGGCACTCGTCGCCGATCAGACCGGCAGCGATGGCGGGTTCAACAGCGACTGGTTTTCTTCGAGCACACCGGCGAGACGTTCGATCTGCTCGCGCGTGTGCCCCGCGTTGAGCATGACACGGAGACGCGCCTTGCGGATGCCGACGGCGGGGAACTTCACAGCATCGACATGGATGCCTGCTTCCTTGAGCAGGGCCGCAAATCTGTCGCACAGCCTTTCGTCGCCAATAAAGACGGGAACGATGGGTGTCGTGCGCGAGAGAACGCGATAGGGCAACCTGTCCATCAACGACAGGAAATATTTCTGGTTCGCCCACATGCGGGCGCGGCGTTCCGGTTCGTCCCGCACCATGTCGATCGCTTCGATGCAGGCAAGCGCCTGATCCGGCGGCAGGGTCGAGGTGAAGGAATAGGCCGAGCAGCTCAGGCGGAGGATGTCGCCGATATAGCTCTCGGTGGCGATGAAGCCGCCGATGGCGCCATAGGCCTTGCTCAGCGTGCCCATCTGGATGAGCCGTGGGCTCGTGACGCCGAAATGTTCCGACGTGCCCGCGCCGTGCGCGCCAAGCACGCCCGTGCCGTGGGCGTCGTCGATATAGACCATCGCATCGTAGCGATCGGCCAGGTCGAGAAGCTGGGGCAGCGGCGCGATATCGCCGTCCTGGCTGAAGACGCCATCGCTGACGATGATCTTGCCTTCGACGTCGGATTTCTGGAGCAGCGATTCCAGATGGGCCATGTCGCGGTGGCGGTAGTTGAATTTCTGAACTTCCGAGAGGCGGATGCCTTCGCGGATGCTCATGTGATTGAATTCGTCGGAGAAAAAGGCGTAGCCGAATTTCCGCTGCGGCCGATAGCCGTAGATGCGCGCGGACTGGACCGGCTTCACGAGCGAGGACAGCACGCCGAGATTGGTGAGGTAACCGGTCGCGAAGATCAGCGCCGTTTCCTTTTTCTTCAGCGCGGCGAGCTTCGCCTCGAGCTCGACATAGACGTCGAGATTTCCGCCGAGCAGACGGGATTCGCAATTGCCGACGCCGTATCGATCAAGCCCCTCATGCGCCTTCGCGACGAGGCGCGGGCTGTCGGCGAGGCCGATATAATTGTTGGTGCTGAAGGATACATAGGTCTTGCCGTTCTCGCGAAAGACCGGCGATGGAAGGCTCGTGACCGTCTGCACGTCGTGCAGCGCGTCTCCGCCGCCCATCCATTCGCCGATGTCCCTATATTCCTGCATCGTACGGACAACAGAGATCGTCGTGCCGCTCTCCACGAGCGGCATTGCAGCTTCCGGCAAAATGGGTGCTCCTCAGATGACTCTTGCGCCCCTCGGCGCCCGCACAGTCAGAAGACGAACCATGCGTGGCAGAAGGTCGTCTGCTTTGAGAAGCAAGTCGAATTAAATTTCAGATAGATGATATTCACTCTCAATTCGACACGGACCCGAATACGTCAAACATTGATGCGTATTCGCGAAATTATCTGGAATAAATATGCGAACTATTATTTGTCGACGATCGATCAGACCGCTTTGGAATGGCGCGCCTCGCCCGAAGCGAGATAGCGGTCGAAGACGGCGCAGGCAGCGCGAACGAGGGGCTTGCCCTCCTCCGTCACCACGAGACGATGGCCGTCGCGCCTGACGATGCCGTCGTTTTCGAGCCCCGTGAGCGATGCAAGTTCGGGAGCGAATATCTCGCCGCCCTTTCCATAGAGCGCGGCGATGCTATCCAGATCGACACGCATGTCGCACATCAGCCGTTCGATCACCGTGCGGCGCAACCTGTCATCGTCGGACGTCGCGATGCCGCGCGTCACCGGCAGGCGCCCTGCCCGCACCAGCGTCTTGTAGCGCTCGATGGCGATTTCGTTTGCAACATAGCCTTGCGGCAGCGCGCCGATGGCCGAGGCGCCGAGACCAATCAGCGCCGGCGCTGCATCGGTCGTGTACCCCTGAAAGTTGCGGTGGAGATTGCCCTTCTTCTGCGCGGCGACGAGCTCGTCGTCCGGCAACGCGAAATGATCGAGGCCAATCGCGACATAGCCGAGTTCCTGCAACCGCGCCGAGGACGCCTCATATTGCCGCCAGCGCTCCGCCATGTCGGGCAGCGCCGCTTCCGGGATGAGCTTCTGGTGCGTTTTCATCCAGGGCACATGGGCATAGCCGAAAAGCGCGATGCGCGCGGGGCGAAGCGATGCCGCGCGTTCGACCGTTTCGAGAATGCTGCCGACCGTCTGATGCGGAAGACCGTAGCAGAGATCCATGTTGATCGCATGGATGCCATGCGCGCGGAGCCAGAGGATCACGCGCTCCGTTACCTCAAAAGGCTGGATGCGGTTGATCGCCTTCTGCACCACCGGATTGAAGTCCTGCACACCGATGGAGGCGCGGGTGACGCCGGCCTCGGCCATCGCGATCACATAGTCTTCATCCGCCGTGCGCGGGTCGAGTTCGATGGCGATCTCGGCACCGGGACGAACGTCGAAGTGATCTCGCAAGGTTCCGACCATGCGCGTGAAGTCGGCCGGCTTCAGCACCGTCGGGCTGCCGCCGCCGAAATGCACATGAGCAAGTCCCATCCGCGCGGGCAGCTTCGAGGCGACGAGCGCGATCTCCTGCAGCAGCGCGTCGAGATAGCTGGCGATGGGCGCGTAGCGTTTCGTCGCCTTGGTGTGACAACCGCAGAACCAGCACATTTCGGCGCAATAGGCGATGTGGAGATAGAGCGAAAGCGGCGCTGCGGGATCGAGTTCGCCGAGCCAACGTTCGTAGCGCACTCCGTCCACGGCGGGACCGAAATGCGGCGCCGTCGGATAAGAGGTGTAACGCGGCACCCGGAGATCGTATCGCTCGATGAGATCGGCACGCATGAAGAAACGCTACGTCCTGACTTGGCGCGCGGGCAATCGGTCCCTTTGTCGCGGCGGACCACACATGCTGAAATCGCGCATTCGAAATGAGGATGAAAGCTCCGCTTCAGGCAAACTCCAGGCATTGATCGGGATCAAACTCGCGCGTTCATCTTGCGATTTACATTTTTTTGGCGCTGACTTCAGAAACCCTGCGACATTGAGTCAAATCAAGGCGACCTGCGACAGAACGCGCTTTAGTGTCTCCCGGCAACCGAGGGAGGCTCTCATGCTCGTTCAAATCGATTCCAATCCGCGTCTCGCCGCAATCTGGCACTTCGGCGAGTTGATGTGCATACCCGTCGCTCTTCTGCTGACGGTGACGGCGGCGCTGATCTGATCGGTAGCGTCAGTATTTGACGAGAATGCCGCCAGCGTCGAGACGCAAAGCATCCTCAACCGTACCGCCGGTACCGCGATTACAGAGAACGCCCTGAAGAACGGCTTCGTGGCCGGGAAAACCATCATTGTAGAGGGTGATCCTGCCGACTGCAGCGCGGAAAGCGATGCAGGTATCGTCTGCTGTCGAGATGAAGGCGTACATCGTCGGTCCGGCGCGTAACTTTTCTTCTCGAATGGCCGGGTTCAGGGCGGCGGCCGAAACGCCTTCGACTACAAGCGTCCTGAACCACGCTCCGAACCCGACGTGATCGCTGTCACGAAAAGCGAGCGAGTCGCTTTCCGAATAGAAGAGCGTCACCTCCCCATTGGTGAGCGTCACCGTTTCCCCGTAGCGCACCCGTTTCGCGACGGCCCAGGCTATTGGCTGGAGGTTTGTGCGTGAAAAATCGATGTGACTCTGCGTCTGCGGAATGGCGACCCATGAGAGCGCCAGAGCGGCCGTCGCCGTGAGAGAGGTAGCCGCTAGCACGGCCGCAAAAATCGGAAGCTTCATCGTTCCCCCCTCCTGTTTGTTCATCAGTCTAGCTGCTGAGCATTGCAGCGCGACGGAACTATCTACGGCTTTCGCTAGTAAACGGTCGCCTGCACTACCGCCTTCAAGCGTTCGATGATCGAGAACTCGTCGTCGATGAAATCGGCATCGATCCACCATTCCTCGACCTCGCGCCAGACGCGGCCGATCTCCGGGCCTTCGGGCACGCCCGCGGCCTTCACCATCTCGCCCGTCAGCATGAATTCCGGCTTCGTCCAGCTATCGGCCATGGCGATCAGCGCGCGCCACTGGAAGTTGTTGTGGCCCTTGCGGTCGTTTGCCCAACCGAGCATGACCCGATCCTTGAAGAGACCGGCGCCCATGACATAGAGCGCGCGGCGGATTTCGCGCATCGAGAGATAGGAAACGATCTTGGTCTTGTCGTTGAGCGCCTTCGAAATCCGGTCGCGATCCTTGTTGGAAAGACGCAGACGTTCAGCGAGCGCGACGACGCCCTTCTCGTCGAGGTCGAGCATGGAGGCGAGACGCAACACCGGGTCGCTGGTGAAAAGCTGGTTTGCCTCGATATCGGCGAGCTTCTCGAAACGGTCGAGACGCGAGGCTTCCGGCAGCACCACGGAAAGAATGCCGGCGGCGGCCATCTGGCGGAAGGCAGCCCCCGCATTGTCGGCGGCCGCCGTCTTCAGCAATTCGTCGCGCACACGCTCGCCCGAGAGCTGGCGAAGCCCCTCGCGCAGATCGGCACAGGCCTTGAGGCCCGCGGCGTCGGGTTCGCCCTGCCCGTACCAGGCATGAATGCGAAAAAAGCGCAGAATGCGCAGATAGTCCTCTCGGATGCGGGCCTCCGGTTCACCGATGAAGCGGACGCGGCGTGCCTTCAGATCCGCGCGACCTTCGCCGAGCGGATCGTGAACGGCACCGTCGGCATCGGCGTAAAGGGCGTTCATCGTGAAGTCGCGGCGTTGCGCGTCGGCGAGCCAGTCGCCGGTGAAAGCCACATCGGCGCGGCGGCCATCAGTCTTCACGTCGACGCGCAGTGTCGTGATCTCGAAATGACGGGTCGGCGTCACCGCCGTCACCGTGCCGTGAGAAAACCCGGTCGGCACGACCTTGATGCCTTTCGCGGTCAATAGCGCGCTCGCCCGTTCAGGGGTCTCGTCCGTCGCGATGTCGATGTCCATCACAGGTTCGCCCAGAAGCGCGTTGCGGACCGAACCGCCGACAAAACGCGCCTTGCCGCCACCGGCTTCCAGTGCCGCCATGACGGCGCGCGTATCCACTTCGTTCAGCCAGGGGGCCTTGGCAAGCTCCTTCTCGGTACTCATCTCACGTCAACTCCCTCAATCCCGTCGCCGGCGAAAATCCGGTCGTACATGTTCTTCAGCATTCCGGCGGTCGCACCCCAGATGTAATGGCCATTATAGGGCATGGCGTAATATTCGCGCCTTTTCCCTCGCCATGTGGCGCTGTGCCGCTCGTGGTTTTTCGGATTCATCAGGAAGGAGAGCGGCACCTCGAAGACTTCCGCCACTTCGCCGTCATGGATCTCGAGGGTAAAGCCCGGCCGGACGAAGCCGACCACCGGCAGGATGCGAAAGCCGGAGCCTGTCTCATAGCTGTCGAGATAGCCAGCCACCTCGACGAAGGACGATTTGAGGCCAACCTCCTCATCGGCCTCGCGCAGCGCGGCCACGGCGGGCGTTTCGCCCGGCTCCATCTTGCCGCCGGGAAAGGCGACCTGGCCCGCATGATTGCCGAGATTGTCGGATCTCCGTGTGAGGAGAATGCTGGGCCCCGCGGGATGCTCGACGATCGGCACCAGCACGGCGGCGGCGCGGAGCGCGACGGCAGGCGTCTCTTCCCAGTCTTCCGGGTTCATGTCGTGATCGCCGCGCAAGCGCCCATTCGATATCTCGGCGGCACGCGGCGCGAGCAATACATCAAGCGGTGGCGGCTCCCGGTCGACCCGGGCGAGAATTCTGGCGCGATACTGGTCCATGACGGTCAGAGCCTCAGAAGGCCATCTCCTCCGCCGGCATGAAGGGAAAGAAGATGCCGCCCGACCAGACACCGAACCAGCGCCGGCCCTCGTGCTCTTCTTCCGCGCCCATCTCCACGAGATCGTAGAAGACGGCCCGGTTGATGAGCGCCTCAAGCCGCGCCCTGACATGCACGTAAGGCGCGGGCTCACCCGTCTCCCCGTCGACGACGAATCGGATGGGGTGCTCCTTCCCCGCGACCGTCTCGTCGCCGACATTGGTGGTGAAGGCGAGCGTCTGGTCCCGGCCCTCGCCCTCGACCTTCATGGCGACGGCGAGGAAAGGGGCGTCCTCGACTTTGATGCCGACCTTTTCGACCGGCGTGACCAGATAATATTTCCCGTCCTCGTCATGGCGCAGGATGGTCGAAAAGAGGCGGACGAGCCTTTCTCGGCCAATGGGCGTGCCCATGTAGAACCAGGTTCCGTCGCGGGCGATTCGCATGTCGATGTCGCCGCAGAAATCGGGGTTCCACAGATGGACCGGCGGCAGGCCCTTCGCCTTCCTGCCCTCCGTCTCGGCAGCCGACAAAAGGCCCGACGCAGCGGCACCGACCGGCTCTTTCCCCTGTTTATTCTCCGGCAAAGCCATCAAACCTCGTTCCTCGATACCCAACCGACCCGTCCGGCCATATTATCGTCATGAAACCCGTTGCGAATGAACGGGGCGAATGGTTGGGCACATGGGGCTCCCGCCTCTTTCGCTTCTGGATATGGGCGGCACACTCTCTATACTTAGGTCAATGCAGACACTCAGTGAAGCGGATGGCAACGCCGTCCAGGAAATCGAAGCCTCCGGCGCCAAGATCGCGGCGGCGCGCGCGGCCATTGCCGAAGTCATTTACGGCCAGGAGCAGGTCATAGACCAGACGCTTGTGACGGTGCTGGCGGGCGGCCATGCGCTGCTGGTCGGCGTACCGGGCCTCGCCAAGACCCTGCTCGTCCACACGATGGGCGTGGTGCTGGGGCTCGACGACAAGCGCGTGCAGTTCACGCCCGACCTGATGCCGGCCGATATTCTCGGTTCCGAAGTTCTGGAAGAGAGCGAGCGCGGGCACAGGAGCTTCCGTTTCATCAAGGGGCCTGTCTTCTGTCAGCTCCTGATGGCCGACGAAATCAACCGCGCCTCCCCGCGCACCCAATCGGCACTTCTGCAAGCGATGCAGGAAAAGCAGGTGACGGTGGCGGGCGTTCGCTACGAATTGCCCTCGCCCTTCCATGTGCTCGCGACGCAGAACCCGCTGGAGCAGGAAGGCACCTATCCGCTCCCGGAGGCGCAGCTCGACCGTTTCCTGATGCAGATCGACGTCATGTATCCCGACCTCGAAGCCGAGCGACGCATGCTGTTGGCAACGACCGGCCTCGAAGACGTGGTCGTGCGGCCTGCCATGACGGCGGACGATCTGCGCGCCGCCCAGCGCCTCGTGCGCCGCGTGCCGGTCGGCGAGAAGGTCGTCAACGCCATCCTCGAACTGGTGCGCGCCGCGCGCCCCGAGGAAGGCGCATCGGAAGAAGTCGAACGTCATGTCGCCTGGGGCCCCGGCCCGCGCGCCAGCCAGGCGCTGATGCTGGCCGTCCGGGCGCGCGCGCTGATCGACGGGCGCTTCTCGCCCTCCATCGAGGATGTGAAGTCGCTGGCGGCACCCGTGCTCAGGCATCGCATGGCGCTCAACTTCTCCGCCCGCGCAGAAGGCGTCACGGTCAGCGGCGTCATCGACCGCCTCTGCCGCAACATCTAAGGACGACGCCCATGCGGCTGCCCTTCCCGCTCGCGGCGACCCCGGCGGCGACGGCCTTGCGCGAGCAGGCCGAAACGCTCGCTGAAGCCTTTCCGCCGCTCGTCGCCGAAGCCGAGCATGTCGCCAGCACCGTCGCGCAAGGCGTTCACGGGCGCCGCCGCACTGGCATGGGCGAGAGCTTCTGGCAATTCCGGCGATTCCGCGAAGGCGACACCGCCTCTTCCGTCGACTGGCGCCATTCGGCGCGCTCGCGGCATCTCTTCGTGCGCGAGGCCGAATGGGAAGCGGCCGAAAGCGTCTGGATCTGGCGCGACGGCTCGCCCTCGATGGACTACGCCTCCGACAATCTGCTGACGACCAAGAAGAACCGCGCCACGGTTCTGGCGCTGGCGTTGACCTCGCTGCTGGTCCAGGGCGGCGAGAATGTTGCCCCGCTCGGCGGCGGTTTCACGCCAACCACCGGCCGCACGGCGCAGCGGCGCATGGCGCATGCGCTGCTCGACGCACCGGCGGGAGACGCGGCGGCGGTCGCCAGCCTGCCGCCACCCGAGCATCTGCCGCGTTACGCGCAGATCGTGCTCATCAGCGATTTCCTGTCGCCGGTCGAAGAGATCGTCGCCAGCATCAAGAGCTATGCGGCGGAAGGCATTCGCGGCCATCTCATCCAGGTTCTCGATCCGGCGGAAGAAGACCTGCCTTTCAACGGCCGCACCGAATTCGAAGGCATCGAGGAAAACCTGCGCTTGATGACCGGCCGCGCCGAGCGCCTGCGTACCGCCTATCATGCGCGGCTCAACCTTCATCGCGACCGCATCATGGAAGCGGCGCGGCGCGTCAACTTCACCTTCGCCACGCATCGCACCGATCGCGCGCCGCACACCGCGCTGCTCGCTCTTTACGGCGCGCTGTCCGGTGCCACGGACGCGCGCCGGCCGCCGCGTTCGGGAGTCTGAGCCCTCATGCTTCATCTTGGCGCGCTCGCCTTCGCCAGTCCCTGGATGCTGCTCGGCCTTCTCGCGCTGCCGGCGATCTGGTGGCTGTTGCGGATCAGTCCGCCGCTGCCGAAGCGCGTGCGATTTCCGGCGATCCGGCTTCTGGTCGGCCTCGCGCATGAGGAAGAGACGCCCGCGCATACGCCGCTCTGGCTGCTGATCCTGCGTTCGGTGCTCGCCGCGCTCGTCGTTCTGGCGCTCGCCGATCCGATGTGGAACCCGGCGCCGCAGGTCGCCGGCTCGGGGCCGCTTCTCATCGTCGTCGACAATGGCTGGACGGCGGCGACGCACTGGCGTGATCGCGTCAATGCGATGGATGCACTGATCGCCGAGGCGCGCCGCGACAACCGAACCGTGCTCCTCGCCGGTACCGCTCCCTCGTCAACGGCGCCGGACACCGTTTTCAAATCGGCCGACGATGCGGCGGCCGAAGCGCGCGTCCTTCAGCCGTTGCCGCATGCGACGGACCGGATGACCCTGGTTGCGCGCCTCGAAGGTGCCTCATCGATACCTGCAGGCGGCGTCCAGACGATCTGGCTTTCGGACGGGATCGACGACGGCAAGGCATCTGATTTCTCAAGCCGGCTCTCGAAGCTCGCAGGCGGTCGCGGCCTCGAAGTCGTCGAGCCGCGCGGCAACGAACTCGCTCTCGCCCTGCTTCCGCCATCCGTCGAGGGCGACAGCTTCGCCGCAACCGTCCAGCGTACGGAAGCGACCGCCGCCACCAACGGCACCGTGCGCGCGCTTGGCGCGGATGGCGGCCTTCTCGGCGAAGCGCCGTACACATTCGCCGCCAGTGCACATAAGGCCGTCGCGAAATTCGACCTGCCGGTCGAGCTGCGCAATCGTATCAACCGTCTTGAAATCGGCGGCGAGACATCGGCGGGCGCCGTCAGCCTGATCGACGAACGCTGGCGCCGCCGCACGGTCGGCCTCGTTTCCGGCGCGTCGATCGAAGAGGCGCAGCCGCTTCTTTCCGATCTCTATTATCTGCAGCGCGCCCTCGAGCCCTTCGCCGAAATCCGCACGCCGGAATCCGACCGTGGCGGCAAGAGCGAGATTGCCGATCTTGTGTCGAAGCCGCTTTCGGTTCTGGTGCTCGCCGATCTCGGCAATCTGGTCGGCTCCGATCACGACGCGATCGCTCAGTGGGTCGACAATGGCGGCGTACTGCTGCGCTTCGCCGGGCCGCATCTCGCAGGCGCGGGCGACGATCTCGTCCCCGTCCCGCTCAGAACGGGCGGCCGTGCGCTGGGCGGTGCGCTCTCCTGGACCAATCCGCAACGCCTCGCACCTTTTGAGGCGGGCAGTCCGTTCTTCGGCCTGACGGTGCCCGACGACGTCACGGTTTCGCAGCAGGTGCTTGCCGAGCCGACACTCGACCTCGCCGCGCATACATGGGCGCGTCTGGCCGACGGCACACCACTCGTCACCGCCGCGCGACGCGGCAAAGGTATGGTCGTGCTCTTCCATGTGACGGCGAACAGCGAGTGGTCTAACCTGCCGCTCTCCGGTCTCTTCGTGCAGATGCTTCGGCGCGTGATCGGCCTCTCGCAAGGCGTCGCCGCGGCAAACCCCGGTGAGAACGCAGCGGAGGCAACGCTAGCGCCGGTGCGGACGCTGGACGGCTTCGGCCGTCTCGGCGCGCCGCCCGCGACGGCGACACCCCTTCCGGCCGCACATGTCGACGAGACGCCGGTCGGACCGCGCCACCCGCCCGGGCTTTATGGACCTGCCGACAGTCCGCGCGCCTTCAATCTCGGCCGCGAAGGATTGAAGCTCGAGCCGATCGGCGCGCTGGCAGGCGTCGCCTCGCGTCATCCTTTCGCCGAGACGGGCGAGACGCCGCTGCGCCCTTGGGCACTGGCGCTCGCCGTGGCGCTCATCGTCGCCGACGGCATTGCGGCGCTTTATGTGACGGGGCTTTTCGACGCCAGCCCGATCCGCCGGCGCGGGCGGCGCATCATCGCGCCGGTGCTGCTCGCGCTCGTCGGCGGGCTGACGCTCCTCCATCCCCAAACCGCGCGCGCGGCGGATGCCGACGCCTTTGCGCTCAAGGCGACGATGGATACGCATCTCGCCTATGTCATAACCGGCGACAGGACGGTGGACGAGATCAGCCGGGCCGGGCTTCAGGGCCTGTCGGAAATATTGCGTCAGCGCACATCCTTCGAGCCCGGCGAGCCGATGGGCGTCGACGTTGCGCGTGACGAGCTTTCATTCTTTCCGGTTCTCTACTGGCCGATGACGCCGGGACAGGAGAACCTCTCGGCGGAGACACTCTCCCGCGTCGATCTTTACATGAAGAGCGGCGGCGTGATCCTTTTCGATACGCGCGATCAGGACAGGGCCGTTGGCAATCTTCCCGGTCCCGGCACGGAAACCTTGCGCCGGCTTCTCGGGCGGCTCGACCTGCCGCCGCTCCAGCCGGTGCCGAACGGCCATGTGCTGACCAAATCCTTCTACATCCTGCAGAACTTTCCGGGACGCTGGTCGGGCGGGCAACTGTGGATCGAAGCGCCGGACGCAGGCGCGGCACGGAGCGGCGGCGCCAATGACGGCGTTTCCTCGATCGTCGTCGGCTCAAACGACTATGCCGCCGCATGGGCGCTGGATGCGAGCGGGCGGCCGATGTTTCCCTGCGAGCCCGGCGGCGAAGTGCAGCGCGAAATGGCCGAACGCTTCGGCGTCAACCTCGTGATGTACGCGCTCACCGGCAACTACAAGTCGGATCAGGTGCATGTGCCCGCGCTTCTCGAACGCATGGGGCAGTAGCGCGCATGTCATCCTGGGACATCATCTTCGAGCCGGCGGTGCCGACCGCACTCATCTTCGCGCTGGCGGCGGCTGGCATCGCCGTCATCCTCTATTCGGGTTTCCGGCGCGCGCGCGGTACGCCATGGCGTGCGGTCGCTCTTGCGGTCACGCTGCTCGCACTCGTCAACCCGACGATGCGGCAGGAAGACCGCGACGCCGTGCCCGACGTAGCGGCCATCGTGGTCGACCGGAGCGACAGCATGAGTGTCGGCGCACGGCCGGAGGAAGCGCAGGACGCGCTCGCCCATGTCGAGGCGGACCTCAAGTCGATCAAGGGTCTCGATACGCGGGTCGTCTATATCGATGGTGGCGCCGAAGGCTCGGACGAAAGCGGCGAAGGCACGCGCGCCTTCGCGGCGCTGGAACAGGCGCTCTCCGATGTGCCGCGCGAGCGGGTGGCCGGTGCGATCCTCATCACCGACGGCGAAGTGCATGACGTGCCGAAAAATGCGAAGGCACTCGGCTTCGACGCTCCCGTGCATAGTCTCGTTGTCGGCCGCAAGAACGAGAAGGACCGGCGGCTCACCGTGCTCGAAGCACCGCGTTTCGGCATCGTCGACGAGCCGATGAAACTCGCCTTCCGCGTCGACGATACGGGCGCGACCGGAAAAGCCCAGGCCCCGGTCACGATTTCGATCGACGGCCAGGAGACGATGAAGACCGACGTGACGGTCGGCGAGAAAAGCGAAGTGACGCTTTCACTCAAGCATGGCGGGCCGAACGTCATCGAGATCGACGTCGCGCCGGGACAGGACGAACTGACACTGCTGAACAATCGCGCCGTGGTCGTCGCCAATGGCATTCGCGACCGCCTGCGCGTCCTTCTCGTGTCGGGCGAGCCGCATCCGGGCGAGCGGACATGGCGCAATCTTCTCAAGGCCGATCCTTCGGTCGATCTCGTTCATTTCACCATTTTGAGGCCGCCGGAGAAGCAGGATGGAACGCCGATCAACGAGCTTTCGCTGATCGCCTTTCCGACGCGCGAGCTCTTCGTCGACAAACTCAGTCAGTTCGACCTCATCATCTTCGACCGCTTCAAGCGGCAGGGTGTGCTGCCGCTCGAATATCTCTCGAACATCGCACGCTATGTCGAGGATGGCGGCGCGGTGCTCGATGCGGCTGGGCCTGCCTTCGCCACGCCCTACTCTCTCTACCGCACGCCGCTTGCCGCCATTCTGCCGGCGCAGCCGACGGGCGACGTGACGCTGGGCGGCTTCAAGCCCGAGATCACCGAAACCGGTCGTAAGCATCCCGTCACCGCCGATCTTCCAGGTGCCGACGGCAATTCCCCGCAATGGGGCCGCTGGTTCCGCGTCATCGACAGCAAGGTCGATCGCGGCGAAATCGTGATGAGCGCCCCGGGCGGACGGCCGCTGATGGTGCTCGACCACGCCGGCAAGGGACGCGTCGCACAGCTGCTCTCCGATCAGATGTGGCTCTGGTCGCGCGGTTTCGAAGGCGGCGGCCCGCAGGCCGAGTTGCTGCGCCGCCTCGCGCACTGGCTGATGAAGGAACCGGACCTCGAGGAAGAGAACCTCGCCGCCTCCGTCGAAGGCGGAACGCTGGTCGTGCGCCGCCGCACCATGTCGGACACGGTGGTCCCCGCGCAGGTCACGATGCCGTCCGGCAAGACGATGCCGCTCATGCTGGAGAAAACGGCGCCCGGCCGCTTCGAGGCACGGATGCCGGCGAAGGAACTCGGCCTCTATCGCATCGCGCAGGGCGAGCTCAATGCGGTGACGGCGGCGGGGCCGCTCAACCCGAAGGAATTCGCCGATGTCCGCGCGACAGACGAACTGCTCAAGCCGATCGCGACGGCGACGGGCGGTGGCACCTACTGGGTCGGCGCGAAGGCGGCGGATACGCCGGAGGTGCGCGGCGTCCGGCCGGGCCATGACGCGGCGGGCGACAGCTGGCTCGGGCTCAAGCGCAACGAACAGTATCTCGTGCGCGCCGTGCATCAGGTGCCGTTGCTCTCCGGCCCCCTTGCGCTCATCCTCATCCTCGGCGCGCTGGCGCTGGCCTGGCGCCGCGAAGGGCGCTGACGCTCCCTCACATTACTGTTCTTTCATGCCGGAAATGCCGGCCCCCGCTTGCGGCGCTGCATCGGGCATCGTAAGGTCACGAGTGTTATAATATTACATTCGGATCGAGGCCCATGGAGCCCCATACACAACCCGGTTTTTCGGCGCTCGGCGCGAGCCTCTGGCAGAGGCTTGCCGTGGCGGCCTGCGCCTCCGGGGTTCTCTGGCTCGCCGTCGTGTGGGCACTCTCTTGACCGCCAGCATCATCGACATCGACGACCTCACTGTCGCCTATGAGCGGCGGCCCGCCGTGCATCATGCGAGCGGGAGTTTCCCCGTGGGCAGCCTCACGGCCATCGTCGGGCCGAACGGCGCCGGCAAATCGACGCTGCTCAAAACCATTGTCGGCCTGATGGCGCCCAGCACAGGGCGCATTGTCCGTCACGATCTCCCGCGCCGCGCCATCGCCTATCTGCCGCAGCAGGCGGAGATCGACCGCAGTTTCCCGATCACCGTCTTCGACACGGTCGCTCTCGGTCTCTGGAATGAGATCGGGCTCTGGGGGCAGATCGCGGGCGCGGGCTGGCGCCGTGTGGCCGACGCCCTTGCGCATGTCGGCCTCGAAGGCTTCGGCCGGCAGCCCATCGCCGCGCTTTCCGCCGGACAGTTCCAGCGCGTGCTCTTTGCGCGCCTTCTGCTGCAGGATGCGAAACTCATCCTGCTCGACGAGCCCTTTGCCGCGATCGACGAACGCACGACCGAAGACCTTCTCGCCATCATCCGTCAGTGGCACGCGGAAGGACGCACCGTCATCGCGGTGCTGCACGACATGGATCAAGTGAGACAACATTTTCCGCAGACGCTTCTGCTGGCTCGCGAGACGATCGGCTGGGGCCCGACCGTCGAGGTGCTGACCGCCGACGCGCTCCGCCGCGCCCGCACGCTCGCTCAGGGCTGGTCCAACGGACATCATCACCATGCGGAGCATGCCGCATGATATTTTACGATGCCATCATCGCGCCTTTCGCCGATTACGGCTTCATGCGACGCGCGCTCGTCGCCTGCCTCGCGCTTGCGCTCGGCTCCGGCCCCATCGGCACATTCCTTGTGCTGCGCCGCATGAGCCTGATGGGCGACGCGATGAGCCATGCGATCCTGCCGGGCGCCGCCATAGGCTTTCTCATCGCGGGCTTGTCGCTCTGGGCCATGTCGGCCGGCGGCCTGGTGGTCGGGCTCGCGGTCGCACTCATCGCGGGCATCGTCAGCCGGGCAACGTCCCTGCGCGAGGATGCGAGCCTCGCCGGCTTTTATCTCATCAGCCTCGCGCTCGGTGTTCTCATCGTCTCGACGCGCGGCTCCAATGTCGACCTGTTGCACGTTCTTTTCGGCAGCATACTCTCCGTCGACAACGAGGCGCTGCTGCTCGTCGCCGCAATCTCGACCGTCAGCCTCACGACGCTCGCCGTCATCTATCGCCCGCTCGTCGTCGAGTGCTTCGATCCCGGTTTCCTGCGCGCCATCGCCGGGCGCGGCTCGCTCTATCACGTGATCTTTCTCATTCTCGTCGTGCTCAACCTCGTCGCCGGCTTTCAGGCACTCGGTACGCTGATGGCCGTCGGCCTGATGATGCTACCCGCCGCCGCCGCGCGCTTCTGGGCCACCACGGTCTGGTCGCTTGCCGCCGTCTCCATCGGCATCGCCTTCGTTTCGGGCTGGCTCGGCCTTCTCATCTCCTACAATTTCGACCTGCCGTCGGGCCCCGCGATCATCCTGACGGCCGGCGTCTTCTACGCGATTTCCATTTTCGTCGGCCGCCATGGAAGCCTGCGCAATCGCTACTTCCCCGGCGCCCATTTTCACACCTGATATCCGGAGGCATTCCATGAAGAAGCTTTTCGGCCTATTCGCAATCTCGCTGGCCCTGTTCACGACGCCGGCCCACGCAGCGAAGCTCGACGTCGTCGCGAGTTTCAGCGTGTTGGGCGACATCGTCAGGGAAGTCGGCGGCAACAAGATTTCGCTTACGGTTCTCGTCGGCCCCGATGGCGACGCACATACCTTCGAGCCAAGCCCCAAGGACGCAAAAGCGCTTGCCGGCGCGGACCTCGTCGTCATCAACGGTCTCGATCTCGAAAAATGGATGGAAAAGCTCGTCGCGGCCTCCGGCTACAAGGGGCCGGTCATCGTCGCGAGCAAGGGCGTCAAACCACGGACGATGGTCGAGGACGGCGCGACCATTCCCGATCCACATGCCTGGCAGGATCTCGCCAATGGCGCACTCTATGTGCAGAACGTGGCTGCGGCGCTCGAAGCCGCCGATCCGGAGGACAAGCAGGTTTTCCAGACCAATGCGAGCAAGCTTTCGAAGCGGCTCGCCGATCTCGACCAATGGACGCATCGGGAAATTCATTCGGTGCCGCCGCAGAAGCGCAAGGTCATCACCACGCATGATGCCTTCGGCTATTTCGGGGCGGCCTATGGCGTAACCTTCAAGGCGCCGGAGGGCCTCAGCACCGATGCCGAGCCGAGCGCGGCCAGCCTCGCCAAGCTCGTCGACCAGATCAAGGCCGAGAAGATCAAGGCGCTCTTCATCGAGAACATGACCGATCCGCGCCTCATCCAGATGATCGCCAGGGAGACCGGTGCGAAAATGGGTGGAGAGCTTTATTCGGACGCGCTGTCGAAGCCCACGGGGCCGGCGCCGACCTATCCGGCCATGTTCCGCAATAATGTGCCGAAGCTCGTCGCGGCGATGATGACGAACTGAGCGTCTAGCGCCACGTATCGAGGTTGCGGTATTTGCCCTGGATCGATTTCACCAGCTTCTCCCGCGCCTCGATCTTTCTGCCGATATAGATCATGCAGGCCTCGCTATCGAGCTGGAAACGCTGCGACCGCGGCAGGTCGATGAATTTGGGCGTATCCATCACACCCGTCGCGACGCCGACGCATCCCGCCGTGGCGAAGCCGTTATCTTCGTAGAAGTCGAAGAAGAGCGTCGGGCTGATGTTGTAGAAGCCGTGATTGAGCATGTTGAGCGGCACGTTGTGATAGGCGACGCCGCCGAGCTTCACCATCCGCGCGCAGTTGAAGAGACCGGATGCGATGTCGAATATATGCTCGGTCGTGCCGCCGTCGATCACCACATCGTATTGGTTGCGCAGCGTATCGGGTACCGGCTCGCTCATGTCGTGAACGATCTCCGAACCTTCGTATTGCGCGTAATCGATGACGTCGACCTTCACATCGCCGTAAAGCGAGAAGAAACTGTCGATGGTCGGCACGGTCGAGATTTGCGTCTTGTCGCCGCCATGGATCTCGATCAGCTTGTCGCGGTTCGGTCTGTCCTTCAATTTCGAGCGCCAGTCGACATCGCGGAAGAACTGCTGGTAGACGACATCGTTCAGGATCACGTCGGGATAGCCGAGACAGGCAATGCGGATCGTCGCCGCCGTCTGCAGCACGGGATCGCGCAGCACCTGGTCGAGAATATGCAAATCGCTGACGGTAATGCCCATATGTCCAGCCCCGTGGGCCCAATGCCCCATTTCATCCTTCTTCGAACGTGGTTGAAATCGGGTTAACGGACGCGCCTGCGACGGCGGGTCGCTGGCGATTTTCAATAGCTGATGTATAAGGCAGGCCTTCGCGCCGGCCGGACCGGCGCCTGACAACTCCCGGATATTCACGTGCTTACGCGGGTTTCAACATGGCGTCCGATGACGCCGGCGGATGTTTGCGAGGTCGACCGCATCGGTCAGATCGTGCATCCCGCCTATCCCGAAGATGTCGCGGTGCTGAAGGAGCGTCTTCGGCTTTTTCCGACCGGCTGCTTCGTCGCGGACGCGCGGGGCGAGCTGCTCGGCTATGCGATTTCGCATCCATCCGTCATGGGCAAGCCGGCCGCGCTCAACAGCCTGATCGGCGCACTGCCAGCGGACGCCGACTGTCTCTTCCTTCACGACATCGCGCTCACCGAAGCCTCGCGTGGGCTCGGCCTTGGCCGCTCGCTGCTCGACCGGTTGAAGAAGGCGGCGCGGGACGCGGGGCATGCGCGCATCGCCCTCGTTTCGGTCAACAACTCCCTCGGCTACTGGCAGGCGCAGGGCCTCCGCGTCTTCGAAGCCGACGCAGCACTCACGGCAAAGCTCGCCTCCTATGGCGAGGATGCCGCTTACATGGTGCTGGATCTCTAGACCTTTCGTCGTCGCGGGCCCGAAGGGCGGCGCAACGACAATCAGGAAACCGCGACCTGCGGCTCGGCTTCCGGACTCTTCGGCGCAGGCTTCGTGATCGCCCCATGCGCATGGCCGAAGGCGCCGATGTCGAGTTCGCGATAGAGAAGCCGCGAGGGATCGACCGGTCCCGGCATGGTGAGGCGACCCGGCGGCACCGGGCCGAAGCCGACCTTCACATAATAGGGCTCGTCGCCGACGAGGATCACCAGCCGGTAGCCCATCGCCTTCGCGTCGGCGAGGCCGCGCCGCATCAGGTTGATGCCGCAGCCCTGCCCCCGGAGCATCGGCACGACGGCGAGCGGCCCGAGCATCAGGCCCGGCACGCCGCCGATGTTCACCGGCCAGAAACGCAGGCTGCCGATGAGGTGACGGTTCTCGCCCTCGCCCATATGGGCGACGTAGCACAGCTCGGGAATGGCGGTGTTGCCCTCGCGCAGCCGCTGGGCGGTCTTCGCATAGCGGCCGGGGCCGAAGCTCAGGTCGAGGAGCGCTTCGATGGCAGGCCCGTGCTCGGGCCGCTCGATCTCGATGTCAAACATGAACGGGTCTTTCGGATGAGGCGATTGCGAACGGGAAAATGCGTCCGCCGCTTCGGCCATCCGGGGGTCAGGCCCCGAAGACGTGCGCACGGCAGGACGCATGGGCGAGAACCGCAAGGCCCTCGCTCCCCATTCGTCGTCGCTGCATCGCAAGGCGCGCCATGTCCGTATCCTTCAGGCCCCGCGGTCCGTCCCGCGAAAGGCCCCATTTGCCGCAGGCGGATAGCATGGGTCCGCCCCGACGTAAAGCGAAAGCTCGGAAGGGCGCCGGTCAAAAGGGCTGGAATGGCGGCCCCTGCATCGGCTAGCTTGCCGCCAATTCAAACGAGAACGCAGGGAGAAAACCCATGGGACTTCTAGAGGGCAAGGTCGTTCTGGTCACCGGCGCCGCCGGCGGCATCGGCAAGGAATGCGCGCTGATCGCGGCCAAAGAGGGCGCGAAGGTCGTCGTCAACGATCTCGGCGGCAGCGTGAAGGGCGGCGACGAGGGCAACGCCTCGGCCGCACAGGCAACCGTCGACGAGATCAAGGCGGCCGGCGGCGAAGCGGTCGCGAATTCGGACAGCGTGGCGCTCAAGTCCGGCGCCGAGAACATGATCGCCCAGGCGCTCGACACTTTCGGCGGTCTCCACTCGATCATCAGCCCGGCCGGCATCCTGCGCGACGGCATGTTCCACAAGATGCCCGACGAGGACTGGAAGGCGGTCATCGACGTCCATCTCCATGGCAGCTACAACATCACGCGCGCGGCGATCAATCACTTCCGCGAGCAGCAGGAAGGCAACTTCGTTCTCTTCACCTCGACCTCCGGCCTCATCGGCAATATCGGTCAGGCGAACTACGCCGCCGCGAAGATGGGCATCGCCGGCCTCTCGCGCATCATCGCGATGGAAGGCGCGGCGAAGAACGTCCGTTCCAACATCATTGCGCCCTTTGCCTGGACGCGCATGATCGCGACCATTCCGGTCAAGGACGAAACATCGGCCAAGCGCGTCGAGCGCATGAAGAACGCGATGCGCGCCGAGCAGGTCGGCAATTTCGCGGTCGCGCTTGCCGCGCCCGCCTGCACGTCGAACGGCCAGATCTATTCGGTGCGCGGCAACGAGATCGTCCTCTTCTCGCAGCCCCGCCCGGTCAAGAGCGTCGCCCGCATCGACGGCTGGACGCCCGAGACGATCATGACCCACGCCTTCCCCGCGATGGAAGGCGGCTATACCGATCTCGGCAATACGGGTTCGGTGTTCACGTGGGAGCCGGTGTAAGAGCACCCCTTCCCTTGTCTCCCCCGGGCTTGACCCGGGGGCCCAGGGTTCCGCACTCGGAGCAAATGGCTCTGGATTGCCGGGGCAAGCCCGGCAATGACAAAACAGAAAATATGGACAATCGACGCGGCGGCACCCATATACGGGGCCGCCGTTCGGCTTTTCAGGAGGGTTCAATGGCTCGAAAGAAAGCGCCTCCAAAGGGGCGCAACATCGCGGCGAAGGCTCTGGCCTCGCCGCTCCACCGGCAGCGGGTGGCGAAGAACCGCCGCAAATACGACCGCAAAAGGCGCGATGCCACCGAAGGCCTCGCGCCTTTTCATTTGCCCTTCTTCTTCGCCGCCTGACCGAGCGGCCCGAGCCATTTCGCCTTTCCGGGGCCGAATTCCTCGATGGCGAAGTCGACGAAGGCGCGGACCTTGGCCGAAAGATGCCGCGTGTGCGGATAGATGACGTGGAGCGTCAGCGGCGGCGCCTGCCATTCGTCGAGCACCGAGACGAGAACGCCTGAACGCAGCCCCTCGTAACAGATGAAGTCCGGCGAGACCGAGATCGCCTGCCCCGCCATCAGCACCGCATTCGCCGCGTCGGCATTGTTGCAGAGAAGCGGGCCCTTCACCTCCACCTGGACGCGCTTGCCGGCGGGGTCCTGCATTTCGAGAAGTTCGGGGCGCGCGACCTGCGAGTAGAGAATGAAGGTGTGATCGGCGAGATCGCGCGGATGCTGTGGCACCCCGTGCTTGTCGAAATAGGCGGGCGTGCCGACGACGAGGCGGCGTACCGGCGCGAGCTGGCGCGCGATCAGGCTCGAGTCGACGAGCGGCGAGATGCGCAGGGAGACGTCGAAGCCCTCCTCCATCAGATCGACGCGGCGGTCGTTCAGCTCGAGTTCGATGCTGAGTTCGGGATAGCGGGAGATGAATTTCGGCATCACCGGCCCGAGTTCGCGGATGCCGAAGGTCATGGGCGCATTGACGCGCAGCTTGCCGCGCACCGCGCCCTCGATGCAGACCGCGTCGCGTTCGGCCTCCTCGGCTTCCGCGACGATGCGGGCGGCCCGCTCGAAGACAACCGCACCGGCCTCGGTGACGTTGAGCTTGCGCGTCGTGCGGTTCAAAAGGCGGACGCCAAGCTCGTCCTCGAGCATCGAAATCTGACGGCTCACCATGGATTTCGAGAGCTTCAGCACCTCGGCGGCGGCGGTAAAGCTGCCCGTTTCGACCACCTTGGCATAGGTGGCGAAGGCATTGAGATCGATGGTCATTGGCTGCCCCAACGGAACAATCTGTTCCAGAAACAATGAATTGTTTCAGCCGGCAAGGCAAATAGATATAGCGCACCGAAACAACCGGCTCCGCGTATCGGGGCGT
>CAISYL010000062.1 GCA_903889655.1 uncultured Alphaproteobacteria bacterium | reverse complement strand
TCATCATGACGCCGAAGTCGCTGCTGCGGCACAAGCGCGTGATCTCGAAGATCGAAGAGTTCGGTCCTGGATCGAGCTTCCACCGTGTGCTGTGGGACGATGCGCAGCTTCTCAAGGGCGAGAAGATCAAACTCGTCGCCGACGACAAGATCAAGCGCGTCGTACTCTGCACGGGCAAGGTCTATTACGACCTCTATGAAGAGCGCGAGACGCGCGGCATCGACGACATCTATCTGATGCGCGTCGAGCAACTCTATCCCTTCCCGGCGAAGTCGCTGATGACCGAGCTCCTGCGCTTCAAGGATGCCGAGATCGTCTGGTGTCAGGAAGAGCCCAAGAACATGGGCGGCTGGAGCTTCATGGAGCCCAATATCGAATGGGTGCTCGACCAGGTCGGCGCGCGTTATCGCCGTCCGCGTTATGCCGGACGTCCGGCCTCGGCCTCGCCGGCGGTCGGCCTCATGAGCAAGCACAATCAGCAGCTCAACCAGCTTCTGTCGGATGCATTGAAGATCGATTGAGACGTCTCTGAAAGGCGGAGAGAGAATGGCCACGGAAATCAAGGTGCCGGCACTTGGCGAGTCGGTGACGGAAGCAACCGTCGCGCAGTGGTTCAAGAAGCCGGGCGACACGGTCGCGGTGGACGAGCCGCTGGTCGAACTCGAAACCGACAAGGTGACGGTCGAAGTCCCGTCGCCGGCCTCGGGCATCCTCTCCGAAGTGATGGTGCAGAGCGGCGAGACGGTGACGATCGGCGCGATCCTCGGCGCCATCGGCGAGGGCGGCGCGAAGGCCGCCGCCAAGCCCGCCGCGAAGAAGGAAGAACCGAAGAAGGCCGAAGCGCCGAAGCCGACCGCCAAGCCCGCGGCGGCGGTTCAGGCAGCACCTGCTCCGGCGGCTCCAGCGCCGGCGAAGGCGGCGGATGCTGCGCTCGCGCCGTCGGTGCGCCGCGTCGTCGAGGAGAATGCGCTCGATACGTCGAAGATCGAAGGGACGGGCAAGGACGGCCGGATCACCAAGGGCGATGCGCTCGAAGCGGCGGCAAAACCCACGCCGCCGGCTGCCCCGGTTCAGGTGCGTGCGCCGGTGCCCGCCGAGCAGGCGGCGCGCGAGGAGCGCGTGCGCATGACGCGGCTCCGCAAGACCATCGCGACGCGCCTCAAGGAAGCGCAGAATACGGCCGCCATGCTCACCACCTTCAACGAGGTGGACATGACGGCGATCATGGCCTTGCGCAATCACTACAAGGACGTCTTCGAAAAGAAGCACGGCGTGCGCCTCGGCTTCATGGGCTTCTTCGTCAAGGCCTGTATCGCGGCGCTGAAGGAAATTCCGGCGGTCAATGGCGAGATCGACGGCGAGGACCTCGTCTATAAGAATTATTACAATATCGGCGTGGCGGTCGGCACCGACCGCGGCCTCGTCGTGCCGGTCGTGCGCGAAGCGCAGGATCTTTCGTTCGCCGAGATCGAAAAGACGATCAACGAATATGGCAAGCGCGCCCGCGACGGGCAGCTCAAGCTCGAAGAGCTGCAGGGCGGCACCTTCACGATCTCGAATGGTGGCGTTTACGGTTCGCTGATGTCGACGCCGATCCTCAACGCGCCGCAATCGGGCGTGCTCGGCATGCACAAGATCCAGGACCGTCCGGTCGTGGTCGCGGGCAAGGTCGAGATCAGGCCGATGATGTATCTGGCGCTTTCCTACGATCATCGGATCGTCGACGGCAAGGAAGCGGTGACCTTCCTGGTGCGCGTCAAGGAAGCGCTCGAAGACCCGCAGCGCCTGCTGCTCGATCTCTAATTTCCGGAGTACATCTGATGGCTGACGCCTTCGACCTCGTTGTGATCGGCTCGGGCCCCGCCGGCTATGAATGCGCCATTAAAGCGGCGCAGCTCGGCCTCAAGGTCGCCTGTGTCGAGAAGCGCGAGACGCTGGGCGGCACCTGCCTCAATGTCGGCTGCATCCCGTCGAAGGCGCTGCTGCATGCCTCCGAGCTTTTCGCCGAAGCGCAGCATGCGTTTCCCGGCATGGGTATCGAGGTCGGCACACCGAAGATCGACGTCAAGAAGCTCATCGCCTTCAAGGACGAGGCAGTCGACGGCAACACCAAGGGCATCGAGTTCCTCTTCAAGAAGAATAAGATCGAATGGGTGAAGGGCGAGGGCGTCATCAAGGCGCCGGGTCAGGTGCAGGTCGGCGATCGTCTGATCGAAACGAAGAATATCGTCATCGCAACGGGTTCCGACGTCGCGCGGCTTCCCGGCATCGAGATCGACGAGAAGACGATCGTCTCGTCGACCGGCGCGCTGACGCTCGACAAGGTGCCGGAGCGGCTCCTCGTCGTCGGCGGCGGCGTCATCGGGCTCGAACTCGGTTCGGTCTGGGGCCGGCTCGGCGCGCAGGTGACGGTGGTCGAATTTCTCGACGCGATCCTGCCCGGCATGGATGGCGAGGTCGTCAAGAATTTCACGCGCATTCTCAAAAAGCAGGGCTTCGATTTCAAGCTTGGCTCGAAGGTGACGAAGGTCGAGAAGACCAAGGCCGGGCTCTCGGTCACGGTCGAGCCGGCGGCGGGCGGCGAGGCGCAGGTGCTCGAAGCCGATGTCGTGCTGGTCGCCATCGGTCGCGTCGCCTACACAGGCAATCTCGGGCTCGAAGCGGTCGGCGTCAAAACCGACAAGCGCGGCCGTGTCGAGGTCGATGCGACGTTCAAGACCAATATCGACGGCATCTACGCGGTCGGCGATGTGATCGCGGGCCCGATGCTGGCGCATAAGGGTATGGAAGAGGGCGTCGCGCTGGCCGAACGCCTCGCCGGGCATTACGGCCATGTCAATTACGATGTCATCCCGGCGGTCGTCTATACCGGCCCCGAAGTGGCTTCCGTCGGCAAGTCTGAAGAGCAGCTCAAGGCCGAGGGCGTCGAGTACAATGCCGGCAAGTTTCCGTTCACCGCGAACGGCCGGGCCAAGGCGAACAAGACGACCGAAGGCTTCGTCAAGATTCTCGCCGACAAGAAGACAGACCGCATTCTCGGCGTTCACATCATCGGCGCCAATGCCGGCGAGATGATTCAGGAGGTGGTCGTCGCGATGGAGTTCGCCGGCAGTTCCGAAGACATCGCGCGCATGTGTTTTGCGCATCCGACGCTTTCCGAAGCGGTGAAGGAAGCGGCGCTCGCGGTCACGGGATTGCCGATCCATATGTAATGGATCAATGCCCGGCTCTCGGGTGCGCCTTGTCGTAGATGTCGAGAAGGCGCTGGCTGTCGACCTCGGTATACATCTGCGTGGTCGAGAGGCTGGCATGGCCCAGCAATTCCTGGATCGAACGGAGATCGCCGCCGCCGGCGAGGAGATGTGTCGCGAAGCTGTGGCGCAGCGCGTGCGGCGTCACCGTTTCGGCGAGGCCCAGCTTGCGGCGCAGGTCTATGACCGTGCCGCGGACCATGCGCTGATCGAGACGGCGCCCCCGCGCGCCGACGAAGAGCGCGTCGCCATCGGTCAGGCCGAGCGGGCAGAGGCGCAGATAGTCGTCGACCGCTTCGCGCGCGATCGGGAGCACCGGGACGATACGTTCCTTGCGGCCCTTTCCGATGATGCGCAGCGTCTCGCGCAGGGGCGCATCGCGGCGGTCGAGCGAGAGCACTTCGGCGATGCGAAGCCCGCAGCCGTAAAGCAGCATCAGGATCGCCGTATCGCGGGCCGCGATCCATGGCGCGGTTTCCTGGGCGGCGGCTTCGTCGATGAGATCGAAGGCGGCGCCGGATGTCAGCGGCTTCGGGATCGCATGCGGGATTTTAGGTGAGCGCAGGGCCTTCAATGCGGCATTGGAGACGATGCCGCCGCGATCGAGAAAGCGAAAGAAGGAGCGCACACTCGACAGGGCCCGGGCGAGGCTGCGGCTTTGCAGGCCCTCGTTGCGGCGCAATGTCAGGAAGGCGCGGAAATCGCGCAACTGGAGCTTGCGCAGATCGTCGAGACTGGCGGGGCCGCCGAGATGATCGGTCAGGAATTCAAAGAAGCGCGTCAGATCGCGCAGATAGCTCACAAGCGTCGCGGGGCTGGCGCGACGTTCGGCCATCAGATGGGAATACCATGCCCGGAATTCGACGCGCAGATCGGAGGCGGCGGCAATCGAAGCGGCCGCCTCGTCCGGCGTGGGCGCTCGCGCGCCCGTCAGAGATCCGGCGGAAGGTCGAGCCATCGACGTACGCAACGTTCAACGACGCGGCCGAGGAATTCGAGAAGATCGGCCGCCTGGTCGGGATGGAACTGCTCGGGTGCGAAGCCGCCAAGCGCAAGCAAGCCGGGCGGCGAGACGCGCGAGAATTCGAGCCGCACCAGGGCTTCCGACTGGACCTCGTCGGCGAGATGATTGTAGAGGCCGCGACTGCCGCGCACATTGGCGACGAGACGATAGGGTACGACGCCGCCCATCATGCGGGCGACGCCATTGGGCTCCAGCACGCGCACGCTACGCACGCCGATACCGGAGACGCCATTCGTCGTCTCGATGCAGATCGCGGCGGCGCGGGCGCCGAGCGCGCGGGCGAGACCATCGGGCGCGGTGATGTAGTCGATCAGATGCTCGAAGTCGCGCGCGTCGAGCAGCGCCAGCGTCGCCTGGTGCACCTGTTCGCGGGCGAGGCTGTTCAGCGACGAGGCCTCGATGAGGTCCGACTGGATGTCCCGCAGCGTGCGGATCTGGCCCTGCAGCTTGCCGATGACGAATTGCTGCATGTCGACGACATTGTCGCCCTCGACGCGCGAGGGAGCGAGTGCCGCGACGAGTTCAGGATCGCTGGCGACGAAATCCGGATTCGCCATCAGGAAAGCCCGCACCTCCGCCACGGAAAGGGAGGGCTCCGAGCGCCGGATGCGTTCGACTTCGCTGCGATCGTTGAAATGGCTCATGGCGTCGGACTACCTTCAAAAGTGGCTTGTCTGTTCGTCGCGTTCCGGGGCAAGCCCGTGCCCTATTTGCCCCGGTCTCAGTCAGAGAATCTTCTGGCCCGTCTTCTTCCAGTCGGCAAGGAACTGCTCGAGACCCTTGTCGGTCAGAGGATGGGCCGCGAGGCCGCGCAGCACCGCCGGCGGAACCGTCGCGACATCGGCGCCCAAGAGTGCCGCATCCTTCACATGGTTCGCGGTGCGGATCGAGGCCGCGAGAATTTCGGTGGCGAAGTCGTAATTGTCGTAGATGGTGCGGATCTCTTCGATCAATTCCATGCCGTCGAGATTGATGTCGTCGAGGCGGCCGATGAAGGGCGAGATGAAGGTTGCGCCGGCCTTGGCGGCGAGGAGCGCCTGATTCGCCGAGAAGCAGAGCGTGACGTTGACCATCGTGCCTTCGCTCGTGAGCGTCTTGCAGGTGCGCAGGCCGGCCCAGGTGAGCGGAACCTTGACGGCGATGTTCGTGGCGATCTTCGCCAGCTTGCGGCCTTCCTTCAGCATCTCGTCGGCTTCGAGCGCCGTCACCTCGGCGCTGACCGGACCGTCGACGATGCCGCAGATTTCCTCGACGACTTCGAGGAAGTTGCGGCCGGACTTGGCGATCAGCGAGGGGTTGGTGGTCACGCCATCGAGGAGGCCGGTGGCGGCGAGATCCTTGATTTCGGCGATATCGGCGGTGTCGACAAAAAACTTCATGGGGGCTTTGCTCTTGATGCGGCTTCGGTTGCGTATGACAGTCCAGTCGGGGTCGCCGTGCAACTCTCTTTTTTTCTTTTTTGCCTATCGGGGCTTCGAGTGCAAGCGATGACGTTCCGCTTGCTTTATCAGGTATTACACTGTCGCGTCGCCTTTGAACTTTCGTCGCCGAAGAGAGCGGATGCCCGTTAAGACTTTGCCGAAAAGCGTCAGCGTTCTCATTCCGCTCGCCCTGCCAGCACCTTACGACTATGAGGTTCCTGACGGGTTAATCGCGGAGCCGGGCGCCTATGTGATCGTGCCTCTGGGCGCGCAACAGATTCTCGGCGTGGTCTGGGGCGAGGGTACGGGCGAAGTCGATCCAAAACGGCTGAAGCCCATCCTCGAGGTGCTCGACACGCCGCCGATGCCGGACGCGTCGCGGCGTTTCGTCGACTGGATCGCGGGCTATACGCTCAATCCGCGCGGTTCGGTGCTGCGGCTCGCACTGCGTGCGCCGGACGCGCTCGAACCCCAGCGCATGCGAACGGCTTACCGGCTTGTGGATAAAAGGCCGGTGCGCATGACGCCCGCGCGCCTTCGCGTCGTTGACACCGCAATGGACCAGTTTGCGCGCACGCCGCGTGAGCTTGCGGAAGAGGCCGGCGTTTCGGACGGTGTCGTGCGCGGATTGATCGAGGCGGGCGCGCTCGTTCCCGTCGACCTGCCGACGGAGGCGCCGTTTCCGGCACCCGACATCCAGGCGGCATCGAAATCGCTTTCGCAGGAGCAGCAAGAGGCGGCGGCGACCTTGCGCGCTCGCGTCGACGAAAATCGTTTCGCGACGATCCTGCTCGACGGCGTCACGGGCTCCGGCAAGACGGAGGTTTATTTCGAGGCCGTGGCGGAAGCGCTCGCGCATGGGAAACAGGCGCTGATCCTGTTACCGGAAATCGCGCTGACGAGCCAGTTCCTCGCGCGTTTCGAGGCGAGGTTTCATTGTCGGCCGGCCGAGTGGCATTCGGAACTTTCGAGCCGCGAACGCACGCGTGTCTGGCGTGGCGTCGCGGAGGGCCGGGCCCGGGTCGTCGTCGGTGCGCGGTCGGCGCTTTTTCTTCCGTTCAGCGATCTCGGCCTCATCGTCGTCGACGAGGAACACGAGGCCGCCTTCAAGCAGGAGGACGGCGTCACCTATCACGCGCGCGACATGGCGGTGGTGCGGGCCTCGATCGGGCAGTTTCCGATCATCCTCAGCTCCGCGACGCCGTCGCTCGAGAGCACGGTCAATGCGGAGCAGGGACGCTATGAGCGCGTCGTGCTGCCGGAGCGCCACGGCATCGCGGAACTGCCGGAAGTGACCGCGATCGACATGCGCGAGGAGCCGCCGGAGCGCGGGCGCTGGCTTGCGCCGCGGCTCGTGACGGAAATTGCCAATGCGCTGGCGGCCGGCGAACAGGCGATGCTCTTTCTCAACCGGCGCGGCTATGCGCCGTTGACGCTGTGCCGGACCTGCGGGCATCGGATCGAATGTCCGCAATGTTCATCGTGGCTGGTCGAGCATCGGTTCCGCCGCGAACTCGTCTGCCATCATTGCGGTTATTCGGCGCCGGTGCCGAAGGCCTGCCCGTCCTGCGGCGCCGAGGATACGCTGATCGCCTGCGGGCCGGGGGTCGAGCGTATCGCGGAAGAAGTTGCGGAGCGCTTCCCCGAGGCGCGGCTCGCCCTTCTGTCGAGCGACAACCTCAGGGGGCCGCAGTCGCACGAGGAGGTGTTCCACGCGATCGAGGCGCGCGAGGTCGACATCATCGTGGGGACGCAGATCGTGGCCAAAGGGCACCATTTTCCGTGGCTCACCGTCGTCGGCGTGGTCGATGCCGATCTCGGGCTTGAGAATGGCGATCTGCGCGCGGCCGAGCGGACCTTTCAGCTTCTGCAGCAGGTCTCGGGACGGGCGGGGCGCGCCGAGCGGCCGGGGCGCGTTTTCCTCCAGACCTATATGCCCGAGCATGCGGTGATGCGGGCGCTCGTCTCGGGCAATCGGGACGCCTTCCTGAAGCGCGAGGCGGAGGCGCGGGAGCGCGTCGGGCTGCCGCCTTTCGGCCGGCTCGTCGGCATCGTCGTCTCGTCGGAAAATGCACCGCTCGCGCAGAAATTCGCCCGCGAGATGGCGCGTGTCGCGCCGCGGGCCGACGACGTCTCGGTGCTCGGCCCGGCGCCAGCGCCATTGGCACTCCTGCGCGGGCGGACTCGGGTCAGGTTCCTCGTCAAGGCGACGCGAAACGTCAATATCCAGGCCTTTATGCAGGCCTGGCTCGGTGAATTGAAGGTGCCGAACGCGATCCGGGTTTCGGTCGATATCGATCCCTACAGCTTTCTCTGAGGCGGGCGCTTTTACCCGAACTTAACCCTGAGCGTCGTCCAATCGGGCAAATCCGCTCAAGGGGCTCCCAG
>CAISYL010000061.1 GCA_903889655.1 uncultured Alphaproteobacteria bacterium | reverse complement strand
AGCGCTCGCTCGCAGAATTTTCGAGCCGTAAGATTGCTGGCGCCATATGGCGGGTTCGTAAAGATAGCGTCGATGCGTCCCAGCGGTGCCGGGTCCTTCAGGAAATCGATCATGTAATCGTGGGGGTGATCGTACACCGCGATGTCCGACGTGAGGACCCGCGCGCCGGCCTCGCGCAAGACATCGGCCATGAGATGGTTGCCCGCGGCGCACTCCCAAATGCGCCAACCGGAAACGTCCGGCAAATGGCGCAACAGCGTCAATGTGCCGAAAGGTTCGGTCTGGTACAGGCTATTCTCCTGCAGCGCATATCCTGAGGACACAATGGTCACGGGACGTTGTTCCTTGTCCATCTCATCGCCGATCGGCAGGCTCTTGATCCAGACATGCGTGCAAATTCGGCCACGGCAACTCGTCACGGCCGAATTGCTCCCGAATAATTTTTTGACCGGACTTATTGGACGGAAGTCGGAGGTGGCTTTCCCGCCTCCTCAGCGATCCGCTCGCGGTCGGCCGTGGCCATGCAGATGGCCCCAGGCTCCGTACCCTCGCAAAATGCAGGGTGTCAGTGCGCTTGATAGGCCGCAACGCTTGCCTGCGCGATCTCGACGTAGCGCTGGCGTTCGGCCGGACAGAGATCTTTCCATTCCTGGCAGTGGTCAGCGAGATAGGGTCGATCCGCTTTGAAGGCTGCAAACGCCGCCGCCGCGAAGCTATCTGTGGCGGTCCGCATCATGATGGCGAATTCCTGGTCTGGTCGCCGGTGCCGGCCTTCCCGGCCATCACGATGGCATCACGCATGTCTTTGACCATGCGCTCGACCGCGCCCGTCTTGTAGCCGGCGTCGCGCTTGGATTCCTCGACGAAGGGAAGCGCCCTTACCAGGACGTCGAGCACGTCGTCGAGGACGGTCCGGATGTCGGTATCGTTCTCGACGACTTCAACCGCAAGCGCTGACGGCTGCGAGGCATGTTCGTATTGCGCAAGCCAGTGATCGAGCAGCTTCGTCGGATTGCGCAGCTCGCTCCGGAGGTCCATCAGCATGATGCCGAGCATATTCTGCCCGATTCCATTGACCTGGCCCCAAAGTCTGTTCACGTCATTGTCGACGGTGGCCGTCTCGATGAGGATCGCGTCCCCGGTGGACAGCAGCAGCTCACGCAGGTCGTCGTGCTGCGTGAACTTCGCCGCCAGGACGCGTCGCATGCGATCGAATTTGGTCTGCGACCACCCCGGCGCAATGTCCCAATAATAAAGTCCGTGCGCGGCCATGGCGAGCAGTGCCGGCGAAGGAGCCGCCATCAGCCATTTCTTGACCGCCGGCCGGCGCGGCTTGCCGGCCTGATAGGCATGCTCCGACGTTTCGTAGGTCTCGCCTTCGAACATGATCGGGCGCCGGAAAAGATTGCTGAACGCCCCGTAAGGCTTGTCGCTGGCTCGATAGAACCGGATTTCTTCGACGACGCTAGACATGACGGCTGACATCCTCGGTTGGAGTTGACCTACCAGAGAGATGCGCTCATCGCCGTCGGTATCAATTTCGATGCACGCAGAGTCGTCTCACGCCGCCGCGTCTGCGGCCTTGATCGCAACGTTGGCGTTGCCGAGGCGATCAAGATGGCCAAGCGTGACGTGGCCGGTAACCAGACCGTCCGGAGCGATGATCGCGATTTCTTTCGCCGAGAGCGTCGCGAAATCTCCATCCAGCACGATGTGCACAGCATCACGGCCTTCGCCGATGCGGAGAAGAGGACGGCCGTTCGCCTCGGCATGCGCACGAGCCGGATTTTTGAACGCCTTCAACATAATGCAGCCTTTCTCAACGCAACCCATTAGCTCGCCTTCACTCGCCCGTCAGGTCTTCGCATCCGCAACCGGGCAAGCACAGTCATCGCCAAAGACATGAGCTCGCCCCCGCCGGCATCAAGCTTCGTGATGGAAAAGGAAAGCCCCGGCTCACGACAAATTCGGAACCGGGGCTTGTGGTCTCGTCAGCGCGTCAGATGTCGTATTCGCCGTCGTCGAGCTCGTCGATCGCGTGCAGCTTCGACTTCCTCTGCTTGACCCGTGGACGATTGTTTTTCAACCGGTCCACCTTGAAGTGCCCCACCTGGCGCGGCAGAAAGGTCACGACGTCCTGCGTGATCGGGTCGTAGATCATGCGCATTGCCTTGCCCTGGTATCCGAGAAGACGTTCCTCGCGCGGCGGCTCGAAGTTCCTATCGAGCTTGAGAAGCATGGTGTCGCCGGCGGCGACTTTATGCGCGATCGCCTTGAGATCGCCGACATCCAGATCGAGGTCGTAGCGCTCCTTCGCGCGTAGGATCGCATGAGGATTGTACCAGTTGATGGAAGCCCGACGCCCACTTCGCGCGGGTCGGAAAGGGCTGTCGACGATAATGTCATCGTTGGCGGTAACAGACTTCGCTGCGACACTCATGCTTTGAACCTCAGGTAAGGGTTGCGATATTCTCCATTCAGCTTTGAAGCGGATGCTGTCCCGCCAGATTAGGAAGCAGTCCTGCAAGACACGCCGCGCCGGCCGACGCCCGCGTGAAAGAGATGAGCGCAGATGCGCAGACAGCAACGAGACGAGGATGCCGATCTAGGCGCGTCTGCGGGGTGAGAGGACGCTGCCGTGATAGGGGTTGTGCCCAATCTCGAGGCCGACGCCGAAAAGGTTCGCCAGGCCGCTCATGCTCCAGAGATGGAAGGGGCCGAAATAGACGTGGAACCCGCCGGCCGCAGGGATCGGGGAATCCTTCGGGGATCTGAACGCCGGCGCCGCCCATCGGAACGGAACGATCTCTAGCTCGATCTGATAGCCGATCATCGTGACGGCCAGCGAAATCGCCGCGCACCTGATCCGGGTCTTCCAGGACATCTTCATCGACATCGACCCGACTAAAAGCCCGCCTGCTTCATGAAGGCATAGGTCCTCGATGCGCTGTCGCCTTTGGACCAGTCGATGCCGACTTCTTCCTCCATGAGCGCGGCGGCCTTATCCCAATGCCGGACCGCGCGTTTCCAGTGGTTGTTGATCGAAGCCATTTCCGGCATTCGCTTTTTCCAGCGCGGGAACTGCTCGAGAAGCCGCAGGCATCGGCCCAGGTCGCCCGGATCGCACGGTGCGGAGCGATGCCGGAGCACTGATGCGTCCACCCCGCACATGAAGGCGGCGATAGTCATCGATGAAATTACCGTGTCTTCGCTCACGAACCACTGTGCGACTTTCGCGACGTTCGGCATTACCTCTCTCCTTCCATGCCATGCTGGCATCACATCAAGGGAGAGATGTGCTCGTCTGCGGATACCGAAAGTGATCGGCGCCTTACGGGATTAACGCGCTGCGTCGGGCCGGGTGCCGGCGGCCTTCTTCCCGGCATCGGTGAGCCGGTAGCCATAGTCTTCCCGCGGGCCCACAGGCTCGATGAGGCCGTTGCACATGAGGCCGTCCAGAAAATTGACATTGCCGGCGATCAGAGGCGTCTCTGTTTGCCTGATCTTGCCGAGTCTGACGGTCTTGTGGCCGGTCACGATCATGATCTCGCCGCCATTGTCCAGCATCCACCACAGTGCCCGGCGCTGAACTTTCGTCACCATCAGTGTCTCCATGCATCCATGTCGGGTTGGGGCATCGCAAATATTTTGCCCGGACTAAACGTCATAGTCCTCGAGCAATTCCGGCGACAGGCCGAAGCTTCTGGGGCCAACGAAGCCCTTGTAGCGTTTCTGATATTTGTCATTGGCGGCCATGTACCGTCGGATCAGGTTGACGTCCTGCGGTGACGGCGACGGCATTGCGGTGAGCGACTCGACCGGCCATCCATATTGGCGGCGGCCATAGGCGGACATGGCGACCGTTACATCCTTGTGGCCGGCCATGGCCGAGATTTCCTCGATCTCGAGGTACTTCGCCTTGCAGTTCGCAATGAACTGATGCCGGCAGCTGTAAAGTGAGTATCGGAAGCCTTGCCGCTGGAAGACGGCCTCGCAAGTCTTGGTCAGCAATTTCGCGCAGGCGAGCTGCATCTCGGCATAGGCGTCCGCACCTTTCTGGAAGGCTTCGAAGCCGACGTCGCTCATGTATTTGATCGCCTCGAGCACATGTGGCTCCACGCCCGAGATATCGAGCGTGCGCACGACGCCGTTCCCGCGGCCGTTGGTGGCCTTCCCGTTCAGCACGTAAAGCCAGCAATATCGTTCGCCGGTCGCCTCGCCGACACCCTCCTCGATCGAGGTGGCTCGCCATTCGATCGGCCGCAACCCGGTGTAGACGCCGGCGATGAGCCAGTTGAACAGCAGCCGCGCGCGCGGCGATCTGCTCCGCCTTTCGAGATAGAAGCAGACCCTGAGGAAGTGCTCCCGCTTGAAGAATTTATTCTTCTTGGCACTGGTGCGTTTTTCGCCTTTCCGCGGGACTTCGGCCTCGAGCGACGGTGACGCCTTATGCTCATGGGCATCGAACGCGCCATAGATATCGGCACTGGAGATCAGGAAATCCTCCAGTTCGCTTTCCTCGTAGGTGTCCCGCACCCACATCGAGATAGCGGCCCTGTAGAGGCGCCATGTCGACGAGGTCCAGTCCCGTTCCTTGCGGAGGACCTGAATCCAGGCCGAGAAGTCGGCGAGATTAATCTGGATCGAAAAGTCGAGCGGGATGCCAATCTCCTCGCGATAGGCGACGTCGAAGCGGCGGCCGATGTCGAAATACTGGTCATATTTCGAGCCTGTGACCGTCACGTGTTCGTGCCCCGGTCGGGCCGATGTCGAAACCGCGGCCAGGGGATCGAGCGCCGTCAACTGCTGACCTTTGCTGGCGGCCACCTTATGGAGGAAAGCCACCCGTTCTGCGGCCGGACCGGCATAGCGATCCTTGATGGGCCCCGAGGACGAGAGGCCGGCGAGCACCGCTGGGTCGACGATGGAATTGGGATCGGCGCTGAGCACGGAGGTCTTTCGCGGAGCGGGCGCCACCGGGTTGGCCGTCTTTGCCTCGCGTTGCAGACGAGCTTCCCGCATGGCCAGCAGCACGGGCAGGTCTTCGAAAATGAAATCGCGGCGCACGAAGGAGCGACGGCCGAACGAACCGTCGGGCTCGAACCATTGGAGTGCGATCAGCTCCTCCCGGGTGGCGTCGAACATCGCGGCGACTTTCTCGATGTCGACAGCATCCGCCTTCTCGGCGATCAGCCGCGCGGCCATGGCGTCGTAACGGACCTGTTTGTCAGCGGGCCACGATGCGATTTCCGCCATGCGGCGGGCGACGCGCTCGTCGACGGTTCCCGGATCTTCATCCAGCACCGGCGCGGCCTTGGGCGCCTTCAGATTGGTCGGGAGCGAAAACGGGCTCGGCTTCACGCCCTGTTTGGTCGCCGGGTTTGAGGATGCCTGATGGATCGGAACCCGCTCCCGCTGCTGGTCGCCATCCGGTTTGACGTCATCGCGCTTCTTGTTCGTTGCCGGTGCGGGAAAGCCGCCGAATTTGCTCATCGTCATCCACCTGATTGATCTCTTGATGGGAGATGCGCGCGAAAAATCCGGACCCCAACAAAAAAATGGCGACGGGCATGTGCGATGGCGAATGAGCGTTGGATATCGAATGTGGTTTTTGGATTCCCCTCATGAGTGACCTCTTAAGATTACACCTCCCCGGCTCTCAAACTTACGCCTTAGACAATGCTATTCTTACGCACCCTTAGCCCCTGATCTTACACGGCACGGCATCCATATCTTTCATTGTTCCGCACCCTTTGATTACGGCATTCCTGCCCCTGCAACCCATTGGCGCTGCATCCATTTCCGCCGATTTTCAGAAATGCGCGTGATTGCTGGGTTTTTGAAAATCGACTTCCGCGATGCTCTCGAGCTCCACAGACGTGCCCGGCTTGTTTCGGAGCCTTCCATGGGTGGTGACGATTGTTGCCGACTGCGCCCACGCGCCGGCCTTCATGCGAGGTGAGACGCCTTGTATTGGGGGGGGCGAACCGTTGGTCGCGCCGTGGGGGTGGTGACGAACCGCTTGGCAGCGGGCTTTTCTGGGGGCGACTTGTAATGGTTGGCATCGATCGGCGGGGAGACGGCAATATTCATTGGCACCGTCCCGGTTCGGCGGCGCGACGGAATGATTTGGATAATCCTTTGATTTCAATGCGTTAGGCAGCGCGCGGGCCGTTCGGTGCTGAATAATCCGGTTCGCCGTCGATGTCGGCAAGATATCGACGCTAGTATTCGTCGACGATATTGGGGCGGTGTCGATGATCGCTTCGGTGGCGAAAGACGGAGCGAGGCGGCGTTTTTTGCCAGAATCCGGGACTTTTGAGTAATTCGGTACTCAGAAATTACTCAGGAATTACTCAGGAATTACTCAAAAAGTAACCGACCCCCTTATTTTCGACGCCAAATGACGCATTGAGTGCTTGGCAAGTATCGGATTTCAGATATTAATGAAATCAACAGTTTTAAGCGTCAACACTTGCAGTAGATGGCGTCTTTACTTCCGATGGCGAGACTTGGGGCCGAAGAAGTTGTGATCGTTGCAATCGAGCGCAAGTCAGAGGTGACGCCAGAACAACCGCCAGGAGCCTTGAATGTCGCTGCCCCACCCACGTTTCGGTCTCGTCGCGCTGATGGTCCCGCTCGCGCTTGCAGCCTGCGCCGGGGACAAGGACACCTCGACAGCTTCCACGCAGGCCCACACCAGCGCCGTCACCAATTCCTATGTGCAGGACCAGCTCGCCCAGGCCGCCTCACGTTCCGCCGACGCGCTCCAGACGCTGGCCATGATCGAGAGAGCGAACTCCAGACCGCTGCCGAACCCCGTCGATGAAACCGGCCTGCCCGACGCCCTGCAGCGCAAGGTGACGCTCGACTGGTCAGGTCCGGCGGCCGACGTGCTCAGCAAGCTCTCCATGCAGATCGGCTACAGCTTCCATGAAACCGGCATCAAACCGAAGGCCGCCGT
>CAISYL010000060.1 GCA_903889655.1 uncultured Alphaproteobacteria bacterium | reverse complement strand
GCCACCGCCTGATACGCTGGGCGGGCACGGCGGGTTGCCAGAATGAAATGGTCGACATTCTTTTCCGCCGCTATTTCACGGATGCGGAAGATATCGGAAATCACGATGTTCTCGTCGATGCGGCCGCGGAAGCGGGCATGGATGGGGACATCGTCGCGGACCTGTTGATCCGCGGCGCCGACCGTGAGCTCGTCGCCCGCGAAGATGCAACGGCACGCGAGATGGGTATTCAGGGCGTGCCGAGCTTCGTCATCAATTCGAAATGGGTCATGGTCGGGGCGCAGGAAACTCCCGCCCTGATCCGCATGTTCGACAAGCTGCTGGCGAAGGAAGCGGAAGACGCGGCGGAATAGACGCAACAATCGGACAGATGACGCGTAATATTCATTTTCCGCCTTCGACTCTGTTCTATTTTACTCCAGTCACACAAGAAGTCTCCAGTCGGATTTGACTTTGGGAGAGCATTTGTGATCCCATCTCCACGGGATCAAATAATTCCGTGGGGGAATAATCATGCTTAGAAAGATCGTCCTCACCGGCTTCTGTGCCGGTGCCATCGTTACCTCTGCCCAAGCGGGTGATTTCTATGTGAAGGGCATCGGGGGCGCCACGATGGAAACCAAGCAGAGTTGGGGCGGGTCCGACTATTCGATGGATACCGGCTACAATCTCGGTGGTGCTATTGGATATTTCGTTACGCCAAATATCTCGATCGAAGGCGAAGGTCTGTATACGTCATCGGGCTACAAGAGCTATACCTCCGAACTGAACTCGACGAGCGTGCTGGCGAATGTGGTGTACCACTTCGATCGCGTCGGCGATGTTGAATTTTATATCGGCGCCGGTCTTGGCGCGATCGACCTTCAGTACAAGGGTTACGGTAGAGACTGGTCGGAATGGGTCTTCGGCGGGCAGGTGCTTGCCGGTGCATCCGTGCCGGTCAACGACAATCTCTCGCTTTTCGCCGAATATCGCTATCAGGATGCGCAGGACGCGACGGGGGATTTCGGTACCGACTATGGCTACGACAGTCACAATCTTTCGGTCGGCTTCGGTTACCGATTCTGACATTCTCGTCGGGCGGACTTACAGCGGCGCGACGGATTTCGTCGCGCCGCTTTTGCTTTTGGCGGCACGGATGGTTGAGTCGCGAGGAAGAGCCTGCCAGACGCGCCAGAGCAGAGCCACCGCGAGGATCGTGCCGTAGATCAGCGGCCAGGTGATGTCGAGTTTCACCAGCAGATAATAGTGGATGACGCCGAAAGAGGCCGCGACATAGACCGCGCGGTGAAGCTGCCGCCATTTCTTCGGGCCGAGACGAGCGACCATCTTTCTGGTCGACGTGATCGCGAGCGGCACCAGCAGCAGAAAAGCCATCATGCCGAAGGTGATGTAAGGGCGCTTCAGCACGTCTTTGACAATCGCCGGAACATCGAGGCCCTGATCGAGGCCGAGATAAAGCGACAGGTGAATACAGACATAGAAGAACGCATAGAGCCCGATCATGCGGCGAAAGCGGACGGGCAGCGGATTTTTCAGGATGCGCGTCAGCGGCGTCAGAAGCAGCCCCGCAACGAGGAATTTGATCGCCCAGTCGCCGGTCGTGCGGATCAGGGTCTCGACGGGATCGGCACCGAGATCGCCGGTGAAGGCGCGGTAAAGCAGATCGCCTGCCGGCAGGAGGCAGCCGATGAAGACGACGAACCAAAGGATGCGGCGGTTTCTTTCGGTCATGGTCAGAAATAGGTCTTGAGGTCCATGCCCTTGTAAAGGTTGGCCACCTGCTCACCATAGCCGTTGAACATTAATGTCGGTCGACGGAGAAAGTCGCCAATGCGACGTTCCTTGGCCTGCGTCCAGCGCGGGTGATCGACATTCGGATTGACGTTCGAGTAGAAGCCATACTCGCTCGGGTTCGCCGTGTTCCATGCCGTCGCCGGCTGATCGCTGACGAAGCGGATTCGCACGATCGACTTCGCGCCCTTGAAGCCGTATTTCCACGGCACGACCAGACGGAGCGGCGCGCCGTTCTGGTTCTCCAGCGTCTCGCCATAGAGACCGACGGCGAGGA
Organism: uncultured Alphaproteobacteria bacterium; assembly: GCA_903889655.1. Lineage (GTDB taxonomy): Bacteria > Pseudomonadota > Alphaproteobacteria > Parvibaculales > Parvibaculaceae > Parvibaculum. Next base: position 8,505 of record CAISYL010000060.1, on the reverse strand, counting down.
TGGTCAGCGGGTTCATCGCTTCGTCCATGCGGAGGCCTTCGCGATATGGCCAATCGAGATAGGGATAAGCCAGACCGGGCATACTCGCGCGATCGGCAATCGTCGTGAACTCGACGAAGTTCGCCTTCGATGTTGGCTCGATATGCTTGATGAGGGCGGATAGCGGAAAGCCATTCCAGGGGATCACCATCGACCAGGCTTCGACACAGCGATGGCGATAGATGCGTTCCTCGACCGGCGCGAGCCTTAGAATGTCCTCGATGCCGAGCGTCACGGGCTTCGCCACTTCGCCTGAAATCTCGACCGTCCAGGGTCTCGTCTTCATGCCGCCGGCATTGGCTGCAGGATCGCTCTTGTCGGTGCCGAATTCGTAGTAGTTGTTGTAAGTCGTCACGTCCTTGAGCGGCGTCAGTTCCTCGCCTGTGGTCGATAGCGGACTCTTTGCCGCTTGAAGCGGGGCGGCCTGCGCCCATTGACGCGGAAGCGAGAGGCCCGCTCCGAGTACGGCGGCACCCGTCATGAAGCGTCTCCGGTCGAGCCAGAGGGATTTCGGCGTGATCTCCGACGAGGGAATGTCCGGCTTCTTTCCGATCAGCATGCTGCGATGCTCCTTTGAAGGGAGTATCGCAGCAGGAGGCCGGTCACGACAAATCGCGTTTGCGTGAACGAAAACCGGCGGTTTAGGCCGCTTTGGCCGGCGTGACCATGCCGGCCAGCGTTTTCATCAGGCGATAGGTGCCGGCCAGGCGTTCCGCCGGCGTGTCCCAGTCGCGTTTGAACACAAGCTTGTGATCGGGGCGCAGCTTCGCGTTGCCGCGTTCGTCGTTGATGAGTTCGACCAATCCACCCGGGTTCGGGAAGGTATTGTCCCGGAGCGACAGAACGATGCCCTTCGGCCCCGCTTCGATCTTCTCGACATTGGCGATGCGGCACATGCCCTTGATCTCGACGATCTTGAGCAGGAACTCGACTTCTTCCGGCAGCTTGCCGAAGCGGTCGATGAGTTCGGCGGCGAAGCCGTCGATCTCGGCCCGCGTTTCGACATCGGACAGGCGGCGATAAAGGGCCATGCGCGCGTCGAGATCAGGCACATAGCTTTCGGGAATGAGAACCGGTGTACCGACATTGATCTGCGGCGACCAATGGCCCTCCTCGTCCTCGCCGGCACCGCCGCCGCGAAGCGCAGCGACCGCCTCCTCCAGCATCTCCTGATAGAGTTCGTAGCCGACTTCCTTGATGTGACCCGATTGTTCGTCGCCGAGAAGATTGCCGGCGCCGCGAATGTCGAGATCGTGGCTCGCGAGCGTAAAGCCGGCGCCGAGCGAGTCGAGCGATTGCAGAACGCGAAGGCGCTTCTCTGCGGCAGGCGTCATGGTGCGGTTCGGTGCGACGGTGAGATACGCATAGGCACGCGCCTTGGACCGGCCGACACGGCCGCGGATCTGATAGAGCTGCGCGAGGCCGAACATATCGGCGCGGTGGACGACGAGCGTGTTCGCGGTCGGAATGTCGAGGCCGGATTCGACAATGGTGGTCGAGACCAGCACGTCGTATTTGCCATCATAGAAGGCGTTCATCTTGTCTTCGATTTCGCCGGGGGCCATCTGGCCATGCGCGGTGATGGTCTTCACCTCGGGCACGTAATTCGCGAGATATTCCTGCGCGTCGGCCAGATCGGCGATGCGTGGTACCACATAGAAGCTCTGGCCGCCGCGATAATGCTCGCGCAGCAATGCTTCGCGTATGACGACCGGATCAAAGGGCGAGACGTAGGTACGCACCGCGAGACGATCGACCGGCGGCGTCGCGATGATCGATAGTTCGCGGACGCCCGAGAGCGCGAGCTGCAGGGTACGCGGGATCGGCGTCGCGGTCAGCGTCAGCACATGAACCTCGGCGCGCATCTGCTTCAGGCGCTCCTTGTGGCCGACGCCGAAATGCTGCTCCTCGTCGACGATCATCAGGCCGAGATTTTTGAACTTGACGGCCTTGCCGAGCAGCGCATGCGTGCCGATGACGATGTCGATGTCGCCGCTGATGAGGCCCGACTTCGTCTCGGACATTTCCTTAGCCGGCACGAGGCGCGACATCTGACGGATTTTTAGCGGCAGGCCCTGAAAGCGCGTCGCGAAGGTCTTGTAGTGCTGGCGGGCGAGCAGCGTGGTCGGCACGACGACGGCGACCTGATAGCCGGCCATGGCGGCAACGAAGGCCGTGCGCAGCGCCACTTCCGTCTTGCCAAAGCCGACATCGCCGCAGATCAGGCGATCCATCGGGCGCCCACGGCCAAGGTCTTCCAGCACGGCTTCAATCGCCTGCTCCTGATCTTCCGTCTCCTGGAACGGAAAGCGGGCGCAGAACTCGTCATAGAGGCCGGGCTGCGGCTCCATGACCGGAGCGGTCTTCAGCTCGCGAGCAGCGGCGATCTTGATGAGTTCGCCCGCCATCTCGCGAATGCGGCTCTTGAGCTTTGCCTTGCGGGCCTGCCACCCGGTCCCGCCCAGGCGGTCAAGCTGCGCACTTGCCTCGTCTGAGCCATAGCGCGACAGAAGCTCGATGTTCTCGACCGGCAGATAGAGCTTGTCGCCACCGTGGTAGATCAGCAGCAGGCAGTCATGCGGGGCGCCCATGACCTCGATGGTCTGGAGACCTTCGAAACGGCCGATGCCGTGATCGACATGGACGACGAGATCGCCGGGCGAAAGGCTTGATGCCTCCCGCAGGAAGTTCTCCGCGCGCTTCTTGCGGCGCTGGCGGATCAGGCGGTCGCCGAGCACGTCCTGCTCGCTGATGAGAGCGAGGTCGCCGGTTTCGAATCCAGCTTCGAGCCCGAGAACAATCAGCGAAACCGTCGCCTTGTTAACAGCGTTTACATCTGCCCAGCTTTCCGCAAGCTCGACCTGGCGGATGCCGTGATCGCCGAGCACGTTGGACAGACGGTCGCGGGCCCCTTCGCTCCAGCTTGCGATGGCGATGCGCTTGCCGGCCTTGCGGAGGCCGGCAATGTGTCCGCCCAGCACTTCGAAGATGTTGACGCCGTCCTGCGCGCGCTCCGGTGCGAAGCTGCGGCCCTGCTTGCCACCGAGATTGACGGTGTTGCGTTCGCTGTCAGGCGCGGAAAACGGCGTGAAGGCGCGGACCGGACGATCGCCGCCGAGCGCCGCCTGCCAGTCTTCGTCTGTGAGGTAGAGCATTTCGGGCTTCAGCGGCTTGTAGATGCTGGCCTCGATCGTCTTGACCTCGCGGGCGGCGACGCGGGCCTCGTAATAGTCGCGGATGAGATCGAGGCGTCCGGCTTTCGATTCTTCGGCCAGCCCGTCCAGCGCCACCAGCGCATCCGGCAGGTAATCGAAGATGGTGACGAGCTTTTCATGGAAGAGCGGAAGCCAGTGCTCCATGCCCTGATGCTTGCGGCCTTCGCTGACGGCTTCGTAGAGCGGATCGCGATCGGTTGCCGCACCGAAGGTTGCGATATAGGCGGCACGGAAATGACGGATCACCCCGGCATCGAGATGAATTTCGCTTGCCGGTACGAGATCGAGACCGTGGAGCGTTCCGGTCGTGCGCTGGCTTTCCGGGTCGAAGCTCCGAACCGAATCCAGCGTATCGCCGAACATGTCGAGGCGGATCGGCGCATCGAAGCCCGGCGGGAAGATGTCGACGATGCCGCCGCGCACCGCGAACTCGCCACGCTCGCGGACCGTGCCTGTGCGGTCGTAGCCGTTGGCGGCGAGATAGGAGGAGAGCGCTTCGAGGTCGATGCGGTTGCCGACATGGGCGGACCAGGCGGAAGTTCGCACCATCTCGGGCGTTGGTACGCGTTGGAGGACGGCGTTGACTGTCGTCAGCAGGACGAAGGGCTTCTTGTCGCTCTTGCTGCTGCCCTGGCGGTTTGCCAGCCGCGACAAGGCCGCCATGCGGCGACTTGAAATTTCGGGCGCTGGCGAGACGCGGTCATATGGCAGGCAGTCCCAGGCCGGGAAGCTGACCAGCTCGACATCCGGTGCGAAGAAGGCAAGCGCTTCCTCCATGGCAGCCAGGCGTGCATCGTCCCGCGCGATATGGATGACGCCGGCGGCCGCACCCTCGGCGCGTGCGCGCGCGAGGTCGGCCAGCACCAGGGCGTCGAAACCTTCGGGCGCTTCGCCGAGCGTCAGCCGGCCGGGGGCAGCCGCAATTTTCGTCAGATCGCGCAAGTGAGTACTGCTCAGCCGTTCTGCTGCCAAAGGGCCGCCTTCAGATGTTGGAAGCTGCGGATGCGGGCGAAGACGGGCGTCTCGAACTCCGCCGGGGCTTTCTCGTGCCCGGTGATCCAGTTGTAGAGGGTCACGTCCTCGATCTCGATCAGGCGCTCGTAATCGTCGAGATCGACCGCGTCGAGGGTCGTCATGATCTCGTCGGCGAAATGGCCGAGGATCAGGTCCATCTCCTTGATGCCACGGTGCCAGGAGCGAAATTTAAGCCGCCGCAGGCGGATGTCATGTTCGGTCGGAGGGTTGTCGGCCATATCTGTCATTCCCATTTGAGGAGGGATATAGACCTGCCGAGGGAGCCTGTCAGCCCCGGCGCGATATTTCCCGCCCGGCTTCGATTGGCGATAGACTGCTCCTATGACCGACTCTCCCTTTGCCACTGCTCCTTTCGACCCTGAACGCTCGAACCGGACCTGCCGTCTGCCCGGCGGCCGGAAGCTCGGCTATGCCGAAGGGGGAGATCCGAACGGGGTGCCGGTTTTCTATTTCCACGGTTTTCCCGGGTCGCGCCTCGAGGCGACGCTGCTGCCGCCCTCGGGCATCCGGCTGATCGGTGTCGACCGGCCGGGTTATGGGCTCAGCACCCCCCGCCCCCGACGCAAGCTGGTCGACTGGCCCAAGGACATTGCGGCCCTGGCCGATCATCTCGGATTGGAGCGCTTCGGCGTCGTCGGCGTTTCAGGCGGCGCGCCTTATGCCTCGTCGGTTGCGCATGGGTTGCCGGAAAGGGTCAACGCGCTGGCATTGGTCTGCGGCCTCGGTCCGCCGGAAGCGCCGGGCATGATGTTCGGGCGGCGAGGCAGCGTCGGCGCTGCGCTGCGCTATCCGGGTGCCCGCGTCTTCATGGCGGCGCTGGGGCGGCGGATCATGCTGTCCGATCGCGCGCTGAAACGGATGCGGGACTGGCGCGGGCGGCGACGTCCGCGTCCCGCGGCCGATATGGAACTTCGCAATGGGCCGATGATGCAGTTCATGGTTGCGAGCTGGCGCGAGGGATTGCGGCGCTCCTCGCTGGGCATGGCGGGGGATGCGCGCATCTATGGCGAACCCTGGCATTTCGCGCTGAAGGACATCTCCGTGCCGACGGGCGTCTGGCACGGCCGGGCGGACACGGTGGTGCCGGTCTCCATCGGCGAACATTATGCGGCGCATGTGCCGGGCGCGGCCGCGCATTTCAGCGAGAATGACGGGCATTTCTCGCTTGCGGTGAACGCCTATCCGGCGGTAGCCGATTTTCTCAAGGCGCGGGCCTGAGGGCCGCGATGCGTCCGGAAGTTCTCTTCCCGCTCTTTGCCCCCATCCGCAGCCTGTCCGGCATCGGCCCCCGTCTCGAGAAACTTGTCGAGAAGCTCGCAGGCCCGAAGGTCGTCGATCTGTGCTGGCATCTGCCTGTCGGCCTCGTCGATCGCCGCCGCCGCCCGAAGATCGCGGAAGCGCGAGACGGCGAGATCGCGACCATGGAGATTCAGGTCGGGCTCCATGTGCCGCCGCGGTTGAAGCGCCTGCCCTATCGCGTGCATGTGCATGACGAAACGGGCGAGATGCAGATCGTCTTTTTCAACGTGCATGGCGATTACCTGGCGAAGGCGATGCCGGAAGGATCAACGCGCGTCGTCAGCGGCAAGGTCGAGTTCTACCAAGGCCAGCCGCAAATGACGCACCCGGATCATATCGTCGCGCCCGAGGAGCTTGCCTCGCTGCCGCTGCTGGAGCCGATCTATCCACTGACGGCCGGCGTCACATTGAAACCGTTGCAGAAGGCGATCCGCGCTGCGCTGGATCGGGTGCCGGAGCTTCCCGAATGGCAGGATGGACCGTGGCTCAAGGCACGCGGTTTCGGGCCGTGGCGGAGCTCGCTCATGGCCGCTCACATGCCGGATTCATTCGAAGAGCTGGACCCTGATGCGCCTGCGCGGGCGCGGCTTGCCTTTGATGAACTGCTGGCGAACCAGTTGGCGCTCGGCCTGGTGCGTCTGCGGATGCGGCGCCTGCCCGGACGCGTGGTCGAGGGCGATGGGCATCTGCGTGCGAAAGTCACGGCCGCCCTCCCCTTCGCGTTGACGGGAGCGCAGGTGCGGGCATTGGCGGAAATAGACGCGGACATGGTCTCGGATCGACGCATGCTGCGGCTGCTGCAAGGCGATGTCGGCAGCGGCAAGACGGTGGTGGCGCTGCTTGCAATGCTCACCGCCGTCGAGGCCGGGTTTCAGGCGGCGATGATGGCGCCGACGGAAATTCTTGCACGACAGCACCATGCGTCGCTAGTGCCGCTCTGCGAAGCAGCGGGCGTGAAGCTCGAATTGCTGAGTGGCCGGGAGAAAGGTGCGCGCCGCGCCGCGATCCTGCAGGCACTCGCGACCGGCGAGATCGACATTCTGGTCGGTACGCATGCGCTCTTTTCCGAGGACGTCGCCTTCAAGGCGTTGGCGCTCGCGGTCGTCGACGAGCAGCACCGTTTCGGGGTGCATCAGCGGTTGCAGCTTCAATCCAAGGGCGGCACTGGCACCGACATTCTGGTCATGACGGCGACACCGATCCCGCGCACGCTGACGCTGACCGCTTACGGGGATATGGACGTTTCGAAGCTGACCGAGAAGCCCGCGGGCAGAAAGCCAGTCGATACGCGCGCCCTGCCCCTGGAACGGCTCGACGAGATCGTCGACGGATTGCATAGGGCGTTGGCGCGGGGTGCGCAGGTCTATTGGGTCTGTCCATTGGTTGAGGAATCCGAAGACCTCGACGTGACGGCAGCGGAGGATCGCTACAATTCTCTGCAGACGATATTCGGCGATACCGTCGGTCTCGTGCACGGCCGCATGAAGGCAGCCGAAAAGGACACCGCCATGGCACGTTTCGAGGCCGGCGAGACGCGCATTCTCGTCGCGACCACGGTGATCGAAGTCGGCGTCAATGTGCCGACGGCAACCGTCATGGTGATCGAGCATGCCGAGCGTTTCGGGCTGGCGCAGCTTCATCAGTTACGCGGACGTGTGGGGCGCGGCGCGGACAAATCGAGCTGCCTCCTCCTCTACCAGACGCCGCTTGGCGAGACGGCGGCGGCGCGCATCAAGATCATGCGGGAAACGGAAGATGGCTTTCGGATCGCCGAGGAGGACTTGCGCTTACGCGGTGCAGGCGAACTTCTCGGAACGCGGCAGAGCGGGTTGCCGACTTTCCGGCTCGCCGATGTCGAACGTCAGGGCGACCTTCTCGCCGCCGCCTATGACGATGCACGCATGATCCTCGATCGCGACCCGGAGCTTGAAAGCGAGCGCGGCAAGGCGCTGCGCGTGCTGCTGTATCTCTTCGAGCGCGATGAGGCGATCAGGTATCTGCGGTCGGGTTAAGGCTTGCTCTTGCCGTTTTTCGGCAGTTTTTTGGGTCCCGGCTCGACGATGCCCATCGAGACGATCATCTTCAATCCGTCCTCGACCGACATGTCGAGCACCGAGACTTCCTCGCGCGGCATGTAGAGAAAGAAGCCGCTGGTAGGATTGGGCGTCGTCGGCACGAAGACGCCGATCATCTCGCGGCCCGCGAGGCCCGGCAGATCCGTACGGATACTCGTGGTGATGAAGGCGAGCGTGTAGGAACCCTTGCGCGGATATTCGACGAGAGCCACTTCGCGGAACGAATTGTTCGACTGCGAAAGCACAGTTTCGAATATCTGCTTCAGGGCGCTGTAGATGCTGCGCACGACCGGCATGCGCTCGACGATGCGTTCCGTCAGCGCCAGGAGTGCCTGACCGAAGAAATTGGCGGCGAGCGCGCCGAGCAGCGTCAGCAGGACCAGAGCGATGATCAGGCCAAGACCGGGAATGTCGAAAGGCAGGTAACGGTCGGGCTGGTACTGCGCGGGTATCAGCGGCACGAACCAGGTGTCAACGAGATCGACGAACCAGGTGGTGATGTAGACCGTCAGGCCGATCGGCGCGGCGACAATAAGGCCGGTGAAGAAATAGGTCCGCAGCCGGGCCATGAGCCCATGTTTTCGCGGCGGCAGAATCAGGGGCGTTTCGCCGGGCGGGCTTCCCGTTTCGGGCTGTGGACTATCGGGGTCTTTCATGCGGGCCTGCGTGGTGATCCTTGACGCTGCGTTCCCCTGGGGAGGCTTCCGGCGCCGGGCCGATGTGGCGCCGGCGTGCGAGGATTCCTTTTCCTATCATGCTTCGTTCGTGGCAGGATTCATAACAAGAATTTACTAGTTGAGGTGGGCCGGGAAATGCGTCCACCCGAAAGAGAATATGCAAGG
>CAISYL010000059.1 GCA_903889655.1 uncultured Alphaproteobacteria bacterium | reverse complement strand
GGTTCTCATGAAAAAAATATCGCTGTATCTCAGTGCCAGTGTTCTTGCGTTGACGATTGCGAGCCCGGTTTTCGCGGCGACGCCGGACGAATTGCAGAAGCGTGTCGACGACCTCGAAGCCACCGTCGATGCGTTGCGGTCGGAAATTGCCGATATCCGCAAGCAGCCGGAATTCAAGCCGTCGCCGGCATTCCAGACATCCAAGGGCGATTATGCGTTCAAGGTTCGCGGCCAGATCGCGATCGACGCCGGCGGCTTCAGTACCAAGAGCGGCAAGGCCGACCTGAATTCCGGTACCGACATTCCGCGCGCGCGTCTCGGCGTCGACGGAACGATCGACACGGATTGGCAATATCGCCTCGAAGCCGATTTTTCCAAGGCGTCGCGCGACGATGTGACGACGGGCAGCGAGCTCGACGTCAAGGACGCTTATGTGACCTATAGCGGATTCGGCGAGCAGTGGAAGGTGACGGCCGGTCAACAGAAGACGCCGAACACGCTGGAGCGCGTCAACCCGAGTTCGGATCTGCTCTTCGTGGCAGTCCCGCTTGCGGTCGAAGCCTTCACCAACCGCTCGACGGCGGGCGGCGATTACAAGATCGGCGCGGCGGTCAATTACACCGACATCAACTGGACGGCGACCGGCGGCGTCTTCGGCGAGAATCTCGGCGCGCAGGGCGGTTCGTCGGCCACGTCCAAGGACGAGGGCTGGGGCCCGGCGGCGCGCCTCACCTGGGCGCCCATCAACAAGAACGATGCCGTGCTGCATCTCGGCGCGTCGGGCTATTACCGGACCACAGGCGGGCGCGGCAACGTCCAGTTCCGCACCGGCCCGGAATCCACCGTCGATACGTCGCAGCGGCTCGTCGATACGGGAAAGCTCGCCGCCACGAACTACTGGTTCGCCGGCGCCGAGCTTGCGGGCGTCTACGGCCCGCTCTTCCTGCAGAGCGAATATGGCAAGACGCATGTCAACCTGACGAATTACAGCTCGACATGGAAGACGTCGTCGCTCGACTTCGACGGCGGCTACGCCGAAGTCGCCTATGCGCTGACAGGCGAAAGCCGGCCCTACAAAGGCGGTTCGTTCAGCCGCATCCTGCCGAAGCAGAAGTTCTCCTTCTCGAAGGGGGGCTGGGGTGCGTGGGAAGTCGCGGCGCGCTACAGCACCGTCGATCTGACCGACGGATTGTTCCGGGGCGGCAAGGAAACCAACTGGTCCGGCGGCCTCAACTGGTATCCGAACAATTATGTTCGCGTGCTTGCGAACTATATCCACTACGACGCGAAGGATAGTTACATCGCGCCGGTGGGCACGCCCTACAACAAGGGCGACGCCTTCATTACCGAGATCGGCGTCATCTGGTAAGGTGCGCCGGAACCGGAGAACTTCTGTATGAGCCTGGCTGTATTGACAGACCGATTGCCGCGCCGGACGCCGTCCGTCATTCCGGGATTCGGCATCACCTTCGGTTTCGCCATGAGCTATCTCGGGCTCATCGTGCTCATCCCGCTTGCCGGCGTCTTCATTCGCTCGGCGGGTCTCGGATGGGCCGGGTTCTGGGAACTCGCGTCGGACGAACGCACGGTCGCCGCCCTGAAGCTCAGCTTCGGGGCGGCGCTGATCGGCGCCGTCGTCAATGCCGTCGCGGGTCTTCTCGTCGCCTGGGTGCTGGTGCGTTACAGTTTTCCGGGACGGCGCCTCGTCGATGCGGCGATCGATCTGCCCTTCGCGCTACCGACAGCGGTGTCGGGTCTTGCACTTGCGGCCCTCTATGCGCCCAACGGCTGGGTCGGTGCACCGCTTGCCCAGCTCGGTATCAAGGTCGCCTTCACGCCGGCGGGCGTCGTCGTCGCCTGCGTCTTCATCGGGCTTCCTTTCGTCGTGCGTACACTACAGCCGGTGCTCGCCGATCTCGAGCCGGAGCTCGAGGAAGCGGCGGCGACACTCGGCGCGACGAGGCTCCAGACCGTTATCCGCGTGATCTTTCCGGCGCTGCTGCCGCCGCTACTCACCGGCTTCGCGCTCGCTTTCGCGCGCGCGGTCGGCGAGTACGGCTCGATCATCTTCATCGCCGGCAATCTGCCCTACAAATCCGAAATCGCGCCGCTCCTCATCATCATCCGGCTCGAGGAGTTCAACTATGCGGGCGCGACGGCGATTGCGACCATCATGCTGCTGCTCTCATTTGTCGTTCTGCTGGTGGTCAATCTGCTGCAGGCGTGGAGCCGTCGGCGCACCGGCTTTGCGAGCTGAGGAGGGATCGTGACAGACACACCGCCCAGAGAGACAGGTTCGCCGATCAGCGAGAGCCCGCTCGCCAAGTGGACGTTGATCGGAATCGCTGTCGTCTATCTTGCCGCCTTCCTGGTATTACCGCTCATCTCGGTATTCGTCGAGGCGCTGCGTCACGGGCTGGAAGCCTATTACGCGGCCCTGGTCGAGCCTGACGCGCTTTCGGCCATACGTCTCACGCTTCTCGTCTCGGCGATCGCGGTGCCGGCCAATGTCGTCTTCGGTCTCGCGGCTTCATGGGCGATCGCCAAATTCGAATTTCCGGCAAAGAGCTTCCTCATTACGCTGATCGATCTGCCATTCTCGGTTTCGCCGGTCATTTCCGGTCTCGTATATGTGCTGCTTTTCGGTGCGCAAGGTTTTTTCGGTCCCTGGCTCGCGGCGCATCACATCCAGATCATTTTCGCGGTGCCCGGCATCGTTCTCGCGACGATCTTCGTCACGTTTCCCTTTGTTGCGCGCCAGCTCATTCCGCTGATGCAGGCACAGGGGAACGACGACGAAGAGGCCGCGTTGTCTCTCGGTGCCGGAGGTTTCCGCACCTTCTGGAGCGTGACGCTTCCGAACGTCAAATGGGCACTCCTTTACGGCGTGCTATTATGCAACGCGCGGGCGATGGGCGAATTTGGCGCCGTCTCGGTTGTATCCGGTCATATACGCGGCCTCACCAACACCATGCCGCTTCATGTGGAGATCCTCTACAATGAGTACAATTTCGTTGCAGCCTTTGCAGTTGCCTCGCTTCTGGCTCTCCTCGCGCTCGTCACCCTCGTCCTCAAAACCATCCTCGAGTGGCGCTACGGTCGTGAGCTTGCCGCATCGGCAGGGCATTGAAGCCGGTCCCCGCGACAATCGGGACGCGGTGCGGTCGAACCAGGCGCCGGTGCGCATCGACGTCGAGGATCTGCACAAAACCTTTGGCGGTTTTGCTGCGCTCGACGGCGTTTCGCTGACGGTCGAGCCGGGCGAGCTTCTGGCGCTGCTGGGGCCGTCGGGCTCCGGCAAGACGACGTTGCTGCGGGCGATTGCCGGCCTTTCGACGCCGGATGAAGGACGCATCCATTTTCACGGCGTCGATGCGACGCATCTCAGCCTGCGCGAGCGCCGGGTCGGATTCGTTTTCCAGCAATATGCGCTTTTTCGCCATATGACGGTTTTCGACAACATCGCCTTCGGCTTGCGTGTGCGCCCGCGCAACGAGCGTCCGCGCGAGCGCGAGATCGCGCGGCGTGTGCGGCGTCTGCTCGAACTCGTGCAGCTCGAAGGTCTCGACAAGCGGTTTCCAAGCCAGCTGTCAGGCGGCCAGCGTCAGCGCGTCGCTCTCGCGCGCGCACTCGCCATCGAGCCGACGGTGCTGCTGCTCGACGAGCCTTTCGGCGCGCTCGATGCGAAGGTGCGCAAGGATCTCCGCCGCTGGCTCCGTCAGATCCATCACGAGACGGGGCTTACCACGATCTTCGTCACGCACGATCAGGAAGAGGCGCTGGAACTCGCCGATCGTGTCGTCATCATGAGCGGCGGCAAGATCGATCAGATCGGAACGCCGTCGGAAATCTACGACGATCCGGCAACGCCTTTCGTCTGCGAATTTCTCGGCAATGTGACGCGTGTCGACACGGTACTGAAGGATGGCGAGGCGGATGTCCTCGGCAGTCTGCTGCCTGTCGCGGAGGGCGATGCCTATCGCGACGGTCCGGCGGTTGCCTATGTGCGCGGCCATGAGCTTGAGATCGTGTCGCTCGACCAGCCGGGAGGAACGCCTGCCACCGTGCGCGCGGTGCGGCCCTTCGGTGCTTCGGTGACCATCGAACTCGATATCGACGGTCGCGACGAGCCGATCGAGGCGGAAATTCCCCGCGAGCTTTTCGAAGTCGGCGAAGTGCGCGCCGGCCGGAAGGTGCGAGTGCGGGCGACGGCGGCGCGGATTTTCAAGCGCTGAGCGATTTCAGGTCGGCTGCGTCCGGGGCTTTGCGGAGACCGTGCGCGTGATGAGGCCGGGCTCAAGGTCGCGCTCCTGGCGGTGCCGCTCGAAGCGCGCCTTCAGAATGTCGGCCCGGCCCAGATAGCCGACGATCTGCCGGACATCGTCGCGTGCGACGACCGGCAGGCGTCCGACACCCGCGCGCAGCATGCGCTCGACGGCGTCATGCACCGTTTCGTCCGGCCAGGCGACGACGACATTCCCATGCCCGATATCGAGTACGGTATCGTCGCCGTCCCGATCTTCCTCTATCGCGACGAGAATGTCGGCGCGGGTAACGATGCCGGTGAGCTTTCCATCGGTGTCGACGATGGGCAGGCCGTGACGGCCGCGCAACCGGACGTCGCCTTCCGCGATGCGCCTTGCGAGGTCCGAGAGTTTGAGACCGGCCGGAACGGTCAGCGGGTCGGGATCCATCACATCCTCGACCAGCATCTGTCGAAACGGATCCACCTCATATTCGCTGTGAACCATCAGGCCACGCCGCGCCAGCTTTTCAGTCATGATCGAGTTCGTCATGAAGAGGCGGGCGAGGCCGGCGGCGATGACCGCGGTCAGCATCAGCGGCAGCACTGCGTCATAGCTGTGGGTGGTCTCGAAAGCGAAGACGATGAAAGCGAATGTGGCGCGTGAGGCTGCGGCGAAAAGGGCTGCCATGCCGACAAGGGCAAAAGCGGCCGGGTCGAGATGAAGGCCGGGCATGGCCGCGTTGACCAGCATGGCGAAGGCGCCGCCCAATGCGCCGCCTATCATGAAGGTCGGAGCGAGGAGGCCGCCCGAGGTGCCGGAACCGAGCGAGAGCAGAAGCGCAGCGAGCTTGAAGACGGCGATCGACAGAAGCGCCGCGAGTGCGAGCCTGCCGTTCAGAATATCCGTGATGACGTCATAGCCGACGCCGAGGACGCGGGGTTCGAACCATCCGATGAGGCCAAGGCAGACCCCGCCGATAACGGGCTTCCAGAGCTCGTCGATAGGCAGATCGTCGAAACGGTCCTCGATCCAGTAAAGCGCGCCGGAGAGGCCGACCGCCGCGAAGCCGGCGACGATCCCGAAGACGACGAAGAAGGGCAGGATATCCGGCTTGCCGAAATCGATGGCGCCGATGTGAAACATCGGGCCCGGGCCGATCAGGACCGTGTGGATCGTCGTCGCGAGGGTCGTCGCGATGACGAGAGGCGTGAACGAGCGAGCCTTGAATTCAAAGAGCAGAAGTTCGATTGCGAAGATCACGGCGGCGATCGGTGTGCCGAAGGTTGCGGCCATGCCGGCGGCGGCACCGCACCCGAGCAGAACCTTGCGCTCCGAGGCGCTCGTCTCGATCAACTGCCCGATCAGCGACCCGATGCTGCCGCCCGTCTGGATGATCGGGCCCTCGGCGCCGAAGGGGCCGCCCGTGCCGATGGCAATGGCGGCGGAGATCGGCTTCAGAACGGCGACCTGCGGTGCGATCCGGCTTCCGTTGATCAGCACGGCCTCCATCGCTTCCGGAATGCCATGGCCGCGGATTTTCGGCGAGCCGTATTTCGCCATCAGCGCGACGATGAAAGCGCCCGCCGCGGGGACCAGAAGGACGAACCAGCCCAGCGTGTGATGCGCGAGCGACGGTAGTGTCCACCCGATGCGCTGAAAGAAAACGATGTTTGTGACAAGGGCGATGCTCAGATAAAGCGCATAGGCGACGAAACCGGCGATGAGGCCGGTCAAGGCGGCCAGGGTGCCGATCAGGAGAGGGCGAAACCCGGTATTGTTTCCGGTTTCCGCCGCGGCAGTCGTTTCGGGGCGTGACGAGGACATGTTCGAGCCGGGATAATGAAGCGCGTTGGCCGGTATCTGACCGGAGGCGGGCGCTATATATCGTAATGCGATATATATGGCAAACGAGGTGCTGAACGACGATGACGGCAAAGAAGACGGACCGCGCTCGATCCGGTCGCGGCATGACCAAGGCGGACTATGAAGCGCTCGGCTCTTTCCGCTATGCGCTGCGGCGCTTCCTGCGTTTTACCGAAGATGGCGCTGCGGAGGTCGGTCTGAAACCGCAACAGCATCAGGCCATGCTCGTCATCATGGGAATGCCCGGCCGGGAGGAAGCGACGGTGGGAGAGATCGCCGAGCGATTGCAGATCGAACATCACAGCGCCGTCGGCCTCGTTCAGCGGCTCGAGGCGGGTGGCTATGTGCGTCGCCGTCGTGACGCGGAAGATCGCCGCCAGGTCGTGGTCAGTCTGACGGCGAAGGGGCTCGCCGTGCTCGAGCGATTGTCGCTTTCCAATCTCTCCGAACTCGGCCGCATCGGGAATGATCTTCTCGACGCCATCAACGGTGTCGTCGCCCGCAAGGAGACGACATCCGGGCCGACGCGAGGGAAATAGGGCGGCCAGTCCTGTCATCCATCCCGGCGATGTGCGTCTTTGACGGCGATCTGTGCTCATTCGAACCGGTCCGCCGTTCCCCTACGTCAAGCCCCCGGTGTCGCGAAAAATGGCTTGGATATTGGGTTTTCGACACGATATGGGAAGGACGAGATGCCGCAGAAACGCCGCGAAGCTCTGGACAAGCGTCTTTGCATGCTCAAGATGGCGGCCAGACGAAAATCATTTCGCGAACCGGGCGGAACGCGCTGAAGCGGCGACGTCCAAAGCAACGCAGGGAGTTCATCATGGCTGAAGCCTATATCGTAGCGGCGGCTCGCACCGCCGGCGGCCGCAAGGGCGGCAAACTGAAAGACTGGCATCCGGTCGATCTCGGCGCGCAGGTCGTCAACGCGCTGGTCGATCGCAGCGGCGTCGATCCGGAATCCGTCGATGACGTGATCTGGGGCTGTGTGAGCCAGGTCGGCGAGCAGGCGATCAATGTCGCGCGCAACGTCGTCATGGCATCGCGCCTGCCGGAAAGCGTTCCGGGTACGTCGGTCGATCGCCAGTGCGGTTCGTCGCAGCAGGCGCTGCATTTCGCCGCGCAGGCCGTGATGTCCGGCGCGATGGATATCGTCATCGCCGGCGGCGTCGAGAGCATGACCCGCGTGCCGATGGGCCTTTCCGCCGCCCTGCCGGCTAAGAACGGTTTCGGCAACTATATGAGCCCGAACCTTCAGGCGCGTTATCCGAACATCCAGTTCAGCCAGTTTGCTGGCGCCGAGATGATCGCGAAGAAGTATGGCCTCACCAAGGATCAGCTCGACGAATTCGGCTTCAAAAGCCATCAGAAGGCGATTGCCGCGACGCAGGCGGGCGTCTTCAACGAGGAAATCGTGCCGCTCGAAGTGACGACGGCGGAAGGCACCAAGGAGCAGCACAAGATCGACGAAGGCATTCGCTTCGATGCCAGCCTTGATGCGATCAAGGGCGTGAAGCTTCTCGCCGAAGGCGGCGCGATCACCGCGGCGACGTCGAGCCAGATCTGCGACGGCGCCTCGGGTGTCGTGGTGGTCAATGAAAAGGGCCTGAAGCAGCTCGGCGTGAAGCCGATCGCGCGCATTCACCACATGACGGTGGTCGGCGGCGATCCGGTCATCATGCTCGAGGCGCCGATCCCCGGCACGCTGCAGGCGCTGAAGAAGGCCGGCATGAAGATCGACGACATCGATCTCTTCGAGGTCAACGAAGCTTTCGCTTCCGTGCCGATGGCCTGGCTTCAGACGACCGGCGCCGATCCGGAGCGGCTCAATGTGCATGGCGGCGCGATCGCACTCGGCCATCCGCTCGGCGGTTCGGGAACGAAGCTGATGACGACGCTTCTCCATGCCCTGAAGACGAAGAACAAGCGCTACGGTCTCCAGACCATGTGCGAAGGCGGCGGGCTTGCCAACGTCACCATCGTCGAGCGTCTCTAGGCTTCGGCTATTTCCAAACGAGAAGGGTGGAGCAGCGATGCTCCACCCTTTTTCGTTGTGCCCTGCTCTTGTCGAACCTGTTCAGTGCGCTTCGGCGGCCGCGCCTGCCGCCTTCGGTTTGTTCACGAGCGGCAACGTGAACAGCATGGCGAAGAAGCAGAGCGCCAGAACGAAGAAGCTGTCGGTGAAGGCGAGCACGGTCGCCTCCCGCGTCATCAGCCCGTAGATTTCCTTCACGGCGGCGAGATTGCCGGACTGGATACCGGGCATCTGGCCGATCATCTGGCCCAGCCCCGTCAAGGTCTGCTCCGCAACGGGACGCCCGGCGGAAATCGATTCACGCAGCATGGTCTTGTGGAAATCGAGACGGTGGATCAGCACCGTGTTGATGATGGCGAGGCCGAGCGCGCCGCCGAGATTGCGCATCAGATTGTAGAGGCCGCTCGCATTCTTGAGTTGCGCCGGCGGAATGGTGCCGAGCGCCAGCGAATTGATCGGCACGATGCAGAACATAAGGCCGATACCGCGCATCACCTGCGGCAGGAAGAACTGGTTGAAGTCCCATTCCCAGGTGAGGCCGAGCAGCATGTAGTTCGAAAGAGCAAGCATGCCGAAGCCGAAGGCGATCAGATAGCGGACGTCGAGCTTCTGCGAGAGCATGCCGGCAATGGGCGCGGAAATGAACTGGAAGATGCCCGTGATCGCCATCACCTCGCCGATCTGCACCGCGCTCAACTGGCGCACCTGGGCGAGAAACAGCGGATAGAGATAGGTGAGGCCGTAAAGACCGACGCCCAGGAAAAGGCTCAACAAAGAACCGATGGCGAAATTTCTGTCGCGGTAAGTCCGGAGCTCGACGATGGGCCGCTCGAAAGTCAGAACGCGGGCGAAAAAGAAAGCGGCCGAGACGACGCAGAGGACCGTCATCCACCAGATCGTGTCGTCGTTCAGCCAGTCGTTGCGGGGACCCTCCTCGAGCACGTATTCGAGCGAGCCGAGAAACGCCGCCATCAGCGCGATGCCCCAGCCGTCGAAGCCCTGAAGCAGAGACCAGTCCGGCTCGTCGAGATCGACCAGCAGCCAGACGGCGCTGGTGACGACGATACCGGGCACGATGTTGATGAGGAAAAGCCAATGCCAGGAAAAGGTGTCGGTCAGATAGCCGCCGAGAGTCGGTCCGACAGTCGGCGCGAGCGTTACGACGAGGCCGATCATGACGGAGATGTTGGCGCGTTTTTCTGGTGGGAATACGTTGCCATAGGCGGAGGAGAAGACGGTCGGGATCATCGCGCCGCCGATGAAGCCCTGCAGCGCCCGGTAGACGATCATCTGGTCGATGGAGGTCGCGGTCGCGCACATCAGGCTCATCAGCGTGAAGCCGGCCGACGAGGCGACATAAAGATAGCGGGTCGACATCACGCGCGAGAGCCAGCCCGACATCGGGATCATCACGACCTCGGCGATCAGATATGAGGTCTGGACCCAGCTGATTTCGTCGGAGCTTGCCGAAAGGCCCGCCTGAATCTTGGTGATCGAACTCGACACGATCTGAATGTCGAGGATCGCCATGAACATGCCGACGACCATGAAGAAGAAGCCGATGACGCGGCGCTTCGAGAAGGAGGGCTGGGAGACGTCGATGCTCGTCATGTCGGGCTCCCCTTCAGGTCAGGCGATCAGTTGCCGCTCGCAAGCGTCCGCAATGGCGAGGACGCCGCGCCGTGAACCCCGCCATTCGCCACCGTGTTTTCCTCGCCGCCCGTCTTGGTGTCGACGGAGACGGTGACGGAAAGGCCGGGACGCAGCAGACCCTTCAGCGCGTTGTCGTCGGGCACGGCGATGCGAATCGGGATGCGCTGCACGACCTTGGTGAAATTGCCGGTGGCGTTCTCAGCCGGCAGCAGGCTGAAGATCTGGCCGCTGGCCGGCGAGAAGCTTTCGACGCGACCCTCGATCTCGGTACCGGGATAGGCATCGCTGACGATGATCGCGCGCTGGCCGATGCGGATCTTCTCGATCTGCGTTTCCTTGAAGTTCGCCTCGACATAGACATGCGGCAGCGCCACCAGCGAGGCGAGCTGCGCGCCTGGCTGCACAAGCTGGCCGATATCCAGATGCTTGTTGCCGACCACGCCATCAACCGGCGCGCGGATCACGGTGTAGGTAAGATTGCGTTCTGCCTGGTCGAGATCGGCCTCCGACTGCTTCAGGCGTTTTTCCTCTTCCGCCTTCTGCGCTTTCAGCACCGCAACCTGCGCGGTAGCCGAATTGAGCGCCGCCCGGCTCGATGCGAGCGCGGCGTCGGCCGATTGCGTGTCGGCGCGGGTCGATTCGAGCTTCTGCTTGCTGGCGAAATCGGATTTCGCGAGCGCGACATAGCGCGCATAATCGGAACGGGCGCGGCGCGCCTGGGCTTCGGCGGAGGCGATATTCGCCGCGGCGCTTTCGGCCTGGGCCTGCGCCGAATTGATCTGCTCGCTGAATGTCGCGATGGCGGCCTTTTGCGTCTCGAGCTTCGCGCGCGCCTGATCGCGGGCGATCTCGTAGTCGCGCGGTTCGATGGTCGCGAGCACGTCATCCTTATGCACATAGGCGTTCTCGACGATGTTCACGGTCGCGAGATAGCCGGAAATCTTCGGCGAGATGACTGAGATGTCGCTCTCGACATAGGCGTTGTCAGTTGTCTGGATATAGCGGTAGTGGGTCAGCCACAGCACAGCGTAGATGAAGCCCACAATTGCGAAGCCCCCCCCAAGTGCGATGAAAATACGCTGCCGACTGGCCATGCCCTTACCCCTTCCATCGAACCGAACGGTCAATGCCGTTGAAATATGGTCGATTTTACGCCATATTCAAGGAGGATTTTTGTCGAACCGGTTGGTCAATTAATGACAGAAGCACTGACGGATGCGGTCGCT
>CAISYL010000058.1 GCA_903889655.1 uncultured Alphaproteobacteria bacterium | reverse complement strand
GGACCGACGGGATCGGTCGAGTCGACGATGATGACGTCGTAGGTCACGCCCGCCCCCTCCACGAATTTCGCGCCATCCGCGAAAACGAGATCGAGGCGCGGGTCGTCGAAGGCGCCCGCTGAAATCATCGGTAGATGTGCCTTCGAGAAATCGGTCACGGCCGGATCGATCTCGACCATGGTGATCTTCTCGATCTCCGCATGACGGACTGCCTCGCGCAGGATACCGCCGTCGCCGCCGCCGATGATGAGCAGCGACTTGACATTGCCATGCGCGAAGACCGGCACATGGGTCATCATCTCGTGATAGACGAACTCGTCACGCTCGGTCACCTGCGTCGCGCCATCGAGCGACATCATCCGGCCGAAGGTCGGATTGTCGAAAATCACGAGATGCTGATGATCGGTCGCTTCCTCGAACAGAACGCGATCCGCGCGATAGGAAGTCCGGAGGCCGCCTTCCTCGTGAAGGGTCTCCGTGATCCAGCGCGGACCGCTCTTTCCGTCGGTCATCAGACCATGCCCTTGCCGCGGCGCAATTCCTCGACCCGGATGCTGGACGGCCCGAAGGCTTCCTGTAGCACCGCGATCGAATTCTGCGGTTCGGCCTCGCCGCACATGAAGACGTCGAGTGCGGCGTAATCCGCCTCGGGCCATGTATGGATCGAGATGTGGCTTTCCGACAGCACCGCCACGCCCGACACGCCGCCATTGGGCGTGAAGTGATGGAGATGGATGTGCAGAAGCGTCGCCTTCGAGACCTCGACGCAGCGGATCAGCGTTTCCTCGATATGTGCGAGATCGTCCAGCCGGCTCGCGCCGATCAGGTCGATGATGAGATGCGTACCGGCGAAACGCTCGCCGTCGCGCTCGATGAAGAAATCCTTCCGCTCTTCATGCGGGCGCGGTCCTTCGGACAGCGTTTCAACATCGCCGAGATGCGGCGCGTGAGGGAACTCGAGAACTTCCGCCTGGGTCTTCCTTGAATCGCGATTCAAGTCGATCCCCAATTGGAAGAGGGCGCGGGGCTCTGACATGGCCTCTCTCCAACCAGTAGATGACCGGGCTTGGCCGGAACGCGTTCCGTAACGACGGAATTCCCTCTCCGGGATGCGCCGGGGCCCATGAAACTAAAGCTTTCTAGAAGAAACGCTTCGCTTGGTTTTTGCCGAGTGCGGGGCTGTCTCGCCCGGCTTGTCCTGCATTGCGCGAGGACGGCTCGGCTTTGATCCGGGGCGTCAGCCCCTCAGACTATAATCTGGCATATGCATTCTCCCTCGAAACCCAGCGGGGTTGCCTGACTGCGGCAGGCCGCCAAACTTTCCAAAAGAGACGCGTACGCCGTTACGTAACCAGTCTGGCCAGAGGCACGTGCGATTGCGTTCTGCGCCGTGGTGTAGATGGCGCAGTGCAGCGTGTCAAGAAAAACCGCAGAT
This sequence comes from uncultured Alphaproteobacteria bacterium, assembly GCA_903889655.1. GTDB lineage: Bacteria > Pseudomonadota > Alphaproteobacteria > Parvibaculales > Parvibaculaceae > Parvibaculum. The sequence goes on along the minus strand of CAISYL010000058.1, from coordinate 6,194 downwards.
TTCCGCGGATTGTCATAATTGCGACGATTGAAACTGAACGCGCGTGATCGAATGGCGACGGCAGGCGGAGATAAGCCGGCATTGCCGCAACGCTGAAACTAGGCCTGAGTGTAGATCACCAGCCTCAGGCCGGGGTCGTCATTGGCCTGGAAGCTTGTGTACTGGAGGCGTAGCGCTCCCTTGCGAGGGTGGGTTAGCTGCTTTTGGCCGGCGACGGTTTCGCGAAGATCGTGGGCCTCCCACCAGGCGGCGAATTCGGGGCACCCGGCGCGCAGGCGTTTCACCAGATCCGCGAATGCAGGGTCCCATGCCCGAAGGTCGTGGGTCGCGCGGAACTGGGCCACCATTCTCTTTGCTTCCTCGGCCCAGCCTGTGCCGAAAAGCCGGCGGGTCTTCGGATTGGTCAGTACCAGAATTAAAGTGTTGCGGTCTTCCTCGGGCACCCGGTCGAAAGCGAATATCTCGGCAGCTGCGGAGTTCCAGCACAGCACATCCCAGCGCCGCCCGGTCACATAGGCCGGGACGTTCAACGCCTCAACGGTGCGCAAAAGGCTTTCCGGCACGACCTCGCGAGCAAAGGGCTGGCGCTCGGCATTGCGGGTCAGCGCCCTCAAATGCGCCTCCTCCACCGGATTGAGGCGCAAGGCGCGCGACAGCGCATCCACCGTCGTCGCCGAGGGGCTGACGGTGCGGCCTTGTTCCAGCCGGATATACCAATCGACACCGATGCCGGCGAGTTGAGCGACTTCCTCGCGGCGCAGACCGGGGGTCCGTCGACGACGACCACTGGGGAGGCCGACTGCCTCCGGCGACAGCCTCGCACGACGCGAGCGAAGAAAGTCGCCCAGTTCACTGCTGACAACCTCATTCATCGGCACGGCCCCTGGGCTTCGGAAGGAACATTCTTAATCCTAGGATAATATTAGGTCTGAATGCAGTTTTCCAGACATGCGAAAAGAGGTCTTCAGCCCGAAGGAGACCCGACATGAAAGCTGCCATCCTCAAGGAATTCGGAACCCCGCTCGCCATCGAAGAGCTGCCCGACCCGGTGCTGGGCACCGGGGAGGTCATCGTCGATGTCGCGGCGGCAGGCGTCCTGCCCTACATGGGCGAAGTGCTGAGCGGGGAACGGCAATATCCGATGACCCTGCCCATGGTGCCGGGCGCCGGCGCGGTCGGCCGCGTCCGTGCGATCGGACCGGATGCCACGAGGCTCAAGGTCGGAGAATGGGTCGTCTGCGATCCGACGGTACGCTCGCGCGACGACGCGCGAACGCCCGACATCACCCTGCAGGGCCTGAGCGCGCGCGGGGACGGAGGCCTGAAGCTGCAGAAGCATTTCCACCACGGGGCCTGGGCGGAGCAGATGCTGGTTCCCACGGAAAACGTCTTTCCCCTCGGGCCGATCGACGAGGCGGACGCAGGGATGTGGTGCGTCCTCGGCCTCTATATGGTTCCCTATGGCGGCCTCCTCGCCATCGACCTCAAGCCGGGCGAGACGCTGCTGGTAAGCGGCGCCACGGGAAATTTCGGCAGCGCAGGCGTGGCAACAGCGCTCGCCATGGGCGCGGGCTGCGTGGTGGCACTGGGCCGCAACGAGGCAATGCTTCAGAGTCTGGAGCGCCGGCTCGGCCCCCGCGTGCGAACAGTGAAATTGACGGGGGATGAAGCCGAAGACATTCGGCGAATGAAGGCCGCAGCGCCGGGCCCCATCGATGTCGTTCTCGATCTGCTGCCGCCTTGGGCGCCGTCTTCAGCCGTCCGGACCGCCGCGATGACGGTGCGCGAATACGGCCGCATCGTCCTGATGGGTGGCGTCGGCATGCTGGGCGGCGACGATCTCGCTCTCCCCTATCCCTGGCTCATGCGCAACAACATCACGCTCAAGGGTCAGTGGATGTATCCGCCCTCCGCCAATACGCTGATGATCAACCTGGTGCGCGCGGGCTTGCTCGACATCTCGACCGTGGAGACGACGGCCTTCCCGCTGGATCAGGCCAACGAGGCCGTCGCCCATGCGGCGGCGGCAGGCGGGAGATTCAAGCGCACGGTCATCTGCCCCTGACGCTTGCCGTGCGGGCGCCGGACCACGATCCGGCGCCCGCACGGTGGCAAGTGGACCGGGCCGCTCCAGCTACCGATCGATTCCGCGCCACCGTATCGAGCGCTCCGCTCACTTCCGATTGCAGCGCCTACTTCCGTTCCGCAATCTCCTTCGCCGCGCGAATGCCGGACTGAAGCGCGCCGTCCATATATCCCATCCAGTCGGTCGCCGTTTCAGTCCCCGCCCAGTGCAGCCGGCCGACCGGCTCCCGTATGACGTCGCCGTAACGCGTCATGACGCCGGGCGCCATATGCGCGACATAGCAGCCGCGGCTCCACTCCTCGGCCGTCCAGTCCTGGTCGACATAGTCGATGGGCTCGGCGGCCTTCGGCCCGAAATAATCGGTGAGGGCCGAGATGACGCTTTGCCGCCGCGCATTGTCGCCGCGCGCGCTCATCTCGACCACATGGTCGCCGTCGATGAAGCCGACGAGAATGCCGACACGCTCGTCTTCCGGCGTCTGATCGAAAACGACATTGAAGGCATGATGGTCGCTTGCGGCCTGCCCCGACAATCCGGCGCGACGCCAGAAGGGCTCCTTGTAGGCGACATGCACCTTGATGACCGAGCCCATCGGCATGCGCTGGAAAAGCCCGTCGCGCTTCGCCGGCAGGGCGACGTCGTAATGAATGCGCGCGGCGAGCACCGGCGGCACCGCGATGACGACATGCGCGGCGCGATAATCGCCCTTGTCGCTGCGGATCGTGACGCCCTCATCGTCCTGCCGGATCGCGCGTACGGGCGCGTCGAGCACGACCGGCGTCTTCAGGCTTTCGGCAAGACGCCGCGCGATCGAATGCGCGCCGCCTTTGAATTTCGCTTCCTGCGCGCCGTCCTTGACGCCGATCAGGTCCTCGACGCCGTGGCCCGAACGCAGATATTCGAGAAAGAAGAGATAGGACATCTGCGCGGGCTCGGCGCAGAAGACGGCCCGCGTGACGATGCGCGCGAAGGTCCGCGCGCCGCTCGTGCGAATATTACGCTTGATCCACGTCTCGAGCGTCTGGCTGTCCCAGTCTTCCGCCTGCGGCGCGGTCCACGGCGCCTCGGCCGGCAGCGTCACCATCTCGCGGTCCCAGCGCTTCACCACGCGGTCAAGTTCGAGAAGCGAGAGCAGCGGCAATTTCGGAATGTCGCCCTTGTACGCGCGTCGCGTGCCCTGATACCAGAGCACCTGCTCGCCCTTGTCATATTGCGCATAAGTCTCGACTCCGAGCTTTGCGGCCTCCGCGAGCAGCAGCTTTTGCGTCGGGCCGACCCACTGGCCGCCGCGATCGATGACCTCGCCCGCGATTTCGCCGGGCTTCATCCGTCCGCCGACGCGGTCGCGCGCCTCGAGCACAACGACAGACCGTCCCTTCGCCTCGAGTTCGGTCGCCGCCTTGAGCCCCGCGAGGCCCGCTCCGACGATGACGACATCCGCTTTGCGTTCCATGATGATCCTCTGCTTCCCCGTCGCCGCATGGACGTGTAGGCTATTTATGTGAACGCGTTCACAATAATCAAGTGAAACCTGATGACCGTTCGAAAATCCAAAGCAGCCTCGCCCGCGCGCGGTCGCCCGCGCCGCAGCCCCGAAGCGGCGGCCGAAGACCGCGCCCGCATTCTCGATGCAGCGCAGATGCTTTTCGCCAAAGGCGGCTATGAAGGCGTCTCAATGCGAGCAGTCGCCGAACTGGCGGGTTGTTCGCCGGCGGCGCTCTACACGCTCTTTCCGAACAAGCGCGCGCTCCTCCGCAATATCTGGGAAGAAGCCTTTGCGGCCCTTGGCGATGCCCTTGAGAAATCGGCGAAGGGCAGACGCGATCCGATCGACCGGCTGAAGCGCCTTGGTCGTGCCTTTGTCCGCTTCTGGCTCGATCACCCCGATCATTTCCGGGCGATCTTTCTGATCGAGGACCGCGTCACCGAGCCCGGCGAACTCTATTTCGTCGACAGTTCGCAGAGCATCGCGCGGCTGGTGCTGCTTTTCCACAGCGCCGCAGCCGACGCCATTGCGGAAGGCGTACTGGCTGGCAGAGATGCTCAGGAAGTCGTCCAGCTCATCTTCTGCGCACTTCACGGTGTCGCTTCGGCGCTGATTTCCATCCCCGAATTCGGCTGGACGTCGCCGCAACAAATGGCCGGCCGCATGACTGACGCCTTGCTGGCCGGCCTGGCCAAATGACGCAGGAAATCGAACTTGCTAGTAATTCTTAATAGCATTATGGTTGACCGGTCGCCACACACGGGAGACCTGCCCCATGAAACAAGCCGACCGCGCCTTCTTTCCCAGTCCCCGCCCGCGGCCGCCCTACACTGCCGATCAGCCGGTCGCGGAGCTGGGCTTCGCCGAGCAGTTCGCGACCTGGGCCATGCGCGTACAATGGACCCATATCGGCGACGGCAGGCAGCGCTCGCTGGTGCTTCAGCGCGCCTTCGATGCCCTCGACATGCCGGAAGGGGCTGAACTGGTGGCCGAACTGACCGAGGCGCTGATGCAGACGACGCAGCGACCGCTTTCCGTGCCTTGCCCCAAATGGCGTGTGCTGACAAGCGACGAGGCGCGACTTCTCGCCTTCCTCGCCGCCATGCAGGCACGTGATGGTACGCCGCTCGCCGATTGCGATCCGGACTGGCGCGCGCCGGGAACGGGTTCGGCGGTTTGGGCGCCGGCGCAACGGCTTGCGCTTGCCTTTTCAGCCGCAGGCCTGCGCTTTGGCATGACGCGCATGGGCGAGCCGCCCTTCCCGCTTGCCATGCCGCGCCTGCATTGAGGTCTCAGCCGAAATTATGCGCGGCGCCAAGGCCGCCCATGCGGCTTGCGATCGAGAAGAATTCGGCGACCATGCCGTCGACGATCTCCTTCGCCGATCGGATATCGTGGATGAGGCCGGAGGTCTGTCCGGCGAGCGCCGGCGCCGCCTCCATGTCGCCGCCGAAATAGACGTCCTTGATGCTCTTGAAGACGTCGGCCGGCATGCGGCCTTCTTCGTAGATCGCGTCCATGTGCTGGGATTTCAGCGCGCGGATGCAGGGCGTCGACTTCTTGTTGAGGACATAGGTTCCCGTCTCCTTCGCGTCGACGATCTTCTGCTTGTAGTTGCGATGGACCGGACTTTCGGCGGAACTGACGAAGCGCGTACCCATCTGCACCGCCTCCGCACCGAGGGCGAAAGCCGCCGCCATACCGCGCCCGTCGCAGATCCCGCCCGCCGCGATGATCGGCACATCGACGCGATCCCGGATCGCCTGCAGCAGGACGAGCGTCGAAACCTCTTCCGGATTCTTGAAGCCGCCGCCTTCGGCTCCCTCGACGACGAGCCCGTCGATGCCCGCTTCCGCGCATTTGACCGCCGCATCGACCGTCGGCACCGCGTGATAGACCGTGATGCCCGCGTCTTTCAGCGGCGCGACGAATTTCGCCGGGCTGCCGGCCGACGTCGTGACGAATTTCACGCCCGATGTGCAGACGAATTTCAGCATCGCATCGTCGCGCAGGAACATGATCGGCAAATTGACGCCGAAGGGAAGCCCGAGCTCGATCATCTTCATGATCTCGGTCTTGCAGGCCTCCGTCTCGCCGGATGAAGTCTCGATGATGCCGAGCCCGCCCGCTTTCGACACAGCGGAGGCAAGCTCGAAGCGGGCGATCCAGCCCATCGGCGCCTGGACGATCGGATATTTGGCGCCCGTATGGGCGAGTACGCGGTTCATGGAAATCCTCCCGTTTGCCTTATTGAAATGGCGTTGCCGGAAGTAAGCCCGCTCGCGTTGTCTCACGCAATAGAAACGAGACCGCACAAAGAAAAAGCGCGGGGTCTTTGGAGACCCCGCGCTTCCGTCCCGCCCTCAAGAAGCGTTATTTGAAATGACCATAGGCTTTGACGACGGCGTCGGACAACTCCTTGTAAGCACCTTCGACGCCGATCTTGATCTCGTCGAACGCGCTTTCACCCTGCGAGGCGAGCGTCTTGAGCCGCTTTTGCAGCGCCGCACGGTCGGTCTTGAGCTGGACCAGCATCCCGCGATAGCGCTTCTCGGCGACTTTCAGCGCCTTCTTCGCTTCCTTCTCGGCCTTGTCGATGTCGCGCGAAATGCCCTTCACCTG
>CAISYL010000057.1 GCA_903889655.1 uncultured Alphaproteobacteria bacterium | reverse complement strand
TCCGGCGACGCTCGGCATCCAGACGAACATGACGAACCGCTCGCTTCGCGCCGAGGAAACCTTCGGTGCCGATACCTCGATCACGCGCGAGAAATTCCGCCAGTATAAATTCGACATTACCTATAGCGAACGCTCCGAACTCGCCCAGATGATCGCCGAGGTGACCGCCGTCGATCCCGGCAGCGACGCCGACTTCAAGGCCGCGCAGACGATCCTGAAACAATGGGATCGCCGCACCGATGTCGGCAGCCGCGGCGCAGCACTCGCCGTGCTGATGGGCGCGCCCGTCGTCGTCGCGGAGATCAAGGGCGAGACGCCTCCGAAGCCCCTCGACACGCTCCGGCAGGCGATCACGGACCTGAAAACCCATTTCGGCCGCCTCGATCCGACATGGGGCGAGGTCAATCGCTTCCGCCGCGGCAAGGTCGACGTCGCGATCGACGGCGGGCCGGATACGTTCCGCGCCGTCTATGGCGAACCGCAGAAGGACGGCACACTGACGGCGGTCGCCGGCGACACCTTCATCATGTTCGTCGAATGGGACGAGCACGGAAAGCTGCGCTCAGAGAGCATTCATCAGTTCGGCAGCGCGACACTCGACGAGACCTCGCCGCATTACGCCGACCAGTCGCCCCTCTTCGTCGAGATGAAGACCAAACCGGTGCTCTTCGAGGAGGCCGATCTCGCCGGTCACGTAATCGAGGATTACAAACCCGGCGGGCGCGCGGAAAAAGCGACGGGCGGCAAGCCCTGAGCCACCTGCCGGGGTTCAAATCGCCGTTATGGCGCCGTTCATGACGGCGATTTAATCTTGGCCGTCTTGACGCAACTGGCACCCGGTCGTCTCATGAAGACTTCGTGGTGCTAACGGTTTCGTCGGGAGCGCGTCATGCGTAAATACGCCCTCATACTAGCCTCCTCGAGCGTGTTGACGCTGCTCTCGGCGATTCCCGCCCTCGCCTATACCGGATACACCGCGCCGGGCCAGACGAGCGGCGCGAGTAATTTCTCCGATCCGGACGAACAGGTCGACGCGCTGGCGGGTTCGTCCGACGACAGTTCCGATGCCACGATCGCCCGTTTCGGCGGCAGCCAGTCCGACGCAACCCGGCAAGCGCAAAAGAAGTCCGAGTCCATCGACAAGGACACGAGCTACAGCGGCTTCTATTTCACCGACAACTGATCCGGACCTCTAGCTCCCGAACCGTTGCCGCGCCGAAAGCGCGAGGCCGGTCGCGACCGATGTGAGTTCGCCGCCGCCGGCGAGCTTCTCGATACCGAACCGCTCGGCGAAAAGCGCGCGCACCGCCGGAATGAAGGACGAGCCACCGGTGAGAAACACCCGGTCGACCTTCGCCGCCGAAATACCGGACGTCTCCATCAGCCGGTCGACGCAATCGCCGATCTCCCTCAGCTCCGGCGCGATCCATCGATCGAAATCGGCCCGCACAATATCGTCCTCGATCGAGATCGGCGCGGCCTTGAAGCTGAGATGCGCCTTCGGCGATCCCGACAGCGCGACCTTCGCCGCCTCGACGGCGCGATACATCTCGAAGCCCTTGTTCTCGGCAATGAGATGCGCCAGCGCCGCGATTTCCTGCGGCGCATCGGAGACGGGCTCGATCTCCTCCAGCATCCGCCGCGTCTTGTAGGTGTTGATGAAGCTCAACTGATGCCAGCGCTTCAGGCTGTCGTAGAGCCATGCCGGCATCGGCAGCACCTTGCCGCCTGTGCTTTCATAGGACGAGCCGCGTCCGAGCTTCGGCGCAATGACGTTCTCGACGATGCGCGCATCGAAGGCGTCGCCCGCGAGCCCGACACCCGACACGCCGATGATCGTCTCCGCGCGGTTTTTCACATGGCGCATTCCCGGCCCGACATGCAACAGACAGAAGTCGCTGGTGCCGCCGCCGAAATCGCCGATCAGCACCAGTTCGTCGCGATTGAGCCCGGCCTCATAGGCATAAGCCGCCGCCACCGGCTCGAATTCGAAATGCACATCGGCAAGGCCCGCGCCCTTCATGGCGGCGAGAAGCCGCCCGACCGCGAAATCGTCGGCTCCCGCCTGCGCCTGTCCTAGACTGTTTCTCACGAAGCGCGCCGGACGGCCGACCACGACCGGCGAGGTCTTGAACCGCTCGATGAGATCGCCCGCGTAAGGCGTCGCGTCGATCAGGCGCGCGACGACGAAGCCGATCAGATTTTCGAGCGTGTAGCGGCTGTTGTAGATGCTGGTCGAGGTAAAGTCGGGATTGGCGAGATAGGATTTGATCGACTGGATCAGCCGCCCTTCGGCCCCCGGCTCCAGATAGGCGTCGATCGCCGCCGGGCCGGCATGGGCCAGCGGCCTGCCGTTTCCGTCGCGTTCCTCGGCGTCGAAATAGAGAATGGACCTGAAGGTCTCATGCATCGCGCCATTGTGGGCGAGCGGCACCAAACGCGACGGCCCGTCCGTGTCGGCCAGCGCCAGCGCGCTGTTCGTCGTGCCGAAATCGAGCCCGATAAACATGGGAATACCTCGCGCATCCGTCTGACCGGCGGCAACGGGCGCGCGGCGGTCACGGCAATGCAGTTGATGTCTCGAAGGGATCGAAAGGGCGCCGGTTTTAGCCGAGCGGGATCAGGCTGTCCAGCCTCCGACGACGCCGAACGTGTGCGACTGCCGCGAAATCAGCCGCGACGCCGGAATGTCGACATAGACGGTCGTGCCCTCGCCGGGGCAGCTCTCGATCATGAGCATGCCGCCGTGAAGCTCGGTGAGGTGCTTGGCGAGCGGCAGGCCGAGGCCCGTCCCCTCATGCGTCCGCGACAGCGTGCCGTCGATCTGCGTGAAAGGCGCAAGCGCCTTGGGAATATCCGCCTCTGCAATGCCGATGCCGCAATCGATGACGGCGAGACGCAGCCGGTCCGGCTGAAGCGTCCCCTCGACCCGCACGATGCTGCCGTCGGCACTGAATTTCACCGCATTGGAAATCAGGTTGATGAGGATCTGCTTCAGCGCGCGTTCGTCGGCTTTCAACGAAACCGCCGGCGACGGCATCGCCACCTCGATCGAGATCGCCGCCTGCTGGGCGCGATGGCGGACGATGCGGCAGGCCGAAGCGACCACGGAATCGAGATCGGTCTCGTCCTCATGCAGCTTGAAATGCCCGGCCTCGATCTTCGAGAGATCGAGAATATCGTTGATGAGGTTGAGGAGATGCACGCCGCTATCGTGAATGTCCTCGGCATATTCGCGGTAGCGCGGATTGCCGACCGGACCGAACAGCTCGCGCTCCAGCGCTTCCGAAAATCCGATGATCGCGTTGAGCGGCGTCCGGAGCTCATGGCTCATATTGGCGAGGAATTCGGATTTCGAGCGGCTCGCCTCCGTCGCCTGGTCGCGCGCATCGCGGAGCGCCTCGGCTTCCTTGCGCCGCGCCGTCACGTCCTGAAGACCGATGAGCAGCGCCGGTTGTCCCTGAAAGCGCACCAGCGCCGCCGTGATATGCGCCCAGATGACGGTGCCTTCGCTTCCGAGAAGACGCACTTCGAGCGCGCCGCGCGGCCTGATGCCGGCTGCGGTCTCGCTCAGCCGCCGCTTCATTTCCTCGTCGACGAAGAACTTCCGCGCATCGATGCGCGAAGCTTCCTCACCGCTGAGCCCGAAGAGGTCGAGCGCTGCATTGTTCGCCTGAATGATGCGGTAGCTGACCGGATCGATCAGCGCCAGCGACAGGGGCGCGGCGACGAAGATGCTCTGGAAACTCTCTTCGGTGGCGCGGACGGCGCGCTGCGCCTCGAGCCGCACGACGATTTCCTGCGTCAGCTTCTCGTTGAGTTCCGTCTGATGCGCGAGCGTCAGAAATCCCTGACGCCGCATCCGGTTCATCACACGCACCGATTGCGCGCCGACCGCATTAATGATCGTCAGCAGGCACAGCGTGGTGACGATCGACTGCGCGGTCATGTCGGGATAATGCGTCAGCGCGGCGACGACTGCGACCGTGAAGCTCACCGCAATGCCGATATTGTAGAGAAGCCGGTTCGGCGTCGCGAAGTAGAACGATGCGAGAAAGATCACGGTTCCCAGCGCGTGATCGGCCGCGGTCATGCCGCCCTGGCTGACCAGGATCAGGAAAACGGCGACGATATAAAGCTGTACGCCGCTGACGCTCAGATAGAAGGCGTTGTGTTTTTCTACAGCTGAGAAAAACGTCGTCGGAATGCGCGCGATGAGAATGGCCGACAGGCGCCCGACAAGCAAAACGGCGAAGGGCCACGACAGGCCGAAGATGTAATAGTCGATGAAGCTCCAGGCCGAAAAAAGGATCACGCCGATCTGAATGGCGTGCATCCGCTCGACGGTCTCGTGCCAGGTCGCCGCGCGAAAGCGCGCTTCCAGCTCCGGATCGGCGAACTCGCCACTCCAGCGATAAGCTCTCTCGACGGCGGGCGAAGGAACCTCGCCTGCCCTGTCCGAGATATGTGCAGTCGCCGTATCAGACACACAGCCTCCCTCTCGGCGGCACAATGCCCACCGGCCGGTTAGAATTCCGACCTTAGGGTGAAACCCTAAATAAAAGCGAAATTCGGATTTTCCTGACCTTTCATGAAAGCCCCGCGCCGCCTATCGTGCGGCTGCAAAAGGGCCGGAATAGCCCGGATAACGAGGGAGAACGACCCGATGACGGCCGGAGGCGCCAAAACGACACAGATTCTTTCGGGCCTTCGAGTGCTCGATTTCGGCCGCTACATCGCCGGCCCCTATTGCGCTGCGCTGCTTGGCGACCTCGGCGCCGAAGTGATCCGCATCGAGAAGCGCGAAGGCAGCGAGGATCGCTTCGTTCAGCCCATCGTTCCCGGCGCGGCTTCCGGTGAAGGCGGCGAAGGCGCGATGTTCCTCCAGATGAACCGGAACAAGCTCGGCCTCACCCTCGACCCGATGACGGAAACCGGACGCAAGATCGTCCGTCGGCTGGTGAAAACCGCCGACGTCGTCGTCGCCAATCTGCCGCCCTCGACGCTCGCTGCCATGGGTCTCGACTATGAGAGCCTCGTCGCGGAAAAGCCGGACATCATCCTGACGACCGTTTCCGCCTTCGGCCATGGCGGTCCTTACAGCGAGCGCACCGGCTTCGATGGCGTCGCGCAATCGATGGTCGGCGCCGCCTATCTTACGGGGCACCCGGACGAGCCGACAAAGAGCTACGCGCCCTGGGTCGATTTCGGCACCGCCTCTCTCGCCGCCTTCGGCACGATGGCAGCCCTGATGGAACGCGCGCGCTCCGGCAAGGGCCAGGTCGTCGAGGGCGCACTGCTCTCCACCGCGCTCGCCTATTTCAATTTCCACCTGATCGAACAGGACCTCCGCAAGATCGACCGCGTCGCCATCGGCAACAAGAGCCCCTATGCCGGTCCCGCCGACATCGTGCGCACAAAGGACGGCTGGATTCTCGTCCAGGTGATCGGCGCGCCTCTCTTCAGGCGCTGGGCGAAGCTGATGGGCGAGGACCACTGGCTGACGGATCCGCGTTTCAGGGACGACAGCGCCCGCGGCGATCATGGCGCGATCCTCTCGGAGCGCACCTCGAAATGGGCGGGGCAATATTCGACCGACGAGGCGCTCGCCCTTCTTGAAAAGGCGCGCATCCCGGCGGGGCCGGTCCTCTCTCCACAACAGGCGCTCGACGATCCGCATATCGAGGCGATGCACTATCTGCACCCCCTGGCCTTTCCGGGCCTGCCGAAACCCGCACCGGTCATGGAAACGCCGGTGCGTCTCTCGCGCACGCCCGGCACGCTTCGCGAGCGCGCACCGCTTCTCGGCGAGCATACCGACATGATCCTCGGCGAACTCGGTTACACATCCGCCGAAATCGCCGCGTTCCGCGCCGAAGGAGTTATCTGATGTCCTTTGCCTCTTTCCCGCGCGCCAGCCTCGCCCATCTGCCGACGCCGCTTGCCGAAATGAAGCGTCTGCGGGCTGCGCTTGAAAACGAAGGCGTCGCGGCGCCGCGCCTTTTTATCAAGCGGGACGACTGCACCGGCCTGGCCGGCGGCGGCAACAAGACGCGCAAGCTCGAATTTCTGATCGGCGAGGCGATCGCGCAAGGTGCCGACACGGTGGTCACGACCGGCGCGCTGCAATCGAACCATGCCCGCCAGACGGCCGCCGCCGCCGTCGCCGCGGGCCTGAAGCCCGTCCTCGTGCTGCTCGACATGGTGCCTTACAAGGGCCGAGCCTACAGACGCTCGGGCAACCGCCTTCTCGACGATCTTCTGGGTGCCGAGGTCAGGATCGTGCCGGAAGGCGCGAACCCCGCCGCCTTCATCAAAAACACGCTGGACGAGATCTCTTCGTCGGGCGGCAAACCCTTTTTCGTCCCCACCGGCGGCTCGAATGCGACCGGCTCGCTCGGCTATGCGGCGGCCTATTTCGAAATCGCCGACGCGCTCGACGCGCTCGGCATCAGCTCCGCCCGCATCGTCCACGGCTCGTCGAGCGGCGGTACGCAAGGCGGCCTCGTCGCCGGCGCGGCCCTGCGCGGCAAGGGTCCGGCGATCCACGGCATCAATGTCTATCGCGCCGACCACGCCGCGATGATGGCGGACATCCTCAAGCTCGCCCGCGCGACCGCCGAAAAACTCGGCGCGCCCGCTCTCGCCGACGACGCAATCATCCTCGAAGACGGCTTCCTCGGCGAGCGTTACGGCATGCCGACCGACGCCATGGTCGAGGCGGTCAAACTCGTCGCCCGCAGCGAGGGCATTCTTCTCGACCCGGTCTATACGGGAAAGGCGATGGCGGGGCTTCTGGCGCTCATCCGCGCCGGCCGCTTCCCGCGGGACGAGACGATCGTCTTCCTGCACACCGGCGGCATGCCGGGTCTTTTTGCGTATGAGGAAGAGTTCGCGGCTCAGGACGCCTGAGCGACCGCGACTTGTCCACGCCGGCGCAGCGTCTCGGCGAGCGAGGACGGCCCGAGCGTTTCGCGGAAGCTGACGACGATATCGAAAAAGGCCTGCGCATTGGCCTGCTCGAAGCCCTTCGCGCGCCGCAATTCCTCGATCAACCCGTCTTCATAGGCGGCAAGATAGCTCTCGACCTGCTGGCCCACGGTCTTGCAATGGGCCTGGGCGCCGATCGACTCCGCCGCCGGGCAGGCGCCGCGCAGAAAGCGAAGGCAGGCGAGCACCTTTTCCGCCCGGTCGAAATTGGGCGCCGCCGTCACGTCCGGCCGGCGCGGTCCGTTCTTGCCGTAGCTGCCCACCTGATGCAGCGGCAGCGCGCGCGCGAGCTCGACTTCGAAGCGCGACATTTCTTCCGTGATCGCGGCCGACAATTGAGCGCGGGAAGCCAGAATGCGGTGTCCCCAGTCGCTGCAGCGCCGGATGTCGATCTCACGGATGAAGCCCTGCGAAACATCCGCGAACCGCGTCACCAGCGACAGCAGACGATCGAGATCGACCTGCCCTGCGCGCCGTGTCTGCGCGGAAGCGGCAATCTCCTCGATTTCGCCGAGGAAAATCTCGCCAAGCTCGGCGAGCCCGGAGCGGCTCACGGCCGCGTCATTGCCGAAGCCCGCGAGCTTTTTCGCCAGCCGCAGGATCTGACAGGGCTCGTGCAGCCGTGCCAGCGCAATGAGCGCCACATAGATTGCGCTCTCCGGCGCGGTCACCTGCGCCTCCTCATAGATTTCCGCGATATTGGCAACCATGCCGTCGTTGAAATCGGCGATGTGCTTCGGCAGCAATTCTCGCGCTGACATCAGGAAAGGCGCGACCGCAAGCGCATGCGCCATTTCGGTCGCATCTTCCAGAACGGCCTCGCCACCGAGTTGCCGCTCGATCTGCCGCCGCAGGCTGCCATCCTTCCGCGCCGTCTCCAGCACCGAAAGAATGGCGTTGGCGCAGCTCGCATGCAGGATGGTCAGGCTGCCACTCTGCGCCGCGCCGCGCGCGCCGGACATTTTCTCGGAAAGACGCTTCGTGATGTCGGGCAGCGTATCCGGCAGCAGATCGGTCTCGATCCATTTCCAGACCGGCATGACCGATGAGCGTTCGATCTGCCGGATGCGGGACGAGCGGTCCCGCCGATCGACGAGCAGATCCTCGAAGGGCAGGCAGAACTGACGCACTGCATTCGGCATGCCCGGCCTGCCGCCTTCCCAGCGATTGAGCAGCGGGCGGATCGACGACATGATGAGGTCGTAGGGAAGGCCGTTGGAACCGCGCATCTTTTCGCGCTCGAGACCGGCGGCGAGCTTTGCCGCTGCCCCCGGCGTCAACCGCGACAGGAACTCGTTCAGGCGTTCGAGCAACGGCTCAGTCGGCTTGGTCACCATGCTTGCAACAATCCGCGCCGCGAAAAGGTCCGCCGGCGGGTCCTCCCCGAAATCGGCATCCGAAAACCGAGATTAGACCGCCATGCTTAACAAACCTTTCAACGTCCCTTGCGGGGTCGCGAAAAGCGCGGCGCGCCGCCATTTCCGCAGGAATTTTCGGTAGGCCGCTTTTCGGGAAAGTGCTAGGGTTTGCGACCGGCGTCGTCAAACCGGCGTCGTTCCTTATTCACGACGAGGCGATCAAGGGAATATGGCTACTGGAGTTGTGAAGTGGTTCAACGCCACTAAGGGATATGGATTTATT
>CAISYL010000056.1 GCA_903889655.1 uncultured Alphaproteobacteria bacterium | reverse complement strand
GCATACTGGTCGAGATAGCCGAGCGCGGCACGATAACGCCCCTGCTCGATCAGCCCCTCGACGAGGGTGAGGTAGAGCGTCTGGGTCGGCGTCTGCGATGCGTCGCTTCCCTTCGACGGCGGCGTAAGGCTGCCGAGCACGTCGAGATTCTGCTTGTCGCAACCGCCAAGGGCGATCGCAGCGACGAAAAGGAGCAATGGCGGCGCTTTGACGAGGATCCGGTTCATTTGCTTCGTATCTCCGACGAATGGGCGCGGTGCGCCGCCGCGGTCAAGGTTTCGCCGATGCGGACGGCGGCCGGGCCCATCAGGATGACGAGGAGAACCGGGACGAAGAAAAGCACCATGACGATGGTGAGATAGGTCGCTCGTCGTCCGCCCTCTTCCCGCGCACGGGCAAGCCGCCGATCGGCGAGTTCCGCGGAGAAGCGCCGCAGGCTGGAGCCGAGCTCGCCGCCTTGAAAGATGGCCTGCTTCAGCAGATTGGCGAAGTCGACGCCTTCATCGACGGCAAGCCGCTGGCCGAGCCTGTCGAGCGCCACGTCATAGGGCACACCGGAATCGATGTCGGCGGTGTGCCTGATGAGAACGGCAGCCGTTGTCGGCGCCGAAGCCCCGATAACCGTCGTCACGTAATGCAGGCATTGGTCGATGCTAACGCCGCTGTCGAGCACCATCAGGATGATGTCGAGCACGGAAGGCAGCTCACGCTGGATCGCCTGCGCGCGCCGCTCGCCCATATATTTCACGGCAATGGCCGCGTAGCGGTAGCAGAGCACCGCGAGGACGATGGCGATGCCGGCATTGAGCGGTGTGACACCGAACCAGCCGAGAAAGACGACGGCGCCCGCCGCCGCGAAAACGAGCCGCAGAACGACAAAGACATAGAGCGCGACGGGTCTGAAGAAGCCTGCCTTGGCAAGAAGATCGCGGATTTCCCGCGCCGCCGCAGTGTCGCTGATGAGCCGCCTGCCGAGCGTTTCCGTCCAGCCGGAAAGGATGTCGAGAAGACTGCCGCGAACCTGGCCTCCGCCGATCAGCGAGGAAAGACGCACGCTCACATCGCGCTGCCGCATCAACGCCGACGCCGAAAGCGCGAGTGCAAGCGCACCCGCGGCAAGCGAAAATCCCACCACGATCCAGACCAGACTATTGAAGGCGGGCGTCGGCATTTTCCCTCCCTAGTAATTCACGCGGACGATGGAGCGCATCAGAAATGCACCGATCGCCTCGGACAGTGCGGCGTAGATGAGAAAATTATGCCCCATCGGCTCGTCGATGAAATAGCGCGTGTAGCTCGGATTGGTGGTCATGACGATCGAGCTGACGATCAGCGGCAACAGGCCGAGGATCCATGCGCTCGCGCGGATCTGCGACGTGTTGGACCTGATCTCACGATCGACGGCCGAGCGGCGACGCATGTTTTCGATGAGATTGGCAAGCACCGCCGTCAGCGAGCCGCCGAAGCGCAGATTAGTCTCGATGGCGGTTCCGAAGAGGCGCAGATCGTGCTGATCGAGGTCCTCCGCCAGCTGGTTGATGCTTTCGGCGACGCCCGCGCCGTTCGCGATGCGCCGGATGGGCGGCGAAAAGAACTCGACGAGAATGGACGGCGAGGAGTTCGTCGCCCGCGCCAGGGCGACGGAAAGAGAATTTCCGACGACGACGAGCTGGCGCACGCGATCCAGGAACCCGGGCATCGCGAGCGAGAAGGCGGTCATTCGGCGCGCCGCGGCAAAGTCGAGTATGCCGATGGCGACACCGGCGATCGCCATCGCCGTGATCGCCGTAACGAGAAAGCCGAAGGGTATGAAGAGCAGCACGCAGAGCCCGCCATACCCAAGCACGATCAGCGTCAGCTGATTGATCTCGATCTCGATGCCCGCCTGAAAGAGCCGACGCCTCAGCCAGCGAGGCAGCAACCTGTCGACATGCGGCAGGATCGCGACCGGCCCGACCTTGCCCGCGGCCGTGTTTTCCGGCCTGGTCAGCGTCAGCAATCTTTCGCGCGTCGCCAGCGCGCGGCGTTCGCGCCGCGCCAGCAACAGGGCGAGCACGCCGCCTGCGAGGCAGAGAAGAGCCGCAATGCTGGTGACAAACTGCAACATGGACGTTCAGGCCGCGCTTATAGGATGCGCCGGCCGCTGGCTCCTTCGGTTCTGTCCGTGAGAGGGAAAATTTCACGCATCGAATAGGTCGCGCCTTCCATGCCGGTCAGTTCGCAGACCGAAGCGATGCGGCGCACGCCGCCGGACTGTCGCTGAACATGGACCACGATGTCGACGGCGCCCGCGATGAACCGGCGTACCGACTGGAGGTCGGACGAAAAGCCGTGAAGGCCGATCAGCATCTCGAGCCGCTCCAGCGCATCGCGCGGGCCGTTGGCATGGATCGTCGCCATCGAGCCGTCATGTCCCGTGCCCATCGCCTGGAGCATTTCGATTGCTTCGCTCGCGCGCACCTCGCCGAGAATGATGCGGTCTGGACGCATGCGAAGTGCGTTGCGCAGGAGATCGCGCGCACTTACTTCGCTCGCCCCGTCGAGCGATGCCGGTCGCGTTTCGAGACGCACGACATGCGACTGCTGGAGCTGCAGTTCCGCCGCATCCTCGATCGTGACCAGGCGCTCCTTCACGCCGATATAGGAACTCAGCACATTGAGCAGCGTCGTCTTGCCCGAACCCGTGCCGCCGCAGATCAGCACATTGCGTTTGCCGCGCACGGCCTCGGACAGGAATTTCAGCGTCTCCTCGCTCAAGGCCTTGCCGCGAACGAGATCCTCGCCCGTCAGCGGCGTGCGCTTGAACTTGCGGATCGACACGATGGGTCCGTCGAGAGCGACCGGCGGGATGATGACGTTGACGCGCGAGCCGTCCGGGAGACGACCGTCGACATAGGGCATGCCCTCGTCGACGCGGCGCCCGATGGGACTGACGATGCGCTGGATGACATTCATCAGATGCGTCGTGTCGCGGAAACGCGTCGGCACCGGCTCGAGTTCGCCATGCCGCTCGACATAGATCTTGTTCGGACCGTTGACGATGATGTCGTCGATCTCGGGATCGTTGAGCAGCGGTTCGAGCGGGCCGAAGCCGACGATCTCGTTCTGCACGTCCTCGATGAGCTGCGCACGCTCCTTGAGGTTGAGCGCAAGACCCCGCGACATAAGCACGACCGAAATGGCCCGCGCGATCTCGTCCTGCAGCACCGCGCGCGGCAGCGCCTCACCCTGCACGCCCTGCTGTTCCAGATATTCGAGCGTAAGGTCGAAAACGCGAAACTTGATCTGCTGATAGCGGTCCGACACGCCGATGTCGCTCGATGCAGCGACCGACGCCCGGACATATGGCTCCAGCGGCTTGCTCACGGCAGGATCCCCATCAGCTTGCGCGCCCAACTGCGAACGGGTTGAACATCCTGCCGCGCCGGCACGCCATCCGGCAGCAGGCTGAGTTCGACGAGGCATTGCGTCAGGCTGTCGACGTAAGCCGACGACCCGTCAAGGCTCAGGGGCACGCCGCGATTGACACTGTCGGCAAGCTCCGCCCAGCGCACCGGCAGGCGAACGGCGCGCGTCACGCCAAGCGCATTGCGGATTTCGTCGAAGGACGGCGTCAGCGCAGGCGCAAACTCCGTGACCGCGAGAATCGGCTCCGAACCGCTGGTCCGCAATGCCCTAACCGTGCGCAGGAGATCGCCCGTCGCCTTGATCGAGGTGAAGCGTTGATTGCAGGCAAGGAAGAAATGCGACCGCGCGTTCGGCAGAACGATAAGGTCTTCATTGCGCGAGAAAGGGCCGCCATAGACGATCACGATCTCGTAAAGGCTTTGCAGCATCTCGAGCAAGGCCCGCAGGTCCTGCATGTCGACCGCCCATCCCTCGTCGTCGCCATAGAGCGACAACGGCAGGACATAGAGCCCGGAGCGCGGACAGCGCGCGACCGCACCGTCGAGCAGAGCCCGATCGAGACGCGCAATATCCTTTACCGCATCCGTCACACGGAAATGCAGATCGATGCCGAGCGCAATGCCGACATCGCTGGCGGGCAGCGAGAGGTCGACGAGGATGACGCCGTCCTTCGGCCGCGCCGCGGCGAGCAGGCAACCCATATTGAGGCTGAAGTCCCGGTTCTCGTCGTTCGGCGTCGGGCTCATCACGGCGATCATCCGGTTTCGGCCCTGCTGGCCCGTGCCGACGCGGTTCACCAGATGCCGCAGCATCACGTTCTTGAATTCGCGGTCGCTCGCGTCGCGGTCGATGAAGTCCTGCGCGCCGGCGCGCATCGCGGTCAGGATGAGTTGCGCACCCATCTCGTTGCCGACGACGACGATGGGCGTATCGGCATCGAACCACTGGCGAACCGCGAGCAACCGCTCATAGGCCGTCTGCGCACCCGTACGCGCCTCGCTGTCGACGATGACGGCGTCCGGCGCGAATTGTCGGGCAAGCTCGCCGACATTGTCGGACAGGGGATCGATGCGCACCACGGTCGCCGCCGTGTCGAGCGCCCGCTTCGCCTGTTCGCCGAGAGCGGCCTCCGTCGATATCAGCAGGACACGATGCATCACGCTTACCTCATGAGACCGTATTTGACGACATGGTCCTCGAGCTGCTCCGTGTTGAGAAGCATCTTTCCGGTGCTCGGGTCGTATTTCGGAATGCCCTGCCCCGGCAGATCGGGCACGGTGCCCGCCGCCATCGGCGAAACGAGATGCGGCGTGGCGATGACGATGAGTTCCTGCCGCTGCTGCTGGTTCTTCGACGTCTTGAAGAAATTGCCGATGATCGGCAGATCGCCGACGCCCGGCACCTTGTCCTCGACATTCGACGAATTGCTGTACATGAGGCCGGCGAGAACGAAGCTCTGCCCGTCGCCGAGTTCGACGGTGGTGTTGGTCGAGCGCGTCAGCAGCGCCGGAATGGTCGATCCCTGGATTGTGATCGCGTTGGTGAAGTCGAGCTCGCTCACCTCCGGATTGACCTTCATCACGATGCGGTCGTGATCGAGCACGGTCGCCTGCACGTTGAGTTGAACGCCGAACTTCTTGTATTCGATGGTGATCGCGCCATTGGTGCTGCCCGATTGCGGCACGGGGATCGGAATTTCGCCGCCGGCGAGGAAATTCGCCTCTTCGCCGCTGCGCACCAGCAGCGTCGGTTCGGCGAGCAACTGGGCGAGATTGGCGCTGTTCAACGCGCTGATGACGGCCAGAAAATTATTGGAACCGGGCCAGGCGAGGAAGAGGTTGAATGCTTGCGCGACCGGCAGGGTCGGATCGAGATCGAGCCCGCCGCCGGGATTGACGGCAGGCGACGCCGAATTCGGTGTCGTCGAAGCGAACTGGAAATTACCCCCGAGCGCGCGGAAGTTGAGGCCCAGCGCTTTCAGCGTGTTGACCTGAACGGCGGCGAAGCGGATTTCGACCGCCACCATCCGCTCGTCGGCAACGTCGACCATGTTGCGAACGTCCTTGCCGACATAGCCGAGCGCCAGTTCCTTGACGCGCTCGCGGTCGGCGAGGCTGTAGACCTTGCCCTTGAGGATGGTGGTCTTGCCCGTATTCGCGGCCGTCACCTGCGCGAAGGACGGATCGGCGGCAAGCGCGCCCTGCAATCCGTCGAGGTCGGCACCGACCACGACCCGGTAGGACATGCTTTTGTCGCTGCCCGAAAACCAGACCGTGAGATCCGACGACCCCGTATTCTGCCCGAGCACCCGCAACTGGTGGGACTTGATGACCTTGATGTCTACGACCTTCGGATCGCTGACCGCGATGCGGCCGATGGCGTCGTCGAGCTTCAATATCTTCTGCCCGCCCAGCGCGACGGATAGGCCGTCCGTGCGCGCCGCCGTTGCTGGCCCGGCACCAAGACCGAGCACAAGAGTTGCAAGCACCGCAACGACCGACCGAAACCCCGCCCTGTAACCAGTCCCCTGCCGCATGTCCGCTTCCGTTCTCTGCCCCGAAGAGCTGCCTCAGTCAGGCTTCGATACTCATACGCGTCCCCGTTACCGCGAGGTCGTTACCGTCGTCGTCGTGGCGCCCGAATAGATCGTGATCCGGTGACCGCCTATGGTCTCCGCCTTTCGCGCCACCGGCGCCGACGATGGCGCCGCCTCGGCATCCGCCGTCGTGCCGGTTCCCAGATCGGCCAGGCTGACCGAACTCTCGGGCGCCGTCGTCATGTCGGAAGGATTGCGAATCGCGAGCGCGACCTTGCCGAGCCTGTCGGCCAGTGCGAGCCGCGCCACGGCCTCCGGCGCAATCGCAAGCGAAACGGTGCGCACGCCGCCGATGGCGTCGGCACCTTTGGTCGAGAGTTTCTCGCCCACCGCCAGCACTGTCACGTTCTGCAGGAGGAGCGTCGCCCGGCTCTTGTCGGCTTCGCGGCGCTCGGCGGATGTCGTCTCCGGAAAAACCGAGCCGGGCAGCGTTACGAAGACATCCACGTGATCGTTGACACGCAGGAAGCCGCCGATGATCTGGTCTTCGCTGACACGAATGGAAAAGGCGCGCTGGCCTTCGGGCAACAGCGCCGAAACGCCTGCTGCGAGCTTTTCCGCGCTGAGCATGTCGCCGAGAATGATCTGGGACGGAAGAATATCGCCGGTCGCGACGCGCCCGATGGCGGCTGCCGCTTCGCTGTAGCTACCCGTCGGCGCGGGAGAAACGACGCCGCGCAACGTCACGTCGTCATTGGTGATGACGGCACCCCGCGCAATCGACCGCGATGCGACGAGAACGGATTGAATGGCGGTTTGGGATTGGTCGGAACGCGCGCCGACACTGGCTTCGACTGGCGCGCGGCGACTGCTCAGATTGAGCCAGACGAGGATCACTGCCGCCAAAATAAGAAGCGCGCCCACTCCGAGGAGAAGCAACGGATTCCGCTGTAGTCTCTGAGCCAGGCTCATCTCGTCTCACCCCTCCCTCGTTTTCCCGCCCCCGCAGGAAAAACCTCCAGTTAGCCGCGCCCCCCGTGTCCCTCCATGTGCTCGCCCGGCTCTCATGCCGGAATCCAATGGTGAATTATCGCCGTCAAATTGCTTACAAAACGGTTAACACATCAAAATAGGTAAGCATAGTTTACGTTTCTGACGTACCGAGTCGGAACGCTGATAGTGAACCGGAACGCGACATAACGCTAACGCACAGCAACACAGAATTCTGTGTGTTTTTTATTCTAATTTGTGTGTGTGCTATTTGAAAGTAATTGAGAAAACAGGTGTAGCAGGCAGTCGAGAACTTGACCTTACTAAGAGTAGGGTTTTGGTTTTTTTCAAGTGGCGCCGTCGAATTTACGACCTGCGACGCATTTCAGGGGGGCCCGAGCCGATGGTCTTTCGGCGGGAAAGGTGCCCCGGTCGCGGCTCGCTACACGCGCCAACAACACTCGACAAATGTCGGACATTGTCCGCTGTGTTACCCAAATTGAAGACAGGACTCGTCTTTATGCGGAGCGCAGCGCCTGTACCATCCACTCATGCAACGGTGAAATTCAAATATTCACCGGCGAGCCAAGCGCTGAGCGGAGGGGAATGCGATGAAGATCAGGAAGCGGTTTCTGGCAGCGACGTCGAGTCTGGTATTGGCGGTCAATCCGGTACTGGCGGCGCCGGCGCCGCTCACCACGCCGTCGGCAGGCACGGTGCTCGCACCGCCGCCGCCCTCGCCTGAGCTGCCTCGCCGCGAGGTTCCGAAGCTGCGCGAAAATCTCGGCCTGCCCAATGGCGCCGCCAAGGTGCTCAACTTCCGCGTCGGCCGTGTGCGTATCATGGGCGCGACCGTCGTCGACGAGGCGCTCATCGCGCATCAGTTCGACAGCCTTCTCAACAAGCCGATCACCGCGGCCGACCTGCGTGTCGCGCTCGACCGCGTCAACAAGCTCTATGAAGACGCGGGCTACGCGCTCGGTCGTTCCTTCGTGCCGCCGCAGGTCATGCAGGGCGGCATACTCATCATTCGCGTCGTCGAAGGCTATATAGGCGACATCAGGATCAAGAGCGAAAGCGAAAGCGCGAAGCAGAGCATCGAAGCCTTCAGCCGCCAGATTTCGAACGAAAGGCCGCTCACCACGGCGACGCTCGAGCGTTATCTGCTGCTGATGAGCGATATCCCCGGCGTCAAGGTCGGCGGCCAGCTCTCCGGCATGAACATCTATACCGGCGCCGCGACGCTCGACCTCACTGTCGAGCATGACCGCTATACGCTCGACACCGCGCTCGACAACCGCGCCAACCTCGACAACTCGCCTTTCCAGACCTATCTGACCGGCGCCGTCAACGATGTGCTCGGCGACGGCGAACAGCTTTCGCTGACCGTACTCGCGACGCCGAACATCAAGGATCAGCAATATTTCCGCCTCGCCTATTCGACGCTCATCGGCTCGGACGGTTTGCGCGCCGTGCTCGGCGGTTCCTTTGCCCGCTCGAAGGCGGGCGACCTGCCGGACAATTACGATCTCACGAGCCGCAGCAACGAAGTCGACGCCGCGCTGACCTATCCCTTCATCCGGTCGCTGAAACACAACGTCAACGGAACAGCCGGCGTCTATGCGATCGAAGCCTATAATGATTTCAACGGTTCGCGCTTTGCCGAGGATTCGATCCGCGCCCTTTATACGGAAGGCACCTATGCCGGCCGCCTTACCGACCAGCTCACCATGAGTTCCAGCCTGCGCGTGACGCAAGGGCTCGGCATTCTGGGCGGCGGGCCGGACAACAAGGTACACTCGCGTCTCGGCGCCACGCCCTGGTTCTTCAAGACGCGCGGCTCAGCCAATCTCGCTTATGCAGTGACGCCAAAATTCAGCCTCAGCGCCGGCTTCGACGGCCAGTACAGCCCCGACTCTCTTTACAGCTCCGAAGAAATTCCCTTCGGCGGCGCGCATTTCGGCCGCGGTTACGATACATCGGAAGTATCGGGCGACAGCGGTTATGGCACCTCGCTGCAGGCGCAGTATCGTCTTGACACAGATATTTTCGGTGGCTGGTCGGCAACGCCCTACACCTTCCTCGATCACTCGCGAGTCTACAACAAGCCGGTCGACGGCCAGGGCGACGCGAAGCTCGTTTCGACCGGCATCGGCGTCACCATCTCCAACCGCAAATGGCTCGCCGTCGGCGTCGAAGTCGACAAGCCGCTGAGCCGGAACGTCGCCGCGAAAGGCAACAAGGATCCGCGTCTTTATCTCTCTTTCGAACTCAGGCTCTGAGGGAGCGCTACCCCTTCAGCACGGAAGCAGAGCAAGTCGGCGAAACAGACCACAAAAAAAAGGCCCGAACCAAAGTTCGGGCCTTTCAAGTTTGAGGAACATCCGCTCGTCCAATGCGCCCGAAGGCGCCTGCACTCACTTGCCGAGAAGACCTGTCACCACACCGCCGACGACCGGAACGCTGCCAAGCGTGCTCGTCACGGGGGCTGTCACCGTCGAGACCGTGCTGGTCACCGGCGCCAGCGCGCCCGACACCGGCGAGGTGGCCCCAGGGGCGCTCGTCGTACCCGAAACCGTATCGAGAACGGTACCGATGGCGGAACCCGCAAGCGGCACCGACCCAAGTTGTCCCGACAGCGAATCGAGCGCTGGCAGAGACGACGCAGCGCCCGCGATCGGGCTCGGCGATGTGCCGGCTACGACACCCAATGCGCTTGTAACGGTGGAACCGACGGCCGTGAGCGGCGAACCGGCGGGCACCTGGCCGCCGATCGCACCGCTGCTGCCTCCCGCGAGAACCGAGGTGACACCGCCGCTGGTGCCGACGAGATTGCCGACCAGGTCGACGCCGATCAGCTTGTCGACCGCCCCGCCATTTCCGGTGATGCCGAGTTGCGGAACCTGCGCCACGGCGCCGGCGAGAGTGGAGGTCGGGACGGCCTGAACCACAGGCGCCAGCGGCGGATTGGCAACATTGTCTCCAAGGAGAGCACCAAGAAGACCGTCGTTGCCACCCGCGAGACCGGCCGGGATGACACCCTGCGTCCCGAGTACGCCACCACCGACATCGACGCCAGCCAGATCGGCGAGGAGGCCGTTGCTGCCGTCAATTCCGAGGCCGCCGCCAAGCACTGTCGCATTCGGATCGCCTGCAACGGCCGCGGCGAGCTGAGGCACGATGCCCCCATCGCCGCCCCCGAGTATCTGGGTGATGCCGTTATTGCCACCGAGCGCCGCATCGACCGCCCCACCGACAGGATCGGTGCCGAGAATGTTTGAAACGACGCCGCCGCTGCCCGTGACGCCGAGCCCGTCGCTGATCGTCCCGCCTGAGCCTATAATGCCGCCGTCGCTACCGTTGGAGCCGTTCGACCCATTGGAGCCATTGGAACCATCCGATCCGTTGGCGCCGGGCAATCCGCTGCTCCCGCTACCACCAACTTCGGATGAGAAGGAAACCTTATCCGTGGCGCAACCGGCCAACAGGATGCAAGCGGACGATACGAGCAGAGCTTTCCTTAACACAGCCACCCTCCCAGCGACATCGGGCTTTACCAGGACCGGAACGCCGGTCTGCACCCGCTGACTTTTTTGTAGTCCAGTCACTCGGTAATCGGTGTGCTGATGTGTGTTGATGTGTCACGTTCGAGAGCCGCGCCTCCCGGATCGGGACAGCCCTTAACGGATAAGTAAAGCTGCCGGGTCTTCACTAAGCGGGTATTTCGTTGGATCATGCATCGAGGGAGAGCGATCGACATGACGCCAAGCAGGATGCCAGGGGAACATGTACGTGCCGCGTTGCGAAACTTCATTCGCGACGAAGGCGCCGCCGTATCGCTGATCGCGGTCGCAACGATCTTCCTTGTCCTTGCCGTCGCAGCCATCGTCATCGACGCGGGTTCGATCCTCTACGCGCGGCGTACGCTCCAGACGGCGACGGATGCGGCCGCTCTCTCCGCCGCGCAGCATCTCGACACGGCGCAGACGAGCGCCACCGATGTGATGACCGAGAATGGTTATGGGAGCGGAAATATCTCCGAGGTCTCGACCGGCACCTACACGGCCGATGAAGCCACGCCGCGCGCCGGCCGCTTCGTAACTCCCACGCCGGCAAACGGCTCGACGAATTCCGTCCGGGTCCGGACGACGGGAACCGCGCCGACCTATTTCGCACGCGTCTTCGGCCGATCGAGCCTGACGACCATCTCCGCGGAATCGACCGCCGCGATCAGATCCACCGCAAGCTTTCAGGCAGGAACCCGTCTTGCTCAATTGCAGAACGGCCTCGCGAACAAACTGCTCGGCGGCTTGCTCGGAACGACGGTTTCCCTCTCCGCGGTCGACTACAACGGCCTGCTCGGCGCGAATGTCAGCGCCCTCGCCTTTCTCAATGCATTGGCGACGCAGGTAAGCCTCTCCTCGACGAGCACATATGGAGACCTGCTGAACACCAACGCGAGCGTCGGCCAGATCCTCAATGCAAGCCTCAATGTCCTGCAGGACTCGTCCGGCACGCTGGCGAGCGGCAGCGTGTCGAGCGCCACGTCCGCCGTGAAGACGCTGCTCAATCAATTGCCGTTGAACAAATCGGTGAAGATCAGCCAGATCATCAGCGCGCCGGCGCTGGTCGACCGCACGGTCGCGACGCTCGGCAATGGCGGCGACAGCCCGGAAATCAATGCCTATGGAATCGTTGCCGCAACGGCGCGTGCAAGCGGCGCCGGAACCATTGTCAATCTCGGCAGCGCACTCACCATTCCGCTCACAGGCACCACGGTGAACGTCAAGCTCGCGGTCGGCGAAGGCATGCAATCCGCAACGGGTCCGGTCGGTACCTCGCTGACGACCTCGCAGGTCCGTCTGCTGATAGATTTGAAGCTCGCCGATACCTCGGCCACGCAACTTCTGACGACCATCACGGCGACCAGCATCGATCTGCCGCTCTATGTCGAGGCCGCGCAGGGAACGGCGACGATCGACAAGATTCCCTGCACCAGCGACGACATGGTCGACCTGGTGGGACAGACGGGCGCGGTGAAGCTGCAATACGGCACCGTCGCCAGCGGTTTCGCAAGTTTCCCGTCGTCACCTACCGTCACGGCCGGAAGCATCGCGAGCGTCAAGCTTCTGGGTATTCCGGTCGCCCAGATCAATGCGACGGGCTCGACCACGGTCGTCGCCAACGGACCGGAGACGCACAACTTTTCGTCGAGCGACATACAGGCCGGGACCGTTCAGACCGTACCATCGAACAGCGACGGCAAACTGATCGCCGACAATGCACCCGGCGCGTTGCACACCAGCGTGACATTGCTCGGCAGCGTCAGTCTGGGGCTCCTCAATGTTCTTCTCTCCAGCGTGACGAGCACTCTTCTCTCCGCCCTCGCCTTGCTGGACGCACCGGTCAGCAATCTTCTGACCACCCTGGGGGTCGGCCTCGGCGTCATGGACATGTCCGTTACCGGCGCGAAATGCGGCGTGCCCGTTCTCGTGGGTTAGCACGATGAAAGCGAATGGCGCGGCGGCGCTCACAAACACTCACGCAATCCGACGCTTTCGCGCGAGCCGCCGCCGTAGTTTTCCCACAGAATGCCCACCTGTTCACAACAGCCCGGGCAACCCATGAGTACCTCCGAGCGTCCTCCCTTCCGTACTCCCTTTCGACCGTCGCTGGCGGAAGCCGCCATGCCCGGTTCGAGCCGGCGTCTCACCGCGACGGCGCGCCGTGCGCTTGTCTATGACGACGATGACGGTTTCGCGGAGGAATGCGCCGAGGCGCTGAGCCGCCAGGGCTTTACCGTCGAGACGCGCGCGGGCCGGGCCGATTTCCCGGCGCTCATGTCTGAATTCGCGCCTCATCTCGTGCTGCTGGACCTGCATATGCCGCAATTCGACGGCATCGAAGCTCTACGCGCGCTCAAGGAATATGGCTGCAAGGCCGATGTCGATGTGGTCCTCGTCTCGGCAGCCGAGCATTCGCTCGTCACCGCCGCTGCCACGCTCGCCGAGGCCTATGGCATTCGCCTGCGCGGCGTTCTCCGAAAGCCTTTTCGTCTGGCGCAACTCGACTTCTGCATCGCCGCCGCCGCTGCCGATCACAAAACACCACAAATCTGAAGGCCTCAGGCCATCGCAGCGACGCCGGCTTTTACCAACTTTTAAGCCTGCCGGGTGCTTCATGACCCGGTGGCTTCATGGAAAGCCGACATCATGCACGAAGCGAGCGCTGCGATGCGATCCAGACTTCTTGTCGCCGATGACGACCCCGAACAGCTCGCCGAGATCAGCGAGTATCTGGAGCGACAGGGATTCGACATCGTCACGGCGCATGACGGCTTTCACGCACTCGAGAAGGTGGCCGAGCATCGCCCGCGAGTCATCATGCTCGATGTCAACATGCCGGGCTGGGACGGTGTTCGCGTGGCCGACGCGGCGCGCAATCTCGACCACCGCGCGATCATCATTCTGATGACTGCCGATGCCGACGCCTTTCAATATGCAAATGACACGGAATGCGGCGCCGTGACCGTCTTCAGCAAGCCGGTGCAGCTTCCCAAGCTGATGAGCTTCCTGCGCTCGGTTCTCGGCGCGACCGAAGCGGAACCAAGCGGCGCCGCCTGACGACGACGCCGGCCGGAAGCGATCGGTTCAGAGCCCCGTTATGGCGGAGCTGACTTTCGGCATCGCGGCCTGTGGCGCGTCCCTGTTTCCTGACAAATCCGTCAGTTGGTTTCGCAACCGGTCCGCCATTTCGGGCATCTCCGTCCTCAGCTCCTCCAGGCGACGAAGCATGCTTTTCGCCGTCAGGTAGGAAACGCCGAGCTTGCGGCTCACCTGCGAAACGCTCAGGCGCTGGCGGCGAACCTCATGCGTGTGGAAAAGCACGACCCAGCCGGCAAGCGTGACGCGCGTACCGTGCAGCGGCGTACCCGAAGTCACGCTGTACTGGCAGCGACGGCAGGCCTTGCAGGTCCAGAGGCCCGGCCGCGTCGTCAGCTTGCAGGCGGCGCCAAGCGCCTTGCAATTCAGGCATTCCGGCCCCTGGGGCCAGCGGGCGGCCTCCAGCAACGCACGGCTCAATTCCTCGGATTCGAAGATTTCGCCGAGTGTGGGGTACTGCCGAACACGGTCGAATGATCCGTTCATGATTACCGAAAACGCAGGCGAGGAAGAGATCTGTTCCGACATGGAGGCTGGTCCCGTCTTATGGATAAAAGCCGCTCCCGGGGAACGCTTGTATGACTGAACGCAAGAACAGCCGAAGCGTTCCCCGGGAGTTGAAGAGTCGTCGGCAAAACCTGCGCGGCCCGAACACCATGCCCTAGGTTGGAAGGTGGCAGCCCGGCTATGCGCACGGAGCTTGGGGGGCACTCGTTCGGCCGACCCGCCACCTTCCAGTGGTGTTGCGCCGCCGGCTCAGCCGGCAACTCAAGGCAATTCGCTTGAACTGGTCTCAAGCACTGGGTTGAGTGTCCGTGCGCAAGCGGGACACGTCATTGGGAATTGCGTCGAGTTGTGTGACGAAGACCCCACCGACACAGGGGAATTAATTGCTTCGTATACGGCTCGCTTCACCATGCTTTTTTCTGCCATAATTTCGCGACGCCTCACGCGGGGCCCGGCAGACTTTCCGTCCTTATTGCAGAACGAAGCGGTTCATGACGTTGACCAACCGTATCCTCCTCCTGGCCTTCATTCCCCTTCTGGTTCTGCTCGCGGTGATCGGCGGACTCTCCGTCTATTACACGCAAGACATGCGTGCGAAGCAGGACTTCGTCATCCACACCTACCGCGTCATCCGCACGGCGGAGACGTTGCTCACGGACGCCGTGGACGCCGAAACCGGTCAAAGAGGCTACCTTTTGACCGGCCAGAAGCCTTATCTCGCGCCCTATCAGGGAGCGCTGGCGCGAATCGACAATCACCTGGCGCAATTGAAGCAACTGACCGAGGACAATCCCCGGCAGCAGGCGCGCATCGCCAGACTTGAAGAGCTGCTTCACAGAAGAATTGATCTCCTGACACAGGCGATAGAAATAAGGGACCGCGGAGGCGAAGATGCCGTCGCCTCCTTCATTCTCTCCGGCAGCGGCAAGGCCGCGATGGACCAGATCCGGCAGGTCGTCGCGGAGATGACAGCCGAGGAAGAGGGCCTGCTCTCCATTCGCAGCAGCAGCGCGAAAAGCGTCGAAGCACGCACCACCACGGTGACGCTCATCGGCTCCGCCTTCGCCATTCTCTTTCTCATGGCATCGACGGTCTTGTTGATCCGCAACAATGTACGCCTCACGCGAACCGAGACGACGCTCGCGAACAAGGCGGAGCTTCTTCAGGCGACACTCGACAGCATTCGCGACGGCATTGCGGCTTTCGATGCGCAGGGCCGGCTCCGCTCCTTCAATGCCCGTTTTTTCAGCCTGCTCGATTTTCCAATGGAGCTCGCGCATGAAGGCGCGCCGCTCAACAATTTTCACGAGATCGACAAGCACAGGAATCACCCCGTTCTCGGCGATCTTCCGTCGGCCGGCGATGGAGAGGACAGTTCTCAACGCATCGCACTCGATCACCGCGAACTCGATGTCTATCGCAACCCCCTTGCGGATGGCGGCTTCCTCGTCGCCTGTCTCGACGTCACCCAGCGCGTGCGCGCCGACGCCATCATCCGTCAGGCGCAGAAGATGGAAGCGATCGGCCATCTGACCGGCGGCATCGCCCACGACTTCAACAATCTGCTGCAGATCATCAGCGCCAATCTCGATCTCCTCGCCGGCGACGTACAGGGCAATCCGCGCGCCTCCGGCCGGTTGCAGAACGCCATTTCAGGCGTCGAGCGTGGCTCGCGTCTGACGCAGCAGCTCCTCGCTTTCGCCCGGCGGCAGCCGCTCGATCCCCGGCCGCTCAATCTCGGTCGCTTGCTCCAGGAGATGACGGAACTTCTGCGCCGCACGCTCGGCGAGCGCTACGACGTCGAAGCCGTGATCGCCGGCGGTCTCTGGAACACGCTGATCGATCCGGTACAGGTCGAAAATGCCATCCTCAATCTGGCGATCAATGCGCGCGACGCAATGAAGGACGGCGGCAAGCTGACCATCGAAGTGTCGAATGCCGTGCTCGACGACGCCTATGCCGCCGAGCACGAGGAAGTCTCGGCCGGCCAGTATGTGATGCTCGCCGTCAGCGACACCGGCGAAGGCATGCCGGCCGATATCATGGCCCGCGTCTTTGAGCCGTTCTTCACGACGAAGCCGGAAGGCAAGGGAACGGGACTCGGCCTCAGCCAGGTCTATGGCTTCGTCAAACAGTCCGGCGGCCACATCAAGATCTATAGCGAGATCGGCCACGGCACGACGGTGAAGCTCTACCTCCCGCGCGCCAGGCGTGGACAGGATGTCGTTTCCAAGGCGAACCTCGCCCCCATCGAAGGCGGGACCGAGACAATCCTTGTCGTCGAAGACGATGCCGGAGTCCGTGCCGCCGCCACAGATCTCCTCAAGGAGCTCGGCTACTCGGTGCTGAAGGCGGAAAATGCCGATGAGGCGCTGGCGCTGATCGACAGCGGCGCCCGCCCAGACCTCCTCTTCACCGACGTCGTCATGCCCGGCAACATGAACACGCGCGATTTCGCGCGGCGCGCGCAGGTGCTCTGCCCCAACCTTCTGGTGCTCTTCACCTCCGGCTACACGCAGAATGCGATCGTCCATAACGGACGGCTCGACGAGGATGTCTTTCTGTTGAGCAAGCCCTACCGCCGCGAGGAACTGGCGCGCAAGGTCCGGAGTATTCTCGACACGGCCCGGCGCGAGGAAGAGGCGGGAGCGCCGCAACCGCCCGCGCCGTCGAAACCGCAGACCGCGCCGTCGCCCGCCCCGATCACAGTGCCGGTCCCGAACACGCACAGAAAGCTGAAGGTGCTCGTCGTCGAGGATGAATTCCTCGTCCGTATGAGTACGGTCGACATGCTCGAAGAGCTGGGACATGAGGTAAAGGAAGCAGAGAGCGGCCAGGCCGCCCTCGACACGCTTTACGGCGATCCGAAATTCGACGTCGTCGTGACCGATCTGGGACTGGTCGGGATGGCGGGCGAGGAACTCGTCCGGCATCTAAAGGTGCAGTACCCCTCGCTGAAGATCGTCGTGGCGAGCGGTTACGACACGGCGTCTGCGGGCGCCAATATCGATGGCCATGCGATCTTCCTCAGCAAGCCCTTTCAGCTTGCCGACATCCGCGCCGCCCTGGAACAGGCGATGCGCGAATAAGAGAAACCGGCGGGCGACCCGGTCGCCCGCCGGCCTCCGCCGTTACGCCGATATTACTCCGAGCCGGCCCCGCCGCCCATCGAGCCCGAGCCGCTCGCACCCGAGCTGCCGGACCCGGCCGAACCGTCGTCGTTCATCGTGCCCGAACCGGACGGGTTCGAGCCTGCCGAACCGGCACTGCCGGATGCGCCCGAATTGATCGAGCCGGTTGTGTCCGGACAGCTCGTCGAATTATTGGCGCTCGTCGAGCCGGATGTATTGCGGCAGCCATCCTTGTTCGACGCCTGCGGCGACTTGGTGGGCGACTGGACGCTGCCCGACATGGAACTGTTGGACGAGCCGCTGGCCGAGCCGGATGAATCCATGCTGTCCGACGAAGGGCTCGTCGAGTAACCGGACGACGAACCGCCGGTCGACGTATCGGGCCCTGCGGCGAAAGCCGGGCTGGCGAGCATGAGCGTGGCCGCTCCGATGAGCAGCGTGTGTTTGATCTTCATCTCTGTTCCTCCGCGTCTTGTTGAATGCGTCAGAGCGCACGCAAAAAGAACGAGAGCCGGCGAGCGAGGTTCCGCTCCGAATGCATATGGCGCAGTCAGCTCCGGCGCGTGTCTCGTTTCGTAAAATGCGCATTACCCAATCCGGTGCCGATCGTCAGAATGCCCCATCGCCGCACCCCGCGCATGAAGGGAACTTCGCTCAGTCCCTGAACCACGGCGTCATTGTGCATGATGATCTCGGTGCATTCGACGCCCAGCACCGGCAGCGCCGAAGCGAGCAGATGCGGCAGATTGAAATCGGGGCTCGACCAGTCGCCCGGCAGATTCTGCGTGCCCCGTCGGATTGTTCCGTCATGCCGGATGATGCCGGGACAGCCGACGCCGATGAACGGCGCCAGCCTCAGCCCGCCCTTCTCCGCACGACGGGCGAGCCCCGCGAGCATCTCCGCCAGTTGCGCGATCATCTCGTCACGCGTCGGATCGTCCTCCTGATGGCGCCAGAGCTCCGATTTCCAGACGGCCGCCTTCGACAGGTCGGGTGCCGCGTCGAGCGCAAATCCGACGATGCCGGCCCTGATCTTGGTGCCCCCGATATCGACCGCAAGCATGGCGTCATAACCGGCGAGCTTTGATGCCGGAACGAGTTGCGTCGCACCGATGAGACCGGCCTCGTCCGGATGATGCCGGATGGAGACAAGCGACACCTTCGTCCCATCCATGCGAAGCAGCGTCTCGGCGCGGCCGACGGCGAGCGCGCCAATGCGGCTGTTGCTCATGCCGCCGCCGATCACGATATGCCCCGTCCCCCGCCATTTTCGCGTCCCAAGGATGCGTTTGACGACATGGGCAAAGCCTTGGGCATATTCCTCGATGGCGCCGAGCAGCAGACCCGCCGCAACCGGATCGCCGGAAGAAAGCAGCCTATCGAGCTTCCGCCGGGGAATGATTTCGCTCTTCTGGTCTGCGAATGGATCGGCGCCGCAATCGTGTATCTTCCGCCGCAGATCGTTGAGGATCGCGTGAAAGGCGCGCCTGCTCGCGCGGTCTCCGACGAATCCGTCGCCTTCCCTGATTTCGAGATTGTAGGAATCGACTTCGACCGCCGGAAGGGTCTCCGCGCCGTGATGACCGGTTTTGTGCCGCGTTCTACTGGCGATCGCTGCCGCCCTCGTCGTCGCCCGCGCGGCGAAGCGTGAGATCGAGGAGCGCGCGCGGCGATCCCGAGCCGTCCACGCCGCGCGCCGTCAGAAAACTGCCGGCAATAATGGAGATCAGCCCGTCGAGCCCGCCACGTCGAAAGCCGCGATGGACGAGGCATATGCCGGCGACGAGCGCGAGGCCCCGCTCGACAGGATGGATGTGAACGTGCCGTTCAGCACCGCCGCCGGAAATGCGCATGAATCCTTTCCTGTCTTGTGCCGGCTCCTCGGCCTACTTTTTCGGAGCGGCTTTTCTGGTCGTGGTTTTCACGGTCGGGGCCTTGGCCGCCGGCTTGGCTTTGGGGGCGGCCTTCGTCTTCGTCGACAATGGTTTTGCGGGTTTTACCGCAGCGCGGCTCGGCTCCGGCAGTTGTGCTTCTTCGCCCTGGTCCGTCAGTGCCGGCACGTCTCCCATGCTCCCGGCCGGCTGCAACGGCTCGACCGGCTCTCCAAAATCTCCCCGATTGTCCGGATGGCCGAGTGGATTGGGCTTCGTCGCCAGCATCTGGTTATCTTCGATCGCGACGAGTTCGGTCGCCATGTCCCAGTGAATCTCCGATCTGCCCGGCGGACAGCCTTCTTCCTGCCAAAGGCGATAGGCATGCGCGCGGATACGGTCCTCTCTGTCGTCCATCTCCAGGGATCCCTTGCGAGTCGTTCCATGATGAAACCTTCGCAGCGCCGCGAAGTTCCCGAACCGCCTCGTTCGGATCACGGTATCCATTCGACCGCGACGACCCCCTGGCGCGCCGCAATGGCGCGCATCAACGGCGGCGGTCCGACTTCCTTGCGTTCGCCGCGCCACTGCACGTAAGCCTTGAACGTCTTCCGCCCAGCCGCACAGGATGCAGAACAGGACACGACATCGAAACCGCCTTGACGGATCGACGCAATGAACTCGTCCGAAGTCGGTCCGCTCTCTTCCACGACGATGCTGAAGGTCGCGTGCTTGTCCTCCGGCATCGCGAGCTCGATCCATTTGAGCCCCCAGAGCGCGAAGACGGCGATCCCGGTGGCCACCAGCCCCAGCACGATCTGTCCTCCGCCGAAGCAGAGCCCGATGACGGTAACGAACCAGAGCGTCGCGGCCGTCGTCACGCCCTGAACGCGATTGCCCCGCCGCAGAATTGCGCCGGCGCCGATAAATCCCATACCCGACAGAATGCCGAGCGGCAGGCGCATCACATCGAGACGTATCGCCGCCGACGACGCCAATCCCGAATCCGTCATGATGAGATTGGCCTGGATCATCGCCAGCGCGGCGGCGACGCAGACCAGCAACGTCGTTCTCAGCCCCGCCGGGCGGCCATGTTCGCTGCGATTGAAGCCCATGAGCCCGCCCGCAAGCAGCGCAAGAAGAAGCCGCAGGGCAATATCATGGGCGTCGATCGTTCCGGACATGTGGGGACATCACTTCCGCCGCGTTGCCGTCTTGCGCACGGTGGTCGACTTCCGCGCGGTCGTCTTCCGCGCCGCGGGTTTGCGGGCGGCGGTTTTCCGCGCGGCGGGCTTTCGAGCCGCGCTCGATTTCGACGCTGCGGTTTTCTTGCTGCCTGACGATGCAGCAGTCGCACGGCGCTTGCGGGTCTGCGCCGCCTTCCGCGCCGAGGCTGAACGCGCCGCCGCCGGACGTTTCGCGGCCGCCGTGCCGCCGAGCTTGCCGCCCTTCCTAGACGGTGCGGTATTCACCTTTTTACCGCGGCCCGAACCCTCCTTCTTGCCGCCGCCCGTCTCCTTGTTGACTGTCGTCCAGGCACGACGCTCCGCTTCGCCTTCCGATGTCCCGCGACGGCGATAACCTTCCTCAATATGCTCCGCCTGGCGCTTCTGTTTGCTCGTGTAACTCGATTTGTCTCCGCGCGGCATGATCGTTCCTCCTCGAAAAAGAGACACTCGAAGATCAACGTCATCGCAACGGCGAGGTTCCCGTTTCCGCCCCTCCGTTTCCGCAGCACGGCCGCGCGCGCATGGCGATCGCGACGCGTCCGACCCGTGCGCCGACGAAAGGCTTCCCGCATGGCTTCGCCTGCGATATGTTCAGATAAACATAACGCCCGCCGTCGAGGACAACATGCTCCAGCGTCACAAAAACATCATCCGCGTCCTGTTTCTGATCCTCGCCGCCGCCACGGGCATCGCCGCGCCTGTGCGGGCCGATGCGCCCGTCACCGTCTTCGCGGCGGCGAGTCTCAAGAACGCGCTCGACGCCGTCGCCGCCGACTGGACGACCTCGACAGGCAAGGATGCGAGAATTTCATATGAAGGCAGTTCGGTGCTTGCCAAGCAGATCGAGCAAGGTGCGCCGGCCAATGTCTTCATCTCCGCCGACGCCGACTGGATGGACTATCTCGACAAGCGCAAACTCGTCCAACCCGGCACCCGCAAGACGTTGCTCGGCAATCATCTCGTCCTGATCGCGCCGGCGGATTCGAAAGTCTCGCTCGATATCAAACCGGGCTTCGATCTCGCCGGAGCGCTGAAAGGCGGCCGCCTTGCGATGGCCGATACGAAAGGCGTGCCGGCCGGAAAATATGGCAAGGCGGCGCTCGAAAAACTCGGTGTCTGGAAAGGCGTCGAGGGTCAGGTCGCCCAGGCGGAGAATGTGCGTGCCGCGCTGGCCTTTGTCGCGCGCGGGGAAACCCCGCTCGGCATCGTCTATCAGACGGACGCCGCCGTGGAGCCGAAGGTGAAAATCGTCGCCACCTTCCCGGACGACACGCATGCGCCGATCGTCTATCCGGCGGCGCTGATCGCCGGCAGGGGCAGCGCCGATGCGTCGGCCTTCCTCGCCTACCTATCCTCGCCAGCAGCCTCGGCCATCTTCGCCAAATATGGCTTCGTCATCCTGCACTAGCCTTCGGCCAGGGCCGCCGCGATCAGCGCGATTTCGGCGGCGGCCGCCTTCTGCGCCTTCTTTTCGATGGCGCGATAGGCGCGGACGACGTCTTTGCCGGTCTGTGTCAGTGCCGCGCCACCGCCGCGCTGGCCGCCCTGCTGCGTCGCCACGACGCCGCCCGAAAAAGTCTGGTTGAGTTCGTCGGCGAGCTGCCAGGCGCGGCGATAGGACATGCCCATGGCGCGTCCGGCGGCGCTGATCGAACCGTGCTCATCGACGAGTTCGAGAAGCCGCACCTTGCCCGGACCGAGCCGGCCCAGTTCCGGGAAGTCGAGCCGCAGCGTCAGCCGCGTCTTCGCCGCTGCCCGGCCCTTCGCCCCCATCCTGTTCTGCATGGCATCCCCGATTTAGTCTGTCGCCCGCCCGGAAAGCTTACAGGCTTTTGGCGCGGCGGACCGCCTGGATCGTGGTCTCGAGTTCGCGCAGGAAGCGCGAGCGGTCCTCGCGGGTGAAGGCCGGGTTCGTCCCTTTGACGTCGCCCGCTTCCCGCAACTGCTGCATCAGATCGCGCATGGCGAGCGCCATGCCGATGCTTTCCTTGGTAAAGAGCTTTCCGTCCGGCCGCAGCGCCCGCGCGCCTTTCTCAAGGCAGCGGGAGGCCAGCGGAATATCCGCCGTGATGCAGATGTCGTCGTCCATCACATGCTCGGCGATCCAGTCGTCCGCGGCGTCCGGCCCCTGCGCGACCACGACCTGGCGCACCAGCGGATGACCGCTCGGTCGCATGCCGCTATTGCTGACGATATGCACCGGCAGGCCGTGGCGCTCCGCGACGCGGACGACCTCGTCCTTCACCGGGCACGCATCGGCGTCGACATAGATCTGCAGAAGCGCTGGTTCGGACAAAATGACTCCGATGGCGGGACAGGCGAGGAGACGCGATTCGGCCGCGTCTTTCGCCCATCTATATCGGGAGTTTCGTGAGCGGATGCAATTGCCGCCTATGGAGCCCCGCGTCAGGGCGCGGCTTCCGCCAGCACGCCCGCCTCGGATACGGGAGGCTCGAACGCGGCCTCGCCCTCGCCGGCGCGGAAACACTGCGGAGAGCAGCCGTTCCACCGGCGGAAGGCGCGGCGGAAATTTGCGGCATCCTCGAAGCCGAGCAGCGTCCCCACTTCGGCGATGCTCAACGTCGTTTCGCCAAGATAAGCCTTCGCCAGACGGTTGCGCACATCGTCGAGAATGTCCTGAAAGGAATGTCCCTCGCAATAGAGGCGCCGCCGCAGCGTGCGCCCGCTCACATTGAGCTGCCGCGCCACCTCGTGCTCGTTGGGAATCCGGCCGCGCGCGCCCATGAGCACGCGGCGCACCTCCGATACATAGCTTACCGTCTTGTCCCGCTCCCGCAGGAGCGCGCCGCATTGCCTGACATACATCTCCGCGACCGCGTTCTCGGCCGCGACGAGCGGCTGGTCGGCCGCCGCGCGCGGACCGATGAGCCGGTTCGCCGGTTTGCCGAAAGCGACAGGCAACCTCAGATAGCGCTCGTAGACTTCCACCGGCATCTGGGGCTCGAAAGCAAACTCGATCCGGCATCCTTCGAGATCCGAACCGACAAGTTCGCCGATCGCGGTGACGGCCGCCGCAAAAAAGGATTCGACGAGAAAATATCTCTCGCCCGGCAAATCCGCCAATGGCGTCATCGTCAGGATGACGTTCTCCTGATCGAACGAGAAACGCACGGTTGCACGATCGGCCCGCAGCGGATTGTGCTGCATCAGAAACTCCGCCGCCTGACGAAGCGTCCTGCAACTCATCAGCGCATGTCCGAAAACTCCGTGTGAACCAAGATGAAGAGAAGAGCCGAATCGCAAAGCGAGCGATGGGTCCTGCGCGAGGGCAATGGCGTCGGCACAGAGCTTGTAGAAACCGGCTTCGTCGAGCTGCTGGTTCGGCGCCACCAGCGCCGATGGGTCGTGCCCCAGATCGCGAAGCGTGCGCGTCAGTGCGAAAATGTAAGCGGCTTGGACTTTCATGTTACGTCCGAATCCGACCCCTGCATTGGCCGCGCCCGACCTCACGGACCGTCAATTTTATTTCTGAAATAGAACCCTCGCAATCGTCCGCGCTCAAGCGATTTTTTCGGTGTGAGCGTGCAGACGACAAAACACAACAAGCGAGCACGAATAAAAAACAGATTGCAGAAGGGGAGAAACATATGAGGTTCTGCACAGATCTGCGTTTC
>CAISYL010000055.1 GCA_903889655.1 uncultured Alphaproteobacteria bacterium | reverse complement strand
TCGCGGCCGGGCGTCTCGCCGACGAGCGCGGCTATTTCGGCCGTTGCGTGCAGAGCCTCGTCGTCGAAAAACGCTGAGCCGACAAACGAGAAAGCCCCCCGCGATATCGCTCGCGGGGGGCTTTTGTTTTGCCGGGCGTCGTGGCGTCAGTGCCGTCCGCCCTCGCGGCCGGCCTGTGACGCGCGCTGCGGATCGTTCTTGAAGTTTCCGCCGCTCATCTGGCCGCCTTTCTGGCCGGCCTCGGCTGCGCGTTGCGGATCGTTCTTGAAATTGCCTCCGCTCTGCTGGCCACCCTTCTGACCTGCTTCCGAGGCTCTTTCGCGATCCTCGGTGAAGTTACCGGAACCACCACGATGCTGGGTATTCGTCATCAGAGTTCTCCGTTTCTATTCATCTGCGGCTTCGATGCGCCGGGACTTCAAGCGTGACGTCGCCGCTTTCGTCCACCTGGGGAGCACGCGAAGGCGCGCTTCTTTTCCCGGCTGCAGGACGATGTCTTCGCTTCAATTTTGTTGCTTGCATCGTCGTGGATTCCAACAGACTGCGCGCGGAGGGGTTCCTGTTTCTTCGATTAAAAATCGAAAAGTGCTTATGCCGCTGCGTTTTCTTTAACTTCGGATAAGGCTTCGCGGCGGCGGGAAATACGCCGTCGCGAAGCGTGTCGTCATTTGACGAGGCCAAGCGCGCGAAAGGCCAAGGGCGCCGCTCCGGTCATGTAGAAGCCGAGCAATGCGGTGACGACATAGCTCGTCGCGGTGCTCTCGATGCCGAGTGCGTGCGCGGCGCGGTTGAGCCCCGTCTGGAGCGCGAAGAGAACCAGAACGCCGATGACGCTCATCGCAATGCGCAGCCACCACGCCGGGAGCACCGGCGGCTTCGGCGCGAGACGGATATCCATGTCCGCGCCGGCGACCCAGCCGAAGAGAAGCGCGAGCACGCCCACCGTCGTTTCCGGTCTTTCACCGTTCGGCCAGGTCGCGAAGAGAATGGCGCCCGCGACGACGATGATGCCGAGATGCGCGATGACCGGCCAGCGGCGCGCGGCGCCCAACGCCGGCGAGAGGAACAGGATGAAGAGCGAGAGGCCGACGACGCCGAGTGCGAGGCCGGTCAGCACCTCATCGATGTCGTGAACGCCGAGATAGAGGCGGCTGAAGCAGACGCCCGCGATGATGAAGACGGCCAGCGCATAAGCCCAGCGGCGGCGGATTTCCCAGGCGATCCAGAGCCACATATCGAAGGCGACCTGCGCATGGCCGCTCGGCCGGCCGTAGGAACCGGCGACGCGCTGATCGAGCCAGTATTTGGGATCGGGGCGCGGGTCCTGCCAGTAATCCTTCAGCCAGCCGTTGAGCACGGCGGCGATGGCGATGAGAACCGTCATCCGCATCGCCTTGTCCCGGTCCCAGAGCCAGTAGGCGACCGGGAGCGCGATCAGGAAGAAGGTCGTATAGCCGAGCCATGTGAAGCCGTTTGCGATTGCCGTAGCGGCATCGCTGCGGAGCGGCAGCACCCAATCCATATTGTGCAGAAAATCCAACCGAACCTCCCCCGAAAGCTTCTTTTGGGCTAGGTTCGACCCCCGAATCCTGCCCGTTGCAGGCACTCTAACGTGGAAAGCCGCCCATGACACAAACCCGTCACACGGACGACCCCGTCATCATCGCCAGCGCCGCACGGACGCCGATGGGCGGATTTCAGGGCGCGCTTTCGGATATCTCCGGTCCCGACCTCGGCGCCATCGCACTGCGCGCGGCCGTGGAGCGGGCGGGGCTCGCCTCCGGTGCGGTCGATGAAGTGTTCATGGGTTGCGTGCTGACGGCGGGCGCAAGACAGGCGCCGGCCCGGCAGGCGGCATTGAAGGGCGGCCTCGACGAGTCGACGCCCTCGACTACCATCAGCAAGGTCTGCGGCTCCGGCATGAAGGCGATCATGCTTGCGCATGACGCGCTGGCGCTGGGCCATGGCGATGTCGTGGTGGCCGGCGGCATGGAGAGCATGACGAACTCGCCTTATCTGCTGCCGAAGGCGCGTGGCGGCTTCCGCCTCGGCCATGGCGAGGTGAAGGACCACATGTTCATGGACGGGCTCGAGGATGCCTATGAAGGCCGGTTGATGGGCACCTATGCCGAGGAGACCGCGCGGCATTACCAGTTCTCGCGCGAGGCGCAGGACGCTTATGCGATCGAGTCGCTGGCGCGTGCGAAGCGCGCCATCGAAGGCGGCAGCTTCGCCCCCGAGATCGTTCCCGTCGCGGTGAAGAGCCGCAAGGGCGAGATCGAGGTGATGCAGGACGAGCAGCCGCTGAAGGCCGATCCGGCAAAGATTCCGACGCTGAAGCCCGCCTTTGCAACGGATGGCACGGTGACGGCGGCGAATGCCAGTTCGATTTCCGACGGCGCGGCGGCGCTGGTGCTGATGCGCCTGTCGGAGGCGGAGCGGCGCGGCTTGAAGCCGCTTGCCGCGATCCGCGGCCATGCAGGCTTTGCGCAGGCGCCGGCCTGGTTCACGACGGCGCCTGTCGGCGCGATCAACAAGCTCTTCGAGCAGACGGGCTGGAAAGCGTCCGACGTCGACGCTTACGAGATCAACGAAGCCTTCGCGGTCGTCGTCATGGCGGCGATGAAGGAACTGGGCCTCAGCCACAAGAACATCAATGTCTATGGCGGTGCAACGGCGCTCGGCCATCCGATCGGCGCCTCGGGCGCGCGCATCGTCGTGACGCTGCTCAATGCGCTGAAGCAGGGCGGCGGCAAGCGCGGCGTCGCCTCGCTCTGCATCGGCGGCGGCGAAGCGACGGCGCTGGCGGTCGAGTTGATGTAAGGCTCAGGCCGCCACTCCCTCCATCACCAGCCGCGTGTGCAGGTCGATGAGTTTCCTTCTGTTGACGCGGCCCTTCGGGTCATACCAGGTGCAGATGCCGGTGAGCATGGCGAGCAGCGCGTAGGCTGTCACGCGCACGTCGTCGATCCTGAAGAGCTTCTTCGCCGCGCCTTTCTTCAAAATGTCGCAGAGCCGGTCTTCATAGGCGCGGCGAAGCGCGACGATTTCCTTGCGGTGTTTCGGCGTCAGGCTGCGAAGCTCGGCCGAACCGATGAAGACCTCGCGCTTGCGCTCGATGTGATAGTCGAGATGAAAGGCGACGAAGGCCCTAAGCCGCTCGGCCGGTCCGTCGATGCCCTCGAGCTCCGCATCGACGCGAGCGAGCAGCATGACCATGTGATTGTGGATGAGGTCGAAGAGGAGGTCCTGCTTCGTCTCGATGTGATTGTAGAGGGAGCCCGGCTGGAGGCCGACCTTGGCGGCGAGCTCGCGCAGGCTCATTGCCTCGTAGCCGACCGTATAAATGAGATCGAGCCCCGCCTCGTTGATGGCGGCC
Source organism: uncultured Alphaproteobacteria bacterium (assembly GCA_903889655.1). GTDB lineage: Bacteria > Pseudomonadota > Alphaproteobacteria > Parvibaculales > Parvibaculaceae > Parvibaculum. Next base: position 15,360 of record CAISYL010000055.1, on the reverse strand, counting down.
AGCGTCTTGGGGCCGGAGGAGCCACGGGTTCTGCTCATGTAACCTCGGTCGGCCTTGTCGGGTTCAGGAAACGAACGTATGATCGTTTTTATCCGAGATCGCCCCTCTCTTCAATGGCCGCCTCCCATGTCGATCCTGAAAACCAACGCCAATCCGCGCGACGCGCGCTTCCGGGAAAACGCCGACGCCATGTCGCGCCTCGTCGCCGATCTCGCGGCGGAACGGGCGAAAGCGGCGGAGGGCGGCGACCAGCGCTCGCGCGAGAGGCATGTCTCGCGCGGCAAGCTGCTGCCGCGCGATCGTGTGCATGGGCTGATCGATCCCGGCACGCCTTTCCTCGAACTCTCGCCGATGGCAGCGCATGGCATGTATGGCGAGGCGATCAACGCCGCCGGCATGATCACCGGCATCGGCCGCGTGGCGGGTCAGGAATGCGTCATTGTCTGCAACGACGCGACGATCAAGGGCGGCACTTATTATCCCGTTACCGTGAAGAAGCATCTCCGCGCGCAGGAGGTTGCGCTGGAGAACAACCTGCCGTGTTTCTATCTGGTGGACTCCGGTGGCGCGAACCTGCCGAACCAGGCGGAGATATTCCCCGACCGCGAACATTTCGGCCGCATCTTCTTCAATCAGGCGCGCATGTCCTCGAAGGGCATTCCGCAGATCGCCGTCGTCATGGGCTCCTGCACGGCGGGCGGCGCCTACGTTCCCGCCATGTCCGACGAGACGATCATCGTCAGGAAGCAGGGCACGATCTTTCTCGGCGGCCCGCCGCTGGTGAAGGCGGCGACGGGCGAAATCGTGACCGCCGAAGATCTCGGCGGCGCAGATGTCCATTCGCGCAAATCCGGCGTCACCGATCATTACGCGATGGACGACAACCATGCGCTCGCCATCGCCCGCCAGATCGCCTCGACGCTCAACCGGCAGAAGAACGTGAACATACCGCTGCGCGAGCCCGTCGCCCCGCTTTACGACGAGGCGGAGCTCGACGGCGTCGTGCCGCATGCGCTCTCGATCCAGTATGACGTGCGGGAGGTGATCGCACGGCTCGTCGATGGCTCCGAGTTCGACGAATTCAAGGCGCTTTACGGAACGACCGTCGTCACGGGCTTCACGCATCTCCACGGCATGCCCGTAGGCATTGTCGCCAACAATGGCATCCTCTTTTCGGAATCGGCATTGAAAGTCGCGCATTTCGTCGAGCTTTGCTGCCAGCGCCGCATCCCGCTGCTGTTCCTGCAGAACATCGCGGGCTTCATGGTCGGCCGCGAATACGAGACGGGCGGCATCGCCAAGGACGGCGCCAAGATGGTGACGGCGGTCGCCTGCGCGGACGTGCCGAAGATCACCTTGGTCATCGGTGGTTCCTACGGGGCCGGCAATTACGGCATGTGCGGTCGGGCCTATTCTCCACGCTTCCTCTTCACCTGGCCCAACGCGCGCATCTCCGTGATGGGGGGCGAGCAGGCGGCGAGCGTGCTCGCGACGGTGAAGCGCGAGGGCATGGAGGCGCGGGGCGAGGCTTGGAGCGCGGGAGAGGAAGACGCCTTCAAGACGCCGATCCGCGCGCAATACGAAAAGGAAGGCCATCCCTATTTCGCCACCGCGCGGCTCTGGGACGACGGCATCATTACGCCGCGGGAAACCCGCCGCGTGCTCGCGCTCGCCTTCTCCGCGACTTTGAACACACCCGTACCGGAAACGCGCTTCGGCGTGTTTCGGATGTGAGGGGAATCCAGATGTTCAAATCTCTCCTCATCGCCAATCGCGGCGAGATCGCGGCACGGGTCATGCGCACGGCGAAGCGCATGGGGCTTCGGACCGTTGCCGTCTATTCGGATGCCGATGCCGGCGCCTATCATGTGCGTATGGCCGACGATGCCGTCCATATCGGTCCGGCGGCGGCAAAGGAATCCTATCTCGTCATCGAGAAGATCATCGAGGCGGCGAAGCGCTCGGGTGCCGAGGCGATCCATCCCGGCTACGGCTTCCTTTCCGAGAATGTTGCCTTCGCGGAAGCCTGCGAGAAGGCCGGGCTGATCTTCGTCGGCCCGCCTGCGTCGGCCATCAACGCGATGGGCCTGAAGGACGCCGCCAAGGCGCTGATGGAGAAAGCGGGCGTGCCCGTGGTGCCCGGCTATCATGGGGCGGAGCAGGACCCGCGTTTCCTCGAAGGCGAGGCGCAGAAGATCGGCTATCCCGTTCTCATCAAGGCGGTGGCGGGCGGTGGCGGCAAGGGCATGCGCCGCGTCGACGATGCGGCGTCGTTCGAGAAGGAGTTGAAGAGCGCGCAGCGCGAGGCGGGCGCGGCCTTTGGCGACGAGCGCGTGCTGATCGAGAAATATGTGACGCGACCGCGCCACATCGAAATCCAGGTCTTCGCCGACGCGCATGGCAACGCCGTCTATCTCCATGAGCGCGATTGCTCGCTGCAGCGCCGCCACCAGAAGGTAATCGAGGAGGCGCCGGCCCCCGGCATGCCGGAGGAGATGCGCCGTGCGATGGGAGAGGCGGCGGTCGCCGCCGCCAAGGCCATCGGCTATCGTGGCGCGGGCACGGTCGAGTTCATCGCCGACGGCTCGCAAGGGCTTCGCGCCGACGCCTTCTGGTTCATGGAAATGAACACGCGGCTTCAGGTCGAGCATCCGGTGACGGAGGCGATCACCGGCACCGATCTCGTCGAATGGCAATTGCGCGTTGCGGCGGGCGAAAAGCTGCCGATGACGCAGGGCGAGATTCCGTTGAGCGGGCACGCGGTGGAGGTGCGCCTCTATGCCGAGGACCCTGCGAAGAAGTTCTTCCCCTCGACCGGCAAGCTCGTCCGGCTGCGGCTGCCGAAGGACGATGGCGTCCGCGCCGACATGGGCGTGGAGGAGGGTGACGAGGTCTCGATGTTCTACGACCCGATGATCGGCAAGATCATCGCGCATGGCGAAAGCCGCGGCGTCGCGCTGGCAAAGCTCCGGCGCTTCCTGCTCGATATGGAAGTCGTGGGCCCGCGCACCAATCTTGCTTTCCTCGCGGAAGTCATGGGGCACGAGGCCTTTCGGAAAGCCGACATCGATACGGGCTTTATCGATCGCCATCTCGATGCGCTGGTGCCGGTGCAGAAGCTCGATGCGTATGTTCTCGGCGCCGCTTTGGTCGGCCATCTTGCCGCGCGGGCCGATGCGGGGTGCAAGGCGCAGGCCCGCACCCGTGAGCCGTGGTCGCCCTGGACAGCATCCGACGGCTGGACGCTGGGCGGACAACGGAGCGAAGTGCTGACCATCGCGCTTGGCGGCGAGGCCGTGGCGATCCGCGTGACACCTGAGGGGCCGGGCTGGCGCTTCACATATGAGGGCGTGGAGCATGTAGCGGATGGCATGCTGAACGGCGAAGGCTGGATCGCCGCGACGGTCGACGGCATGCGCGTCAAGGCGGGCTATGTGCCGACCTCCAAGGGCTTCACCGTGATCCACAGGGGCGTGGCTTATGAATTCGCGATCCCCGATCCGCTCGATGTCGACGTGGCGGGAGAAGGTGACACGGGCGCGCTGAAATCGCCCATGCCCGGAAAGATCGTTGCCGTGCTGGCGGAAGCAGGCGCCCATGTGAAGAAGGGCATGGGCCTCGTCGTCATGGAAGCCATGAAGATGGAACAGACGCTTGCGGCGTCGGCCGATGGCGTCATAGCCTCGGTCAATGTCGCGGCCGGCGATCAGGTCGAGGCCGGCGCGGCGCTGGTTGTGTTCGAGGACAAGAAGGTCGAGGCGTGACGCTTCATCTCATCAAGCTTTGTGTCGGCGCGGACGACGTCGAGGATCTGCGCTCCTGGCAGGCCGAGCGTCTGGCGGAGAAACGCAAGCGCAAGGAGCCGCCGGTGCTCGCGCATGTCACGCGCATGGTGCCGACGCGCGCCGCCGAAATTCTGGACGGCGGTTCGCTCTACTGGGTCATGAAGGGCGTCATCCGCTGCCGCCAGCGTTTGCTCGACATCGAACCCTTCGTCGACGGCGAGGGGATCAAACGCTGCCGCCTCGTGCTCGATCCCGAGATCGTGCTGACGCGCCGCCGCGAGCGAAGACCTTTCCAGGGGTGGCGTTATTTCGAGGCAAAGGATGCCCCCGCCGACGTAAAGGGCGTCGACGAAATCGACGACATGCCCGAAGAGATGCGCCGCGAACTGGAAGAGCTGGGATTGCTCTGAATCTGGGCATATAAGGCTGCGGCACATGCCCGCAGCGACAGGCTGGCGACTTTTCCGATTTTACGATTCAGCGCGAAATCATGTCATCGAAATTGACATGATGAGAGCTGGATCATGACCTGCCAAACGATCAAGACCGAAGCTGTCCGCGCCGTCGAAGCCTTTGCGAAGGTCGCGCTTGCCATTCGTGGCGGCACCATGGAAGGGCAATGCACGCTGGGCTGCAAGGGATGCGACGGCAAGCCCTATTGCACGCTCCGCAAGGCGATGATGGCGCCCCGCGACCTCTGCTGAGGTTCAGACCGGCATATTGTCGATGAGGCGCGTACGCCCGATCTTGGCGGCGACGAGAATGCGAGCCGGACCGGTCGGACGGCCCGAGGGGAAAATCTCCAGCGTCGCCGCATCGCGGATTTCGAGATAGTCGACATGATCGAAGCCGAGGGCGCGGATGCGGTCGGCGCCCTCCCGCGTCGCTTCGGGGATGATGGCGCCGCCGGCAACTTTCGCCGCCGTCTCGCGCAGGATCACGTTGAGCTGTCCTGCCGCCTTGCGTTCACCTTCCGAGAGATAGACGTTGCGTGAGGACATCGCGAGCCCGTCCGCCTCCCGCAGGATTTTGCCGCCGACGATTTCGACCGGAATATCGAGGTCTTCGACCATGCGGCGGATCACAGCGAGCTGTTGCCAGTCCTTTTCGCCGAAACAGGCGATGTCCGGCAGGGCCTGAAGCAGAAGTTTTGAAACTACCGTCGCGACGCCTGCGAAATGCGTCGGGCGGAACTGCCCTTCGAGCGGCGCGGAAACGCCAGCGACGGACACCGTCGTCGAAAAGCCCGGATGGTACATTTCCTCGGCAGCGGGCGCGAAAATGAGGTCGCCATGTCCTGCGAGTTTTTCGGCGTCGGCGGCTTCGGTGCGCGGATAGGCGCCGAAATCCTCGTTGGGCGCGAACTGCGTCGGATTGACGAAAATCGAGACGACGACGCGGTCGACTTTCGATTTCGCCAGATCGACCAGCGACAGATGCCCCGCATGGAGAGCGCCCATCGTCGGAACGAGACCGACCTTCAATCCCTGTTTGCGCCAGTCGGCGATGACGGCGCGCAGGTCGGCGACCGTGCGCGCAACGGGAAGGGCATAGCTCGTTCTGTCGATCGTCATGGAAGCCTCTCCGGAAAACCGGCGCGACCATAAACGATTGGCAATGCGGCCTCAACGCGGCTGGCGAAATCCCGCCCGGCTCCCTACATAGGGACCATGCGTATTCAAATTCAGACGGCCGTCATGGCGGTCGCTTTGTTCGGCGCGGTGCCACAGCTTGGCGCGGCCCAGTTCCCATGGGAGCTGGCAACACCCGTCGCGCCGCCGCCCATCAACTCCACGCAGGCCCGCGCGCCGACGTTCAAGACGCCCGGCGTCGAGCCGCCGACGCGGTTTGTGCCGGGGCACGAAACAAGCCACGGCTATGTGCCTGCTTATGAAAGCCAAGGGCCCGTCCATGTGCCGGCGGAACCGGGACAGAAATCGAATGCCTGGGTGCCCGGCCACCACGACGCGAACGGCGCCTGGGTGCCCGGCCATCCTGAGTAATCAGACGAGCCGACCCTCGATCGCGTTGCGATAGAGCGTTTCGAAATCGCCGACCGTCATCGGTAGCGGGTTGCCGCCGGTCGAGGGATCCTCGAGCGCCATCGGCGCGGCTTCGGGAATAGCGTCGGCGTCGAAGCCGATTTCCTTCAGCGTGTTCGGGATGCCTATCTCCTCGCGGATCGCCAGCACCCAATCGACATAGCCATTGAAGCTCTGGTCCTTGAGGCCCATGTAGCGCGCCGCGGCGGCGAGTTTTTCCTCGATCGCCGCTTTGTTGTGGACCAGCACATAGGGCATGACGACGGCATTGGTGAGGCCGTGATGCGTGCCGCGCAGCGACGAGCAGGGATGGCTCATCGAATGCATGGCGCCGAGGCCCTTCTGGAAGGCGGTCGCCCCCATCGACGAGGCCGCGAGCATATAGGAACGCGCCTCGATATTGCTGCCCTGCTTGACCGCCGTCGGCAGCCAGTCCTTCACGAGACGCATGCCCTCGAGCGCTATGCCCTGCGCCATCGGATGCCAGAAGGGCGAGCAGAAGGCTTCGAGATTATGCGAGAGCGCGTCCATGCCGGTAGCCGCCGTGATATGCGGCGGCAGGCCGACGGTGAGCTCCGGATCGGCGATCACTTCGACAGGCTGCATCTTCGGATGGAAAATGATCTTCTTGGTGTGGTCGCGCTCGTCGACGATGACGGAAGCGCGCCCGACTTCGGAGCCGGTGCCGGCGGTCGTCGGCACGGCGACGATGGGGGCGATGCCCTTGGCGTCCGCGCGCGTCCACCAGTCCTCGCGGTCTTCGTAATCCCACATCGGCCGCGTCTGGCCGGACATGAAGGCGATCGCCTTGCCGGCATCCATCGCGCTGCCGCCGCCGAAGACGACGACGCCGTCATGCTTGCCGCCGCGAAAAACCTTCAGGCCCGCTTCGACGTCGGCGCCGACGGGGTTCGGATGCACGTCGGCGAAGAGCGCACTGGCAAGGCCGCTCTGCTCGAGCGAACCGATGGCCTCCATGATCATGGGCAGGGGTTTCAGCCCCGGATCTGTGACGAGCAGCGGCCGCGAAATGCCGGCGGCGCGGCAGGCTTCCGGCAGTTCCTTGATGCGGCCCGGCCCGAAGCGGACCTTGGTCGGATAGTTCCAGTTGGCGGAGAGAGAAGGGTACTTGTCGATCATTTCGTTTTGGTCCGCAGGTGATAGCTTTTCGGCCGTGTCAGGAATTCATAGCCGACGCGCGACAGCGTCGCGCCGCGGCCCGTATCCTTGACGCCGGTCCAGGGGAGTGCCGGATCGAGATAGTCGCAGCGGTTCATATAAAGCGTACCGGTTTCGATCTTCTCGCCGATGGCGATGGCGGCATCTTCGTCTTCCGTCCACACCGAGGCGGTGAGGCCATAGGGGCTGTCGTTCATCAGCTGAACGGCTTCGTCGTCGGAACGCACCTTCATGATGCCGATGACCGGCCCGAAGGTCTCCTCCCGCATCACATCCATCTGGTGATTGACGTCGACCAGAACCTGCGGTGCGAGATAGGGGGTGCCGACTTTCGATGCAGGGAAGAGTTTCTCGTCGACGAGGGCTTTCGCGCCGCCGCGCACCGCGCTTTCGATCTGTCCACGGACGAAAGCCGCTGCGGAAGACCGCACCATCGGCCCGAGCGTGGTCGAGGCGTCGAGCGGACTGCCGAGCTTGTACTTCTTCGTGAGGTCTACGAAGCCCTCGACGAAATCGTCATAGACGTCGGCATGCACATAGAGCCGTTCCTTGCCGCAGCAGGACTGGCCTGAATTGAAGAAGGCGCCGTCGACGAGGTTCTCAATCGCGAAGGGAAGGTTCGCATCGGCGCGGACATAGGCGGGGTCCTTGCCGCCGAGTTCGAGGCCGACATTGATGAAGCGGCCCGACGCAGCCTTCACGACGGCATGGCCGCCCGAGACTGAACCGGTGAAGGCGACGTAATCGACGCGTGGATCGCCGATCGTCTTCTCCGTCATCTCGTGGCTCATATGGATTGCCTGGAAGAGCCCATCCGGGGCGCCAGCCTTTTCGAAGGCCTGCGCGAAGCGTTCGGCGCAGAGCGGCGTCTGGCCCGAATGCTTCAGGATGACCGCATTGCCAGCCATGATCGCCGGCACGACGACGTTGACCGAGATGAGATAAGGATAGTTCCAGGCGGCAACGGCGAGCACGACGCCCAGCGGATCGCGCCTGATCCAGCGATCGAAGCCCTCTTTCGGCCCGACATCGATATCCGCGAGCGCATCGGCGGCGATGCCGACCATGTAACGGGCGCGTTCCTCGAACCCGCGCACTTCGCCCGCGCCATAGGCGATGGGACGGCCCATCTGCCAGGCGAGCTCGGGCACGACATCGTCTTTCATCGCGACGAAGGCTTCGACGAAACGCAGCGCCAGAGCCGCGCGTTCGTGGATCGGGACGAGCTTCCAGGCGGCTTGCGCCCGCCTGGCTTCGGACAGAGCTTCATCGACCTCGCGCCATGTGGCGAGGGGACGTTCGACATAGACACTCCCGTCGACGGGAGTAATTACCTTCAGCGTTTCAGCCATTATCCGCGCTCGAAACCTCTCATGACTTCCCAATCCGTGACCCGGCGATCGTATTCGAACTGCTCCCAGCGGCCGGTGTGGAGATAATGTTCGACGACCTCGTCGCCAAGCGCGGCGCGGAGAGTAGCCGAGTTTTCGAGTTCGGTCAGTGCGTCACGAAGGCTTTTCGGCAGCAAAGGCACGTCGCCGACGTAGGCGTCGCCTTTGAATTCTGGCTCCAGCGTCAGCTTCTTTTCGATGCCGTCGAGCCCGCCCGCGATGAGCGCGGCAAAGGCGAGATATGGGTTCACGTCGGCGCCGCCGATCCGGCATTCGACGCGCAGGCTCTTGCCGTGGCCGCAAAGGCGGAAGCCCGCCGTGCGGTTGTCGTTCGACCAGACGATATTGGTCGGGGCGAAAGTGCCGTTCACGAAACGCTTGTAGGAATTGATGTTGGGCGCGAGAAAATAGGTCATCTCGCGCGCATGGGCGATCTGGCCGGCAAGGAACTGCTGCCCGAGTTCCGACAGCCCGTGGATTTTGCTCTTGTCGTCGTAAAAGAGCGCGCTCTTGACGGCCTCGTCCCAGAGCGAAACGTGGATATGGCAGGAAGAGCCCGCCAGCGCATAGTTCCACTTGGCCATGAAGGTGATGGCCTTGCCGTGGAGATGGGCGATTTCCTTGATGCCGTTTTTCAGGATCACATGCCGGTCGGCCATTTCCAGCGCCTCGGCATAACGGATGTTGATTTCCTCCTGGCCGGGGCCCCATTCGCCCTTCGAATTCTCGACCGGAATGCCTGCACCGTCGAGACCGTTGCGGATCGCCCGCATGATCCCTTCTTCCTTGGTCGTCGCGAGGACGTGATAGTCCTCGATGTACCAGTTGGCGGTCTTGAGCCCCTTGTAGTGCTTCTCGTGCGCCGCTTCGTAGGTCTCGTCGAAAAGATAGAATTCGAGTTCGGAGGCGGTCAGCGCCTTCATCTTCGCGGCGGCGAGACGCTTCAATTGCTTCTTGAGAATCGCGCGCGGCGCATGCGGCACGTCTTCGCCGTGATGGTCGAGCGTATCGCAGAGGATGAGCGCGGTGCCGGGCAGCCAGGGGATGCGGCGCAGCGTGCCGAGATCCGGCTTCAGCACGAAATCGCCATAGCCCTGCGCCCAGCTCGCGGCCTTGTAGCCGGGCACCGGCTCCATGTCCGTATCGACGGTCAGCAAGTAATTGCAGGCATGCGTTTCATGCACGGCGGTGTCGAGGAAATAGCCGGCCTGCATGCGCTTGCCGACGAGGCGGCCCTGCATGTCAGGCATAGCCATCACGACCGTATCGACATCGCCGGCACTGGTAAGATCCGACAGCTGATCGAGGGTCAGTTTTCCTGAAACGGGTTGAGACATTCGAAGGAACTCCATTGACGTATTTAGCGGTCTTTGAACCGCCAAGGGCGTCAGGCCGGTGAGACCTGACGCCCTCTCATGCGGCTGGAAGGTAATCCTTAGGCTTTTGTCGTTTCGCCCACGGCAGCTTCCGCAGCGCGGATATTCGCCTGACGCTCCGCAATCAGGTCGCCGATCGGCGGACCCTGGAACCGGCGGTTTTCGAACACCACCCAGACAATCGCGGTCAGAATGAGAAATCCGACCGTAATGTTGAGCGCCCAGTCGTTCGGCGGCTGCACACCGATGATGAAGATCAGAACGATCGACGCGATCGAGAGCAGTGCGACAAGAGAGTAGGCCCCACGACCGATGTTCCATGGCCCCATCTTCGGCCACTTCGACGTTCCATAGGCGAAGAGACCGAGCGTGATCGGGATCGCGAAGGAGAAGAAGAGGAAGATGACGGTGCAGGAAACGACGATCGTATAAGCCGATGTGCCCGCGATGGAAACCAGCGTCGAGCCCCAGACGAAGAGCACGGAGAGCGTGGCTCCCGTCCAGATCGCAACCACAGGCGTGCGGCGCTTCGGCGAGACCTTCGAGAGAAGCTTCGAGAAGGGCAGGCCGCCATCACGCGAGAAGGCGAAGATCATGCGCGATGCGGAGGTTACGGTGGCGAGGCCGCAGAGAAGCTGCGAAATGAAGATCGCAACGTAAAGCACTTCCTTGAGGCCGGCGGGGACGCGGGCGTCCATCGCCCAGAAGAACACGTTCCAGCCCTGCTTGGCGGCGTCGTCCATGTTCGGGATCATCAGCACCAGCGCACAGAGCATGATGTAGCCGAAGATGGCCGACCAGATGACGGAACGGACCATGCCACGCGGAACGGCATGGGCGGCTTTCACCGTCTCTTCCGACGTATGCGCGGAGGCGTCATAACCAGTGATTGTGTAGATCGGCAGCAGAAGGCCGAGCAGGAAGACCCAATTGTTCGAGACTTGCGGCCAGACCGTGCCCCCCACGTCGCCCGAATAATTGTGGAACGTGAAGAGGCGGCTGAAATCCCAGGTCTCCGCGAAAGCGAAACACACGACCGTGAGGGCGATGGCTGTCGCAAAGATCAGGTATCCCGAGAAATCGGTGAGCAGGGCCGTCAGCTTGATGCCGTAATGATTGATGAGCGCCATGGCGCCGGTGACGACGACCAGGAAGATCATCTGATTGGTCAGGTTATTCTCGATACCGAGGCTCGGAAAGGCGCCTTCAAAGAAAGTCCAGGTGCCGACATTGATCGCGCCGAGGACGGTGATGAGACCGAGCAGGTTGAACCAGGCGGTCACCCAGCCCGTGAAGCGATTGCCGAGCAGCGAGCCCCAGTGATAGAGGCCGCCGGCCGTCGGATAGGCCGAGCTGATCTGCGCCATGGCGAGGGCGAAGACGCCGGAGATGGCGCAACCCACAGGCCAGCCGACGCCGACTCCGAAGCCACCGGCACCTGAGGTCGCTTGGGCAAGCGAGTTGATGCCGCCCGACAGGATGCAGATGATCGAAAAGGAAATGGCGAAGTTGGAGAAGCCGCCCATCGAACGGCTCAGCTCCTGGGCATAGCCCATGTCGTGGAGAATCTTGACGTCTTCGGAAATGTCGCCAGCCCCTGGCGAACTCGGATTTGCACTCATCGTCCCCTCATGTCGTTCGAGTTGCGTTGCGCCGGAGGATCGATGATCCACCGCTTAACTCACAGAACAGAACGGGAAGGCGACGCGCAGCCGTTTGGTCCCCGGCTTTCACCGCCGGACCATACATTCCTCCATATTTCTCAGGCTGGATTGCGACAGCATCATGATTTGCGGCCCCCTTCGGCGAAACCGCGCGGACTTCCCGTCAAGAAGTCTGCACGGTTTCTTTTGGCTTTGTCATCAGGATTGTGAATTTGACGTGTCGGATTTTGAGAATGCTGCTAATCGCAATATCAGATGTAAACTCAAGGGATTCGCGCCACCCCGGCGATTGACGGGCCGCGGAGACGCAAAGACACTGTAAGATGACAACGCCGTAAGATAGTCGCGAGGCGGTCTCATTTGGATACAGGTATGGGGCAATGACGGAGATCGAGCCGGGGAAGGGCTCAGCCCATATCGTGGTGCTGGGAAACGAGAAAGGCGGGTCGGGCAAAACCACGACCGCCATGCATCTGATTGCGATGCTGTTGCATGAAGGCGCGCGGGTCGGATCGATCGATCTCGACGGACGGCAACGTTCGCTGACCCGCTATGTGGAAAACCGCAAGGCATGGGCCGAGGCGAACGGGGTGAACCTCGTGATGCCGGATCATATCGTCATTCCCCGCTCCGAGGCCGACAGCGTCGCCGAGGCACAGGCGGCAGAGAAAGCCGCGTTCGACGGATATTTCGGCCGGCTCGCGGCGGAGAACGATTTCGTCGTCATCGATTGCCCGGGCGCGGACTCCTATCTTTCGCGGCTCGGCCATTCGATGGCCGACACGCTCATCACGCCGATGAATGACAGTTTCGTCGATTTCGATTTGCTCGGTCGTGTCGATCCGCAAAGCTGGAAGATCAAGGGGCCGAGCGTCTACAGCGAAATGGTCTGGGAAAGCCGCAAGCGTCGAGTGATGCTCGACGGCGGCAAGATCGACTGGGTCGTGATGCGCAATCGCCTCTCGACGCTGGCGGCGAAGAACAAGCGACGCGTCGAAAGTGTGCTGGAAGCGCTGGCTGCGCGTATCGGCTTTCGCCTTGCGCCGGGTGTCGGCGAGCGCGTGATCTTCCGCGAGATGTTTCCCTCGGGCCTGACGCTGCTCGATCTGCGCCAGGAAGGCGTCGACACGCAGATGTCGATGTCCCATGTCGCCGCGCGGGCAGAGGTGCGGGCGCTACTCGATGTGCTTGATCTGCCGATGCCGAAGCGTCCCGGGGGCGAGCCGGAGATGCAGTCGGACATGGACACGTTTGTGGAGAGGGCGGCGAACGGAGCCTGAGGCTTGGAAGTACCGTAACGGTCAGCCCCAACTCAAGCCGGTAAGGCCTCTACGAGCATTAGCTCCGTGCTTTTTCCTTGGCAGCGGCTGATGCCGGCATCGACCAGTTCGCCGGCGGGATGGCAACGCAGGAAATGCTCTCCCGTGCGAGGCGGCCGCAGGCGTTGCGGGCTTCTTTCTCGTCATCGAAGCCGCCGAAGCGCGACCGGTAGAGCGTGCGGTTGTCCGCCGTCTTCACCGGGACCGTCACCGGGACGGCCTTGCCGAGTTCAGGCGCGGCCTTGATCGCGGAGCGGATGCGATCGACGGCATCGGCCTGATCGGCATAGGCGCCGATCTGGATCACCCAGGAGCCTTCCGGGATCAGCGGGTCACCGAGGCGCCAGCCATGGCCGCTCTGCGCCAAGGCGGGTTCGTTTGCCGTCGGTCGCAGGCCCAAAGGCTGCGGGCCGACTTGCAAACCGACGGGCTGCGTCGCCTGATTGCCTTCGCTGGCCTGGGCGGGCGCTACGATGAAGTTGCCGATCTCGCGGCCAGCGGTCCGGACGGGCCCTTCGGCCTTGTGGAACGCGGCCAGCGCATAAGCTGTCGCGCGGTCGACGGGCGCCGAGGCCGAGTGGGGTGTTGCAGGGGCAGCGGCTTTCGCCTGAACCGGAGTCTGAACCGCAACGGAATCATCTGCCTGCGTGACGGGGCGAGCCGCCGGAAGCATGACGGGCACCGGCGCGGCCGGTTCGGCCGAGGCGACAAGCTGCAAGGCGGGTGCAGCCGGCTTCGCCACAGGGGCCGGCAGCGCGGCGGCGGCGACCGTGGGAGCCTTCGGCGGCAGCGCCGCCGACTGAACGGCGATCACGGGCTTCAGCGGCATAACGGCCGGATGCGCGGAGGGCGCCATTTCGACGACGGGCCTGGCGGGTTCGGCGGAACTCAGGCTCGCGACGTGATCGGTGCCTGTGTAGGATTCTTCGTCGGGATCGGCTTCGTCGCCGGAAGCCAGCGAGGCAAGCGCCTGCCGATCGCTGTCCGAAATACCTGATGGCCTGTTCGGCGCCTTCGGCAGAGCCGAGGCGAGGCGGGTCCCGGTATCGCGCATCGCAATGGCGCTGGGCATCGCGCGGTCGAGGATCGAAACCATCTGCAGGTCGCGGGCGCGCACCGTCTTGCCGCCGAGAACGACGCCGATGACCGATTTGTTGTCGCGCTGGACGGTCGTGGTGAGATTGAAGCCGGAGGCGGCCGTATAACCGGTCTTCAGGCCCGTCACGCCTTCATACTTGCCGAGCAGATGATTGTGATTGCGGATGATCGAACCGTCCCAGGCGAATTCTTCGGTGCTGAAGTAATGGAAATAGCCCGGGAAATCGGTCTGGATGCGTTTCGCCAACGTCGCCTGGTCGCGCGCCGTGGTGAGCTGGGCCTTGTTTGGCAGGCCCGACGCATTCATATACTGGGTGCGCCGCATGCCGAGCGCCTTCGCCTTTGCAGTCATCAGGCGGGCGAAATCCGTTTCGCTGCCCCCAAGATATTCGCCAATTGCGCAGGCGACGTCGTTCGCCGACTTGGTGACGATGGCGAGGATCGCATCCTCGACCCTGATGGTCGTGCCGGGACGCAGGCCAAGGCGAGACGGCGCCTGATTGGCCGCGTGGGCTGAAATCGGAATACGCGAATTGAGCGTGATGCCGCCCTGCTGCAGACGATCGAAAAGCAGATAGAGCGTCATCACCTTGGTCAGCGATGCGGGGTAGGTCTGGGCGTCGGCGTTGCTCGAATAGAGGACGCGACCGGTATAGGCGTCCATGACGAAGCTGGCGGCAGTCGGGGTGAAGGCTGGACCGGCGCTCCGATGATGGCGGTTTTTCGCTTCCGCGCCGCTCGAGAGCGCAAGGCAGCCGAGCAGAACAGCGACGACGATGCCGAGATTCCGAAGGCGCAGCCTTGAGAAAACGAAACCCGATGGCGAGATCGCGAGCGCAGACGCAAACATACCTCGGAAACCCCTCTCTCCGTCTGCCACCTGCCTGGCAAACTGCTCATCCGCGACTTAACCCCGGTAACACTCTACCCGCTACGGCCCGTCTTGTGAATCCCCGCGCGGTAGGAAATCGTCAAAAAACGTCGAGATTCCCGCAACTTGGATCAGATTGCCCAGCTTACTTTGTCGCGGTTAACGATTTGTTATGCATGCGGAAGCAATTCGCGGGCCATGCCGTTTCGCTCTACCGAATCGCTCGCTTTCGCTTGGGAGAGGGGCCGAACGACTCGGGCTATGCTTGAGAACGGCGCAGTTTTGTCCCCCGGATTGCTCGCCCTGACATCGCGCGGTCCGTGCCGGAGAGAATGTTAAATCTGTGGACGAGCGGCGATTGAGGGAGACGAGTCCGGTTTCGATACGGATCGGGCTTTGAAATCGCCGGGATTCACCTATGTAATAGGGGCATCGGAAAACACTTTTCCGATGCGAGTTTTGAATCGACGTCGAGAAATCCGGCTTGCCGGGATGGGAGATTGGCCGGTTTGAGTGATTTGGTAGGATCGGGGCATGTCTGACGACACGCGGCGAGGAGATGACGACGGCACAAATGCCGGCGTCATCACGAAAACCAAGCCGAAAACCAAGAAGCCCTCCTTGTACAAAGTGCT
>CAISYL010000054.1 GCA_903889655.1 uncultured Alphaproteobacteria bacterium | reverse complement strand
GTCGAGGCCGCGCGCGACGATCACCGAAATCTCGTGCTCGAAGGGCACGAAGCCTTCGAGGATCGCCGATGCCCTCCCGATGGAGTCGAAAGCGGCGCGGGCGTCGGATGGCGATGTTATCTTCGCCTGGCCCTTTCCGTCATAACCGAAGCGCCGCGTCTTCAGGATCGCCGGCATGCCGATCGCTTCGATGGCCGCCGCGAGTGAGCGCTCGTCGTCGATATCGGCGAAAGGCGCCGTCGGAATGCCATGCGAGGCGAGGAAATTCTTCTCGACCGAGCGGTCCTGCGCGGTCGCCAGCGCGGCGACGCCGGGGCGCACCGGCGCGTGCTCGGCGAGAATGCGGGCCGTTTCGGCCGGTACGTTCTCGAATTCGTAAGTAACGACATCGACGCTGTCGGCGAACCGTGCCAGCGCTTCCGCATCTTCGTAAGCCGCGCGCGTTCCAGCCGCCGCGACGTCCATCGCCGGTGCGTCCGTATCCGGACAATAGATGTGGCAGGTGAAGCCCAGCTCGGCGGCGGCACTCGCGAGCATGCGGCCGAGCTGACCCCCGCCCAGAATGCCGATCCGCCCGCCGGGTGCGATCATCGCCAAGGGATTACTCGTCGACCGGTTCGTCGCCGACGGCATCCGTCTGCGCGGCGCGATAGGCATCGAGGCGCTTGGCGAGCGCCGGGTCGGAAAGAGCAAGCACCGCGGCGGCGAGAAGCCCGGCATTCTTGGCGCCGGCCTCGCCGATGGCGAGCGTGCCGACCGGAATGCCGCCCGGCATCTGCACGATCGAGAGAAGGCTGTCCTGACCGCTCAATGTCTTTGTCTGCACCGGCACGCCGAAAACAGGTAGCGGAGTCATGGCAGCCGTCATGCCCGGCAGATGCGCGGCGCCGCCGGCACCCGCGATGATGACCTTGAGGCCCCGGCCGCGCGCCGTGGTCGCATATTCGACGAGCCGTTGGGGCGTGCGGTGAGCGGAAACGATGCGCACTTCATGAGGTACGTCCAGCGCCTCGAGCGCCTCGGCAGCGTGCTTCATGGTCCGCCAATCGGATTGGCTCCCCATGATGATGCCGACCAGAGCCTGTGCTGCCATTTTCGCTGTCCAAAAATCCCGGAGAACCGGGGCCGCCGAAGGAACCCCCGGCGCGGAAAGCGAGGGAGTATAGGCATGGCGACCCGCTTGGCAAGGCAGGCCGAACCATTCTGGGACGGCCGGGTAGCGTTTTAGACAGAACAGTGGCATCTTCGATTCGGGTGGAGGCCCCGTTGCTTTTGTCCGGCGGAGGCACCGGGGACCGGTAGGAAGAACGCCGGTGGGGCCAGGCATGAAGATCGGCGATAGCAGGCCGCTCGGAGGCGCAACGTCTTCGCAGGCTCGCAGTGGACGCGGAGAGGCGACAGGCAATTCGGCGGCGTCCGGCGGACGTACCGTGACCGATGCAGTCAGCTTCATGGGCATACCCGAAGCCGAACTCACGCCCAAAGTCCGCGATGCGCTGATGTCCATCATGGCCGAGGTCGAGCGCCTGCGCCGCGAGATGGACCAGGTCCGTCGGCGGCTGAAGGACGCCGAGGAGCTTGCCGACCGCGATCCCCTCATCCCCGTCCTCAACCGTCGCTCCTTCGTCCGCGAACTGTCCCGCGTCATCGCCTACGGGCGGCGCTATAAGGAGCCTGCGGGCCTCGCCTATTTCGACATCGACAATTTCAAGCAGGTGAACGACACGCATGGCCATGCGGTGGGCGACGCGGCGCTTGCGCATCTGGCGCAGCTTCTGAGCGAGCATGTGCGTGAATCCGACGTGATCGGCCGCCTCGGCGGCGACGAATTCGGCGTCATTCTGGCGCGCACGGACGAAAAGACCGCCGAGAGCAAGGCGCGCTCGCTGGCGCAGCTCATCGCCGACAATCCGCTGGTGCTGGATGGCGTCGAGATACCGCTGTCGATCTCGGTCGGCGCGGTCGCCTTTACCGGCGATGACGAGCCGCAGGACGCACTCGCCCGCGCCGACAAGGCGATGTACGAGGCCAAGCACAAGCCGGACTGAGCTGCCGGCGGAATCTCAGGCGATGATGTCTGGGAAAAGCTGGTCGTCGATCTCGCGGATCCGGTCGCGGAGATAGAGCTTGCGCTTCTTCAGCCGCTTGATCTGCAGATGATCGGGGCTCGGCGTCGACTCGATGGCGAGGATCGCCGTATCGAGATCGCGATGCTCCTCCTTGAGCTGCGCGAGAACCAACCGCAGTTCCTGTTCTTCCTGTTCGGTCATTGCCGCTCGATATGAAGGGGCCGCCCGATATGAGGGGGCCGCCCGATGGTCAGGCGCCCGGCCCGTCGACTGGGGACGTGGCCCCGCATCCCCGATCTTTTATGGCCGCATTGGCGCCCGAGGGCAAGCCGGTGATATGACCCGGAAGGGCGCAACGGAAGGAGAATGTCATGGCGGCGGACGAGGCGGGTTTCTGGGCCTTTTCGACCGGGCTTTATACGAGGCCGGGCGTCGAGGCCGCACTCCTCGCCCTGCAGGACGAGGACGGGCTCGACGTCTCGCTGGTGCTTTTCTGCCTCTATGCCGCGTCCCGTGGTGAGACCGTCGATGAGGAACTGGCCGGAGCCATGATCGCGATCGGCGAAAGCTGGGGCCGCAGGGTCGTCGCGCCGTTGCGCGCCG
>CAISYL010000053.1 GCA_903889655.1 uncultured Alphaproteobacteria bacterium | reverse complement strand
TCTGGTCGTCGTCGCGCTTTTCATTTTCGCCGGCCTTTTTGCCTATTACCTTGCCTATCTGAGGCCGGTGTCGCAGGGGCTCGATACGATCCGCGCCAGCGGCAGGCTCGTCGTGCTGACGCGTATTGCGCCGACCACCTATTATCTCGGTACGCAGGGTGAGACGGGCTTCGAGCGCGATCTGACGCAGGAACTGGCAAAGTCTCTCGGCGTCGAGATCGAGTATCGGACCTATGACACCGAGCCCGAGGTTATCGAGGCGCTCAAGGCCCGGCGCGGGCAGATCGCGGTCGGCCTTGTCGGCACCGACGCGCGGCTGAAGAATTTCGCCGCCGGGCCGGGCTATCAGGCGGTCCAGGAACTCGTCGTCTGCCGCCGTGACATCCCGCTGCCGAAAAAGCCCGAGGATCTTGTCGGTTTGAAGATCGTCGCCAGCGCGGGAACGGCAGGGGCCGAGGCGCTGTTCGATCTCGCGGCGAAGACCAAGGGACTTCTGGTCGGTCATGCGCCGGAGCCCGTCGAGACGTTGCTCAAGGTCGTCGCCCAGGGGCAACTCGACTGTACGGTCGCGACGACGCTCGAATTGCAGGTCAACAATCCCTATTACCCGGAGCTGGTCGAAGCCTTTCCCATTACCGGCGATCAGCAACTCGTCTGGCTTGTCGCGCCGGGCTCGGAAGATGTCGCGGCCTATCTCGGCGATTGGGTTGCCGGGGTGCGCAAGTCGGGTGAGCTTGCCGACATCGCGCGGCGGTTTTTCGGTTTCCTGCCGCCTTTCGACTATGTCGATGTGCGGGCCTTCAAGGCCGCGATCGAAAAGACCTTGCCCGATTATGAGAAGGCGATGCGCGCGGCGTCGCGTGAAACCGGCTTGCCATGGCAGCTGATCGCCGCCGTCGCCTATCAGGAGTCGCACTGGAACCCGGAGGCGAAAAGCCATACGGGCGTGCGCGGCATCATGATGTTGACGGAGGATACCGCTGACTATCTCGGCGTCGACGATCGCCTCGATCCGATCGACAGCATCTATGCCGGTGCGCGCTACATCGCGGAGATCGAGGGACGCATTCCCGATTCAGTCCGCGTTTCAGATCGCATCTGGTTCGCGCTCGCAGCCTACAATATGGGTTTTGCGCATCTCATGGACGCGCGCACGCTTGCGGCCCGTCTCGGTCTCGATCCGGATAGCTGGAACGGCATACGCCGCGCGCTCTCGCTCATCCAGAAGCCCGCCTATGCCGCGCATTTGAAATACGGGCCCGCGCGCGGTGGACAGGCTTTGCGTTTCGTGCAGCAAGTCCGCGCTTATCAGCATATTCTGGACGCGCGTAGGTAGTTCTCCGTATGCGACAACGCTGCGCAGGCTCTGCGACAGAATGGCCGCACACAAACTGCGTCTATTCCGCGACACTGTTGCCAACTGATGAGCACCGGATGGGTGCTGGCAACGGAGAGAAGAAATGCAAGGCAACAAGACTTCCAGGATCGCAGCCATGGCCGTCGCCGCGCTGCTCGGGACAACGGCTCTTTCGGTCCCGGCTTTCGCCGATGACGCAGGCTTCAAGGGTAAATCGGCGGGCGATTTCCTCGTTCGTCTGCGCGGCCTTTGGGTCGCCCCCGACGAGAGTGCATCAACAACGATCGGCGGCGATGTCAGCGTCGGCAACGATTTCATTCCGGAAGCCGACTTCAGCTATTTCGCGACCGACAACATCGCCTTCGAACTGATCGCGGGCACGTCGCGCCACAAGGTCAGCCATTCCGCGGCCGGCAGCCTCGGCAAGGTCAGCCTGCTTCCGCCGACGCTGACGGCGCAGTATCACTTCATGCCGAAGTCGCAATTCAGCCCCTATGTCGGCGCGGGTCTCAACTACACCTTCTTCTACAATGAGGACGCTCCGGGCGGCGGCATCAACTCGATCGATTATCAGAATCACATCGGCTATGCGTTGCAGGCTGGTGCCGACTATGAGCTTGGCGGCAACTGGTCGCTGAATGTCGACGTGAAGAAGATTTTCCTCAAGACCAAGGTCTCCATCAACGGCGGTGCTGTTCGTGCGGATGTCGACCTCGACCCGTGGCTTGTCGGCGTCGGCGTCGGCTACCGCTTCTGACAGGCGGCGATATATGAGGGGAGCGGCCTCGCGAGGGAAACCTCGCGGGGCCGTTCTTTTTGTGCTCCAAGATTGTCGGCGGACGCTGGCCGGGTTATATGAGTATTTAGGGGATATACCCTAAACGGCCCGGAGAGGCCGCCGGAGCGTCGTTGTCAGGGAGAATGTCGTGGACGACTTTTTGAGCCAGCCGGGACCGCGGAAAGCCGTTCCGCAGAAGCCGCTTCAGATTGCCATTCTCGGCACCGGCATGGGCGGGCTCTGCATGGCGGCGCAGCTGCGCCGGGCGGGCATCGATTCTTTCGTCATGATCGAGAAGGAAGCTGAGATCGGCGGCACCTGGCGCGACAACATCTATCCGGGCTCCGGGTGCGACGTGCCTTCGCACCTCTATTCCTTTTCCTTCGAACCGAAGACCGACTGGTCGCGCAAATTCGCGCTTCAGCCCGAAATTCTCGACTACATGAAGCATGTGACGCGGAAATACGGGCTTCGTCCTTTCATCCGCTTCAACACGGAAGTCGAGGAAGCGCGCTTCGACGAAACCGCCGGCCTCTGGCGCCTCCGCACCAAGGCAGGCGAGGAGATCACGGCCAATGTCGTCGTCTCGGGAACGGGCCAGCTCAACCGGCCCTTCTATCCGAATTTCCCCGGCATCGAGACCTTCGCCGGCAAAGCGTTCCACTCGGCACGCTGGGACAATAGCGTCGATCTCTCCGGTAAGAATGTCGCCGTCATCGGCAACGGAGCCAGCGCCATTCAGTTCGTGCCGGAGATCGCACCGAAGGCGAAGACGCTCACCATCTTCCAGCGCTCGGCAAACTGGATCGTCCCGAAATCGGACCGTCCGTATACCCCGTCGGAACAGAAGTGGTTTGCGCGCTTCCCCTGGCTGGTGAAGCTTCACCGCCTCCAGATTTATCTGATGCTGGAACTCAATTATCTCGCCTTCATCAAGGGCAGCTTCTTCGGCAAGCTCTTCGAGAAGGCGGCCGTCAACACGATGGAAGAACATGTGAAAGATGCCGAGCTTCGCCGGAAACTGACGCCGGACTATCCGGCGGGCTGCAAGCGCATCCTCCTGTCCAACGACTGGTTTCCGACCATGGCGCGCAAGAACGTCGCCGTCGAGACCAGTCACATCGCGAAGATCACGCCGGACGGCATCGTGACCGAAGATGGCGTCTCCCACCCGGCCGATGTCATCATCTATTCGACGGGCTTCGAGGCGACGCATCTTCTCGCGCCGATGAAGATCGTCGGGCGCGGCAATCTCGATCTCAATACCGTGTGGGCGCATGGCGCGGAGGCCCATCGCGGCGTCGCGGTGGCCGGCTTCCCGAACTTCTTCATGCTCTATGGGCCGAATACCAATCTAGGCCACAACTCGATCATCTTCATGATCGAGTGCCAGGTGAACTACATCATGCAATGCCTCAATGCGCTGCGAAGCCCGAAGGTGCGCACCATCGATGTGAAGAAGGCGGCCGAAGACGAATTCAATCGCGACCTGCAGGCCGACATGCAGAAGACGGTCTGGGCCGCGGGCTGCTCGAGCTGGTACAAGACCGCCGAAGGGAAAGTCACCAACAACTGGTCGAGTTTCACGATGAAATACTGGTGGCAGATGCGCTACCCGGATTTCGCCGAGTACAATCTGGGGGGCTAGCCCGGAGAGGCTTGCCGTCGTCCGGTCTGCACTGCGGCTGGCAGGCGGCGGAGATGGGCTACGTATCTTCTCAGCAGCAGGCGGTAGCGCCATTTCACCAGAAGAGGCCGCCAGTATTTCGACCGAAAGCCGAGAAGTCCGAAGACCGATTTGCGAAACTGTCGAAGCGTTCTGCGCTCAGATTCGAAATTCAGCTCGATGCCGGCCCTGCGCGCGTGTTCGCCGTAGAAATCGAACAAGGGAATGTCGCATCGCTGCCATGGTTTTTCGACGCCGGTGAAATGGATGATGCCGGGTTCGGTAATGGGAAGCTCTACGACGCTTGCCGCGAAGAGATTCCATCTGCGGTCTATGAGCATTACCCGACCGCGACATATCGCATTGAGCGCGGTCTGATCGGGCAAGGTCAGTCTACGGTCTTTTTCGATCGTCGCCATGGCTTCGCTCGCGACATGCTCGGAACGCCAAAGATCGAGATTCATGAGCAGAACGCCGGAGTTGAAGTAGCTGTCGGCATTCACACCCGCGCGAGCTGCCTCGTCAGCCGCGATAAATTCGTCTCTCGCCGCCGCGATCAGGAAGTTGCCGAGTTCCTTTTCCCAAAGTTCGCCGAGGCCGCAGGTCACCACCGCGTCCGCGTCGATATAGAGAGCCTTGCTCTCGTTCGGCAGCAGCTCGGGAATGAGAAGCCGCGCATATGCCGATCGCGCAAAGCGTTGAACATGGGGAAGACGGGCGAAGGCGTCGGGGGCGCCTCGTATGATGGAAGCCGAAATACCGAAGCGGTCTATCAACGCGTCGAGCTTGAAACGCGAGCCTGGCGACATGCCCATGTCGATGACTAGAAATCGTGCCTCCGGGTTGTGACTATGGGCGGAATGAAGCAGCGCCAGAAGTCCCGGCATAAAGGCGTCGTCGCTCGCCGTTGCGATTATCATGATGCCGCTTCGTTGATCCAGGCTGGGATGACGACCCTATCAGACCGGGTTGCCATCGACATCATATCTTCACGTTCAGCGACAGGGCTCTAGCCTTTCGGCTCGATCTTGCGTGACGCGTCGATGAAATATTGCGGCTTGTCGGTCGTCCAGACTTCGCCCCAGAGATGCCCGCCGCCGGTGATCTCCAGTGTTTCGCCGGTGACGAACTGGCCTGACGGCGCGCTCAGATAGATGCAGGCTTGCGCCACGTCCCAGGGGGTGCCGACTTTCCGCAAGGGATTCGTGTT
Source organism: uncultured Alphaproteobacteria bacterium (assembly GCA_903889655.1). Lineage (GTDB taxonomy): Bacteria > Pseudomonadota > Alphaproteobacteria > Parvibaculales > Parvibaculaceae > Parvibaculum. The sequence goes on along the minus strand of CAISYL010000053.1, from coordinate 20,547 downwards.
CGGATAACGCTCGCGCACGTCGGGCTCATAAGTCGCCCAGCCTTCCGAGCGGATCGCGCCCGGCGCGACGCAGTTGACGCGGATGCCGAGCGGTGCCCACTCGACCGCGACCGCCTCGCTGAAGGCGATGACGCCCGCGCGCGCCGCGACGCTGTGGGCGACATGGTGAAGACCGCGTCCCGAGACGACGATGTTGACGATGTTGCCGCCCGCGTCCTTGTCGCGCCAGAGACGCGCCATCGACTGCATCATGTGGAAGGTGCCGTCGAGATTGGTTTCGATGACGGCCCGCCAGCCCTTCAGCGAATAGTCGATGGCGGCTTGCGGAAACTGGCCGCCCGCGCTGTTGACGAGGGTGTCGATGCGGCCTTCGCGGGCCATGATGTGCGCGAGGGCGCTATCGACGGTTGCGCGGTCGCGAATGTCGAGCATGGCATAGTCGGCGGAAAGCCCGTGCGCCGTCAGGCCATCGCGCATGGCGACGAGTTTTTCCTCCTTCCGTCCGGTGACGACGACTTTTGCGCCGAGACGGGCGGCGAGCCAGGCCGTCGCGCGGCCGATGCCGCTGCCGCCGCCGGACACGACGAAGACCTGGCCTTTCAGAAGGTCCGGCGCGTAGACGGCGGGGAGGGTGGCGAGTTCGTCGTCGGAATAGCGGAAGCTCTCGCTCATCTCTTCAGGATCTCGCCCGCGATGATGAGCTTTCTCACTTCCGTCGTGCCGGCGCCGATTTCGAGGAGCTTGGTCGCGCGGAAGAGACGGTTGATTTCCGACTCCCAGATATAGCCCGAGCAGCCGTGGATCTGCACCGCCTCGTCGAGGACGCGATTCATCGTATCGGCGGCGTACATGACCGAGGCCGCCGTCAGCGCATGGATTTCGCCGCGCCCGCCGCCGCCGACCTCGATGTCGTTCGCGGCGTTGAGGACGCGGTAGTTGAAGGTCCGCATCGTCTCGACCCAGACATACATCTGCGCGAGCTTCGACTGGATCATCTGGAACTCGGAAATCGGCTTCTTGAACTGCTGGCGGGTGCGCGCATAGTCGATCGAGAGTTCGAGCGCGCGCTCGCAAATGCCGAGGCAGATCGGGGAGATCATTGCGCGTTCGAGATCGAGGCCGCTCATCACCACGGCGACGCCCTTGTTCTCCTCGCCGACGAGGTTTTCGGCGGGCACCCGGCACTCGTCGAAAACGAGCTCGGCGGTCTGGCTGCCGCGGAAACCCATCTTGGTCAGTTTCTGGGCGACCTTGAAGCCGGGGAAATTCTTCTCGACGATGAAGGCCGAGATGCCGTGCGGGCCTTTCTCCGGCGCCGTCTTCGCATAGACGAGCAGCACGTCGGCGATGGGACCGTTGGTGATGTAGAGCTTCTGTCCGTTGAGGAGGTAGTGGTCGCCCTCGCGCCGTGCCGTCGTGCGCATCGAGCCGAGCGCATCGGAGCCCGCACCCGGTTCGGTGAGGCCGAGCGCGCCGACATGCTCGCCCGAGCAAAGCTTCGGCAGGTATTTCGCGCGGAGCTTTTCGTTGGCGTTGCGGAAGATGTTGTTGGCGCAGAGATTGTCATGCGCGACCCAACTCAAGGCCAGCGCGTGGTTCCAGCGCGCGAAGGCCTGAAGGATCAGTCCGCTGGTGAAAAGGTCGACACCCGCGCCGCCATAATCCGGCGAGACGGTCGTGCCGCAGAAGCCGGTGGCACCGATCTTCGGGAAGATGTCCCCCGGCCACCATTCCTCGGCATCCATGCGGGGGGCGAGGGGGTAAAGCTCGGCCTTGGCGAAGCGGTCGGCGGTATCCAGGATTTCCCGCTGCTCCGAGGTCAGCTCGAATTGCAGGCCCGCGCCGGCAAGCCCGGCCCCCATCGATCCTTCCATCTCGTCCTCCCTCGGCACCGGTTCGGCGGTTTTGCCGACGCTAATGAGGGGAATTCATGAAGTCATAGTCCATCTGGACGTGCCGGCCCCGGAGAGCCCTGATCCAATAATCATTCCTGATGAATGCCATTCATTAAGAGGCCGGAAAGGCCCCTTGGAATGAAGAGCGCGGAGGGAGCGGATGTCCGAACTGGTGGTGAGCGAGGCGCGGGGAGCCTCGCGCTGGATCTTCATCAACCGCCATGAGCGGCGGAACGCGCTGAACCAGGGCGTGGCCGAGGGGCTGATCGCGGCTTTCGACGCGGCCGAAGCCGACCCGGCGACGCGGGCCATCGTGCTGACCGGCGCAGGCGACAAGGCCTTCTGCGCGGGCGGCGATCTGCAGCCCGATGCGAACGGCGCGCCTTTTACCGTCGATCCCTCCGATCCCCGCAATTTCATCATCCGGCTTTTCCGCCGCATGGAGCAATGCACGCTTCCGATCGTCGCGCGGGTCAACGGTCCGGCGCTGGCGGGCGGGCTCGGACTTCTCTGCGCTTGCGATCTGGCGGTCGCGTCTTCCTCCGCGCGGTTCGGCACGCCGGAAAGCGGCGTCGGCCTCTTTCCGATGATGATCCTGCCTTATCTGCAGCGCGTGCTGACGCCCCGCGCGCTGATGGAGCTTTGCATCACCGGCGAACTCTTCACGGCGGAAGAAGCGCTCGCTATGGGTCTCGTCAATTACATCGCGCTGCCGGAAGAGCTCGACGCCAAAACCGAGTGGCTGCTTTCGCGCATCGTCAACAAGTCGCCGACGGCGGTGCGCCTCGGCAAGATCGGCTTCCACGCCATGCGCGACATGACGCTCGATCAGGCGTTCGACTATGCGCAGCTGATGCTGCCGATGATGGCGCAGTCGAAGGACGCCATCGAGGGCTTCGCCGCCTTCCGCGAGAAGCGCAAGGCGAACTGGACGGGGAAGTGAGATGAAAGCCGCCTTGCGCATCGGCTGTGGAGCGGGCTTCTGGGGCGACAGCGCCTCGGGCGCGGCGCAGCTCGTCGGCAGCGGCGAGATCGACGTGCTGATGCTCGACTATCTGGCCGAGATCACCATGTCGATCCTCGCGCGGGCGAAGGAGAAGAAGCCGGACCTCGGCTATGCGACCGATTTCGTCGATCTCGTGATCGGCGATCTGGCGGAAGAGATCGCGGCGCGCAGGATCAAGGTCGTGGCCAATGCGGGCGGCGTCAATCCGACGGCTTGCGCGGAGGCCGTGCGCGCGCTGCTGGCGAAGAAGGGCGTGGCGCTGAAAGTCGCGACCGTCCTCGGCGACGATATTTCAGGCGAGCTGGACCGCCTCCATGCGCTCGGGCTGAAGGATATGGAAACGGGCGGCGCGCTGCCGGAGAAGGTCGCGAGCGCCAATGCCTATCTCGGTGCCTTCCCGATTGCGGCGGCGCTGGCGAAGGGTGCGGACATCGTCATCACCGGGCGTTGCGTCGACAGCGCGCTGGCGCTCGGACCGCTGATTGCGCATTTCGGCTGGGGCCCTTCCGACTTCGACAGGCTCTCTGCCGGCAGCCTTGCCGGCCACGTCATCGAATGCGGGACGCAGGCGACGGGCGGCATCTTCACCGACTGGGAGAGCGTCGCCGCCGACTGGAGCGACATGGGTTTCCCGATCGCGGTCTGCGAGGAAGACGGAAGCTTCGTGCTGACCAAGCCGAAAGGTACGGGCGGGCTCGTCTCGCCGATGACGGTCGCCGAACAGATCGTCTACGAGGTGCACGATCCGAACCGTTATATCCTGCCCGATGTCGTCTGCGACTGGTCCGGCGTGCGGCTCGAAACGGCGGGGGAGAATCGCGTGCGCGTCTCGGGCGCGAAGGGCTTTGCGCCGACTGCCGACTACAAGGCGAGCCTCACCTATGCTCACGGGTTTCGCTGCATGGCGACCATGATGATCGTCGGGCGCGATGCGGTGGCGAAGGGGGGCCGCGTCGGCGAGGCGATCCTCGCGCGGTCGGAGCGATTGATGGCCGAAAAGGGCTTTGCGTCCTTCCGCGAAACCTCCGTCGAGGTGCTGGGCGGCGAAGCGAATTACGGCATGGGCGCGCGGACGTATGGCGCGCGCGAGGTCCTGCTCAAGATCGCCGTCGCGCATGACGACAAGCGTGCGCTCGAGATCTTCGCGCGGGAAATCTTTCCCTCCGCCACCTCGATGGCGCAAGGGATCACCGGCTTCGCCGGCGGGCGACCCGGCGTGCAGCCCATCGTTCGGCTCGCCTCCTGTCTGGTTCCGAAGTCGATGGTGCGGATCGAGATCGAGGTCGACGGCGCGCGGGAAGTCTTCGACATGCCCGCCGTCTCCAATGAAACTGCGCCGGCATCGCGCGCATCGCATGCGCTGACCGTGCCGCGTTTCGACGGCGCGACGGTCGAGGTGCCGTTGATCCGCCTCGCCCATGGGCGGAGCGGCGACAAGGGCGATACAGCCAATATCGGCGTGCTGGCGCGGCGCGCAGAGTTCCTGCCTTTCATCGCCGCGGCGCTGACGCCCGAAGCGGTCGCGACCCACTTCGCGCACTTCGCGAAAGGCGACGTCGAGCGCTTCGACTGGCCGGGGCTCGACGGTTTCAACTTCGTACTGCGTCATGCGCTGGGCGGCGGAGGGGTCGCGTCGCTCCGCTACGATCCGCAGGGCAAGGGACTTGCACAGGTGTTGATGGATTTTCCGGTGACAGTGCCGGAAAGCTGGCTCCCGCATGGCGGCCTTCTCGACGAGGGAAGGGCCGCGGCATGAGCGAGGTTATACCGCAGCGCCGGGTGATTTCGCGGCTGCCGCGCGAACGGCGCGTCGCCGATATCATGGAAGCGGCGCATGACGTCTTCTGCGAGAGGGGTTATGCGGATGCCTCGATCTCCGACATCGCCGAGCGCGCACATGTCGTCGAAGGCACGATCTACCGTTATTTCGAGAACAAGCGCGAATTGCTCGTTCGTGTCGTCGGCCATTGGTACGAGGAGATGCTGGCCGACTACGACACGCAGCTTTCCGGCATCAAGGGGACGCGCAACCGGCTGCGCTTCCTCATCTGGCGGCATCTTCGCGCGATCAAGACCGATCCGGCGCTCTGCCGCCTCGTCTTCAGCGAGCTGCGGGCGGGGCCGGATTATCGCGAGACGCGGGTCTTCGATCTCAACCGCGATTATACGCGGCGCACGCTCGACATCCTGCGCGACGCGATCGCGGCGGGCGAGTTTCGTGACGACGCACCGCTGACCCTGGTGCGCGACATGATCTATGGCGGCATCGAGCACCACACCTGGGCCTTCCTGCGCGGCGAGGGCGATTTCCCGCTCGACGAGACGGCGGACGCGATCACCGACTTCGTCTATCGCGCGCTTGTCATCGTGCCCGCCGACGACATGACGCTGGCCCGGATCGAACAGGCGGCGGCGAAGCTCGAACGGCTCATCGGCAAGGCGGAGGCATGATGTTTTCCAAGGTTCTTGTCGCCAATCGTGGAGAGATCGCGGCCCGCATCATGCGGACGGCGAAGGAAATGGGCATTGCGACGGTCGCGGTCTATCACCATTTGGACCGTGGCGCCCCGCATGTCCGCATGGCGGACGAGGCGGTCGAACTCGACGGCGACGTGCCGACCAAGGCCTATCTCGATCAGGAACAGATCATCGGCATATGCGCGCGGCTCGGCGCCGAGGCGATCCATCCAGGCTATGGGTTCCTCTCCGAGAATGCGGAATTCGCCGAGCGCGTGACGAAGGCGGGGATCGTCTTCGTCGGGCCGGACGCCGGTGCGATGCATCTGATGGGCGACAAGGTGCGCTCGCGCAACTTCGCCGCCGAACATGGCGTGCCGGTTGCCCCGAGCGTATTGCAGGGCGACGATCCCGAGAACTTCCTCGCCCGGGCGAAAGCCATCGGCTTTCCGCTGCTCATCAAGGCGTCGGCGGGCGGCGGCGGCAAGGGCATGAAGATCGTGCGGGAGGCGGCCGATCTCGTCGAAGCCGTGCGCACCGCGTCGAGCGAGGCAGAGCGCTATTTCGGCGACGGGCTGGTCTATGCCGAGAAGCTCGTCGAACGCGGGCGGCATATCGAGGTGCAGGTGATCGGCGACGGGACGGGTCGCGTGCTCCATCTCTGCGAACGCGAATGCTCGATCCAGCGCCGCTACCAGAAGATCGTCGAGGAAGCGCCCGCGCCGAACCTTTCCGACGATCTGTGCCACCGTATCCGCGCCGCTGCCGTGCAACTCGCCTCGGCGGCGAAATACCGGAATGCCGGGACCATCGAATTCATTCTCGGTGCCGACCGCGAATTCTATTTCCTCGAAATGAACACTCGGCTCCAGGTCGAGCATCCGGTGACGGAGATGATCCTCGGTCTCGACCTCGTCGCCGAGCAGTTCCGCGTGGCGGCGGGCGAAGGGCTTTCCTTCCGGCAGGAGGATATCAAACCCTCGGGTCACGCGATCGAGGTCCGGATCTGCGCCGAGGAGCCGGAGAAGGATTTCCGACCCGCCATCGGGCGCGTCGGGCTTCTGCGTCTGCCTGCAGGCGAGCAAGTGCGTTTCGACGGTGGCATCGCCGAGGGACAGGCGGTGACGCCCGCCTTCGACTCGATGCTGGCGAAGCTCATCGTACATAGCGGTACGCGGGCCGAGGCGATAGCGCGAATGAAGGCGGCACTGGCCGATCTCGCGCTGCTCGGCGTGCCGACCAATATCGACTACCTCGCGCGCGTCATGGCGCATCCGGCCTTTGCGGCGGCGCGGATCGACACGGGCTTTCTGTCTGAACATGCAGGGACGCTCAATCCGGACGATGCGGTCGCCGAACTCGAACGTGCAGCCTGCGCGGCGGCGGCGCTCGCCCAATCGGACTTCCGGCGGCTCGCCTTCGACGTGCCGGAGCCCCATGCGGCAATGGGCGGATGGCGGAATTGAGGAACGCATGACCACGCAACTCAAACTCGATGGGCGCACCATCCGTCTCGATATAGCCGGGCGTAAGCCGGCCTTGCGGCTCGTCTTCGACAGCGTCGAGCACGAGGTCATCGAACTGCCGGCGGAAGACGGCGCCTTCGAACTGAAGCTCGACGGGCGCGTCTATCGCGGCTGGCGCTATGCGGGCGAGCGCGAGATCTACGTGCGGCTCGACGGGCGCACTTTCGTCATGAGCCTCGCCGAGGCGGGCGGTGCATCGGAGACGAAGGGCAGGCATGCCAATGCCGTGCGCTCGGAGATGCCGGGCACGGTCATCGGCATTCATTGCGCCAGGGGCGACGAGGTCAGGGCGGGCGATACGCTCATCACCATAGAAAGCATGAAACTGCAGATCGGCGTCGCCGCCCCGCGCGACGGGGTGATCGAGGATATTCACGTGGCGGCCAACGCCACCTTCGAGCGCGATGCGCTGCTGGTTTCTTTCGCGGCGCTTGCCGAACTCGCGGACGCCGACCTCATGGAGAAAAGGGCATGAGCCGGATCGTTTCGACCGTCAAGCCGGAGTCCGACGAGTTCCGCCGCCGCTACAGGCACAACCGGTGGATGGCGCAGGATCTCAAGCGGATGCAGGAGGCGGCGCGCTCGGCACGGCCGAAGCGGGACATCGAACGGCTGGCGAAGCAGGGCAAGATGCTGCCCCGCGAGCGGCTCGAAAAGCTGCTCGATCCAGGAACGCCCTTTCTCGAATTGTCGAGCCTCGCCGGCAACATGGCCTATGAGGGCGAGGCGCCGTCGGCGAGCTGCATCACCGGCATCGGCATCGTTTCGGGGCAGGAAGTCATGATCCATGCCGACGATGCGACGATCAAAGGCGGCGCCTGGTATCCGCTGACGGTCAAGAAGATCGTCCGCGCGCTCGACATCGCGCTCGAAAACCGGCTGCCGGTCGTCCATCTCTGCGATTCCGCCGGCGGCTTCCTGCAGATGCAGTCGGACGTCTTCCCGGACAAGTACATGGCGGGCCGGATTTTCCGCAACCAGTCTCTTTTGTCCAAGATGGGCGTCAAGCAGCTCGCGCTGGTCTTCGGCCATTGCACGGCGGGCGGCGCCTATATCCCGGCACTGTCGGACTACAATGTCATCACGCGCGGCACCGGCGCGGTGTTTCTCGGCGGCCCGCCGCTCGTCAAGGCCGCGACCGGCGAAGTCGTGACGGCGGAGGCGCTGGGCGGCGCGGACCTGCACACGCGGACGAGCGGTACCTGCGATTATGCGGCGGAGGACGAGGACGATGCGATCCGCATCGGCCGCGAGATCGTCGCGCAATGGGAGCGGCCGAAAAAATGGGCGATCGACCGCGAGGAGGCCGAGCCGCCCTTCTACGATCCGGACGAGCTTTACGGGATCATCCCCGACGACATCAAAAAAGCCTATGACGCGCGCGAAGTGATCGCGCGCATGGTCGATGGCAGCCGCTTTCACGAGTTCCAACCGAATTACGGGACGACGCTCGTCTGCGGCTATGCGCGCATCTGGGGTTTCCGGGTCGGCATTCTTGCCAACAACGGCGTGCTCTTCAATGACAGCGCGCTCAAGGGCGCGCATTTCATCGAACTCTGTAACCAGAACAATACGCCGCTTCTCTTTCTGCAGAACATCACCGGCTACATGGTGGGGCGCGACTACGAGGCTGCGGGCATCACCAAGGACGGCGCCAAGATGATCATGGCGATGACCTGTTCGCATGTGCCGAAATTTACGGTGATGTGCCACGCCTCTTTCGGGGCGGGAAATTACGGTATGTGCGGGCGCGCTTTCGACGGTCGTTTTCTCTTTGCCTGGCCCAATCATCAGATCGGCGTGATGGGCGGCGAGCAGGCCGCGAACACGCTGGCCGAGGTCAAGATCAGGCAGCTCGAACGGAATGGCGAGGCGGTCGATCAGGCTGTCATCGACGCCGTGAAGCAGGACACGCTCAAGGCCTATACGAGCCAGCTCAGCGCCTATCACTCGACGTCGGAGCTTTGGGACGACGGACTGCTCGACCCGGTCGATACCCGCAACGCGCTGGGAATCGCCATCTCCGCTTCGCTCAATGCGCCGCTGGGTGCGCCGGGTTATGGCGTGTTGCGGCTTTGACGGTGACTAATTGTCAGTAGGGGGCCGATCCAGCCTCCGCCACACAGGATCACGCTTCGGGACAAATTTGAAAAGAAGAGCAAGAACCGAGAGTTATCATGACTGAAGACATTCGCGGCTTTTTTGCGGATGAGACGTGTCGAGAGGAACGCCGGGTTAACCAGGCTAAACCGTTGCGGCGGGTTGTCGCAGACGGTACCGTTCGGGAAAGCCGGTGCAAGAGACAATGAGAACACGAAAGCCTGCCGTGTAACGAGCAGGCGCGGGTTTGGGAGGAGCGGACGCGGCGGCGAAGCGAGCCGGCGCGGCCGAATCCAACCCCGCTTCTTCGGATTCGGGTGATTGATCATGCTCAATAGTCACAAGCACGACGTTCGCAAGCCGCTGCCGTCGCCGGCGCAGTTCAGTGCGCTGATCGGCCAGATCTACAACGGCTCCTTCGAGGATGTGTCCTGGAAGAAGAGTCTCGAGCAGCTGCGCGAGCATCTCGGCGCGAAGTTCGTCACGCTGTCGCTCGTCGCGAAGACGACGCTGCGGCAGGAAGCGACGATCAACGCCGGCGAGTTCGATCTCAGCGATTTCGCGATGTATCAGAACGAGTATCAGCGCTATGCGCCAAAGCTCGAGATGAAGCTCGGCGAGATCTATACCATCAACGACTGGCTTTCCGATCGCCGCCATTCGAACCACGGCAAGTTCCATGAACTGCTGGAGATGGGTGGCATCAACCATTACATGGGTTCATGGGTCTGTTCGCTGGAAGAGGTCGACTGCTTCCTGCGCATCATGCGGCCGACAGGCAGCAGCCCCTTCGACAAGAAGGAGCAGGAACTCATCTCGCTTATCGCGCCGCATTTCGCGCGTGCGCTCGAAATCCGCACGCGGCTTTCGCATTCGGAAATCGTCAACCAGATCTATGCCGACGCGATGGATCGCCTGGCGGTGGGCGGCATCGTGCTCGACGAGGGCGGCAAGCTCGTCGCCATGAACTCGATCGCGCAGAGTCTGCTCGAACGGCGCGACGGCATCGTCGTGATGAACGGCTCGATCCGTGCGGTCTCGACGCAGGAAGACAAGGCGCTGCAGAAGCTCATCAAGTTCGCGCTCGAGACGGAGCCCGGCAATGGCGACCGACTGACACAGGCTTTGTCGATCAGCCGGCCTTCCGGGGCGCGCGACCTCGGCATCGTCGTCAATCCGATCCGGCTCAGCGCGCGCGTCGGCGATCGCTGGGGCCACGGCGCGGCGATCTTCATTCGCGATGCCGAGATCGGCGTCAAGACCGACCCGGCCGTGTTGCGCCAGCTCTTCGGCTTCACGCAGGCCGAAGCCTCGCTCGCGATGCAGCTCGCAAAGGGCGACAGCCTCGAACAGGCGGCAGCCGAGCAGAGCATCCGTTACAACACGGCGCGCGCGCATCTGCGCTCCATGTTCGAGAAGACGGGCGTGACGCGTCAGGCCGAGCTCGTCCGCATCCTCGTCAACGGCGTCGCGCCGCTCGCATCGCTCGACAGGGCGTCCTAGGACGGAATGCTGAAATGGCAGTCTTCCGCAACGTCGCGGGAGGCCACCATTCTGGTAGTCCGGTTAGACGATGTGGGTGTCTGACCCCGGCAACATCATCCCCGATATCAATTGGGAGCGCCGCCTCGCCGGCGCGAGAGATAGAGCCGGGGATTTTGTTGATGGCCCGCACGCAGGAAGTCGTAAGCACCGCCGATGTCGAGACCGCAATTCCTACCGCGGATGAAATCATTGCGCGCGCGCGTGCCCTCGTCCCCACGCTCCGGGAACGGGCGAGGCAGGCAGAGAAGAACCGGCGCATTCCCGACGAGACCATTGCCGAGATGCAGGCCGCGGGTCTCTTTCGCGTGCTCCAGCCCAAACGCTGGGGCGGGTACGAGATGCATCCGAACGTCTTCTACGACACGATGATCACGCTGGCCGAAGGCGACATGTCGACGGCCTGGTGCTACGGCGTCATTGGCTGCCATAACTGGCAGATGGGTCTGTTCGACGATCAGGCCGCGCAGGATGTCTGGTCGAAAGATACGTCGGTTCTCGTCTCGTCGACCTACATGCTGACGGGCAAGGCAATGCCGGTCGATGGCGGCTATCGCTTCAGCGGCCACTGGCGCTTTTCGAGCGGCAGCGAGCATTGCGACTGGATTTTCCTCGGCGGCCTCGTCGATCCCGAATCGGGCAACACCGATGCGCGCACCTTCCTCCTGCCGCGCAAGGATTACGAGATCGTCGACACCTGGGACGTACACGGGCTTCGCGCGACGGGCAGCCACGACATCGTCGTCAAGGATGTCTTCGTGCCGGAGTACCGCACGCACAAGATGGTCGACGGGCTGATGTGCAACAGCCCCGGCAATGCGGTCAACACCGCACCGCTCTACCGGATGCCCTTCGCGCAGATATTCATTCGTTCGGTCTCGACCTCGGCGATCGGCGCGCTTCAGCATATGCTCGACGAGTTCATCGAATATGGCCGCGTCCGCACGACCGTGACGGGCGCGAAGACGGCACAGGACGCTTCGGCGCAGATGGTCTGCGCGGAAGCGGCGGCGTCGATCGACGAAATGAAGACCGTGCTGCATCACAACATGAACGTGATGTACGACAAGGCGGCCAACGGCGTCTTCGTGCCAATCCCGGACCGGCTGATGTATCGCTATCAGTCGGCCGAGGTGCCCGAGCGGTGCAGCAATCTTGCGCAGCGCATCTTCAAAGCCGGCGGCGGCTCGGCCGCTTTCAATACGAAGCCCTTTTCCCGCATCTTCGCCGACATCTCGACCGGCCGGCAGCATGCCGCCAACCAGGCCGACAGCATCGGCCGGAACTGGGGCGCCGTCATGCTCGGTCTGGACAATACGGATTACTTCATCTGAGCGTTGCGTCGCGGCCGCGCAAAATGCCTTAATGTGGGACGTCGAGCGTGGCCAGCTCATGAAGTAAGGGCGTGCGCAGCGGTATGGAAGATCTGAAATATCATCGGCTCCGGCTTGCCGATGTCATTGCCGAAACGGGCGATGCACACTCGCTTGTTTTCGAGCTTCCCGGCGATCTTCTGGATCGCTTCACTTACAAGCCCGGTCAGTTTCTGACGCTCCGTATCCCGTCGTCGTCGGGCGCGCTGGCACGCTGCTATTCGCTGGCGAGTTCGCCGCATGCCGACGATGCGCTGAAGGTGACCGTCAAGCGCGTCAACGACGGTGCGGCGTCGAACTGGATCTGCGACAATCTCAAGCCGGGTGACGAGGTTGAGGTTCTGCCGCCGGCCGGCGTCTTCACGCCGCGTTCGCTCGACGGAAATTTCCTCCTCTTCGCGGGCGGCAGCGGCATCACGCCCGTCATGTCGATCGTCAAGTCGGCGCTGCTCCAAGGCGAGGGCCGGATCGCTCTTATCTATGCAAACCGCGACGAGAAGTCGGTGATCTTCCGGGGCGAACTCGATGCGCTGGCGCGCAGGCATCCGGACAGGCTGACCGTGGTTCACTGGCTGGAGACCGTGCAGGGCCTCCCCTCGGTCGAACTGCTGGCTGCGGCCGCGCGGCCCTGGGCGGATTACGAATGTTTCATCTGCGGGCCGGGCATCTTCATGGATTGCACCGTCGAAGCGCTGCACAAGCTCGGCGTCGCGCGCGAGTGCATTCATGTGGAGCGCTTCGTGTCTCTCGCCGGCGATCCGCTGATCGAGGCGGAAGCGGCGAAGACGGCCTTCGCGACGCCGTCCGACGGACCGGTCACGCGCGTCGAGGTTTTTCTCGACAGCAAGCTCTATGAACTCGACTGGCCGGCGGACCGGCATCTCCTCGACGTGCTGCTCGCGGAAGGCATCGACGCACCGCATTCGTGCCGCATGGGCTCCTGCAGCGCCTGCATGTGTCAGCTTGAGGACGGAGAAGTGAAGCTCGACAAGAATACCGTTCTCGACAAGACCGACCTCGCGGAAAACTGGATACTTGCGTGTCAGGCGATTCCGCTGACCGACAAGGTGAAGGTGCGCTTCCCGACGTGAAGCCCGCGTGCGTTAGTCCAACCGGACGATGCTCGTCGCGGGCGCTGAACTAGGTTCGAGTGCAAGAACCTGCGGGCGGAGGAAAGATGAAGATTCTGGAGCTGGGCTATGCCGTCGTTGGAGCGACGGACATCGAGAAGTGGCGGAGCTTCGCCACCGACGTGCTCGGCATGATGGCAATCGATACGCCGGAAGGCGGCCTTCATCTGAAGATGGACGGGCGGCAATTCCGGTTCCTCATCCAGAAATCGGATACGGATCGTCTCTTCAGTTCAGCCTGGCAGGTCGTCGATGCCGATGCGCTGGCGGAAGCGAAGGACGAACTCAAGACCGCGGGTGTAATGGTCATCGAGCCGACGGACGAGGAACGCAAGGTCCGCTACGTGCAGGATTTCTTTTCCTTCGTCGATCCGGCGGGGAACAGGCAGGAAATCTTCTGGGGTCCGATTTCGGATTTCAAACGGTTCGTCTCCCCGATCGGCGTTTCGGGATTCGTGACCGAAGGAATGGGGCTCGGCCATGTTGTATTGCCGGCGCTCGAAACTTTCGACGCGACGGACAGCTTCTGGACGCGGACGATGGGCTTCGGGCTGTCGGACATTCTCCGTGTGCCCCTCGGCATGACCCCGAGCGGATCGTCGCGGATTTTCTTCTATCATTGCAATCCGCGCCAGCACAGCATGGCGCTGGCGGAAATGCCGTCGCCGAGCGGTTGCATCCATGTCATGGTCGAGGTGAACTCGATCGACGAAGTCGGGCGGGCGCTCGACCGGGTGCATCAGCATCAGGTGCCGATGCTGATGGGGCTCGGGCGTCACGTGAATGACGAGATGATCTCGTTTTACGTCTTTACGCCGGGGATGTTCGCCCTTGAATATGGCTGGGGAGGCCTCGTCAAGGACTGGACCGAGCATCAGGTTTTCGAGACCACGTCGCCAAGCCATTGGGGACATCGTCTCGGTGGGTAGGTATCGTCCGTGCGCCCATAAGGGTCGCCGGCAGACGCGGGCTGCGGGGGGCGCGTGTCGCGTAAGGGAGGAACGCCGGTGGCTTACCGCATGCCGGGCATTATCATGGTCGTCTTCGTGACGGTCATGGCCTTTTATGCCTTTTACGACAGGCCGACACCCGATTACCGGGCGACGGAGACGCAGGCCGACAATATCCGGATCGACGGACTCGCCCGCGGTGACGGTGGTCTGGTGGCCGTCGGCGAAAGCGGCCATCTCCTCGTCAGCAACGACAATGCGCAAAGCTGGCACGAGGCGCGGATCGACAAGCCGGTCGAAGCGACGCTGACGCAAGTCATCTTCACGGACGCGAAGACCGGGTTTGCCATCGGCTTCGACGGCATCGTGCTGCGCACCTTGGATGGCGGCAAGAGCTGGACGGAAGTGCATTTCGACAAGGATGCGCCCGGCCCGCTGCTTGGCCTCTGCGCGGCGGGCAGCGGCAGGATTTTCGTCGCCGGCAGCTTCGGCCAGTTCCTGATGTCGGCCGATGGCGGCCAGAGCTGGTCGAACGTGCCGGCGCAGCTCGCGGAGGCGCCGCATCTGAATGCGGTCGCGTGTTCGGCGGAAGACGACCGCGCCATGGTGGCCGGCGAAATGGGTCTGGTGCAGCGCTCGTCCGACGGTGGGCGGAGCTGGCAGCCCGTCGCCATTCCCTACAAGGGCTCCATCTACGGCGTCATGCGGCTCTCGCGTGACGAGTGGCTGCTATACGGCATGCGCGGTCACGTTCTGCGCAGCGACGATTTCGGCGCGAGCTGGGTCGCCGTGCCGACGGAAGGGCAGACCTCCTTCTTCGGCGCGACCCGGCTTGCCGACGGGCGCATCGTGCTGGTCGGCCAGGACGGTACGGTTCTCGTCTCGGGTGACAAGGGCCGCAGCTTCCAGAAGGCGGGCAAGCATGGGCGCGAGGTCTATACGGCGGCGCTCGAACTGACGCCGGGCAAGATATTGCTGTCGGGGGATGACGGGCTTTCCGAAGCCGAGCTTCCACGGACGCTCGTTTCGCTCGATGGGAGATCGTGAGCCGGTGACAAGCATGAACCAGACAAAGACCCAGCGGGTGGTCGAGGCCTGCTCCAATCTTCTGATCTCGATGCGTCCCGCGATCATCGTCGTGGCGACGCTCATCACGCTCGTCCTGGGGTGGGAGGCGCGTAACATCCAGCTCGATCCCGGCTTTCAGAAGTTCATCCCGACCCAGCACGACTTCATGAAGACCTTCGCGAAGTATGCATTCGTATTTCCGGGGCACAACCAGATCCTCGTGAACGTTCGCTGGAAGGGCGACGGCGACATCTACAACGAGGAATTTCTCGATACGCTGAAGCATGTCTCGAACGACATCTATTTCATGCCGCATATCGACCGGCCCGGCCTGACGTCGCTCTATTCATCCAAGGTACGCTACACGCTGGTGACGGAAGATGGCTTCGTCGGCGCGCCGGTCATTCCCGAAACCTTCAACGCCACGCCCGCGGAACTCGCGGAGGTTCGCCGCAACATCGAGGCGTCCGGCGTCATCGGGCGGCTGGTCGGCAACGAACAGAAGGACGCGATGGTCATCGCGACCGTGCAGGAAAATATCGGCGGCAAGGCCATTCAGGTGAATTACTACGAGCTCGCGCACAAGCTGGACGCGCTGCGGGCGAAATATGAAAGCAAGAACATCGAGATCAATATCGTCGGCTTCACGATGCTGGTCGGCGCAATCGTGGACGGGCTGCTCGGCGTCTTCGTCTTCTTCGCCATCTCCTTCCTCATCACGGCCGGATTGCTTTATCTCTATTGCCGGTCGTGGAAGCTGACGGGGCTTGCGCTTGTCGTCGCATTGCTGCCGGTGCTCTGGCTCATCGGCCTGCTGCCGATCATCGGTGCGGGCATCGATCCGATCTCGATCCTCGTTCCCTTTCTGATCTTCTCGATCGGCGTCAGCCACGCGGTGCAGATGACCAATGCCTGGAAGCAGGCCGTGGTCGCGGGAGCAAGTTCGGTCGAGGCGTCGCGGCTCGCTTTCCGTGCGTTGCTGGTGCCGGGGACACTTGCCCTCATCACCAACGGGCTCGGTTTCATCTGCATCATGCGCATTCATATCGACATCGTGCGCGAACTCGGCATGACGGCGTCTCTCGGCGTGCTCCTGATGATCGCGACCAACAAGATCATCCTGCCGACGCTGCTTTCGGCCATCAAGCTCGAGCCGGCGGCGCTGAAGCGGGCACAGGCCAAGCGGAAAGACGATACGGAACTTCACCGTGTCTGGTGGACGGTTTCCTATCTCGCGCGGCGCGGGCCGGCGATGGCGGTTTTCTTCGTCTCCGCCGGCTTCCTCGTCTGGGCGGCGGTCGATGCGCGCGGCCTCAAGATCGGCGATGTGGGGCAGGGCGTGCCGGAGCTTCACTACGGCGACCGTTACAATGTCGACAATCGGGCGATCCTGCAGCGTTATAATATCGGCACGGATGTGCTCACCGTCATCGTCGAGACGCAGGGCAAGAATGACGCCTGCCTGAATTATTCGGTGATGAGCGCCGTCGATCGTTTCGACCAGAGCATGCGCGGCGTCTATGGTGTGCAATCGGTTTTGACGGTGCCTTATGTCGCGAAGTCCGTCATTGCCGGCATGAACGAGGGCAATCCGCGCTGGGCCGGCCTGCCGCGCTCCAGCGAAGGGCTCTCCGTCGGCGGCTATGCCTACGATCCGGATCTCGGCTTCAACACCGAGGGATGCCGGGCGATGCAGATTCGCATCTTCACAAAATCGCATGAGGGAGCGCTGGTCGCGCATATCGTCGAGGAAGCGCAGCGCTTCATTGCGATGGACAAGACGCCGGGCGTCAGCTTCCTGATGGCGAGCGGAAACATCGGTGTCATCGCGGCGACGAACGAAGCCGTGCAGGACGCAGAACTCGAAATGCTGTTCTCGCTTTTCGGTGCAATCTCGCTTCTCTGCCTCATCACCTTCCGAAGCTGGGAGGCGGTCGCCTGCATCATCATTCCGCTGACCGTGGTCTCGGTCTTCTGCAACGCGCTGATGGCGCAGCTCGGCATCGGCCTCAAGGTCGCGACCTTGCCGGTGATCGCGCTCGGCGTCGGCGTCGGCGTCGATTACGGCATCTATATCTACGAGCGCATCATCCACCAGATGAAATATGCCGGGAAGGATCTCCAGCATGCCTTTTACGAGGCGATGAAGCAGCGGGGAACGGCCTCGCTCTTCACGGCCGTCACCATGTCGGTCGGCGTGGGGACATGGGCCTTCTCGTCCCTCCGCTTCCAGACGGACATGGGCATTCTGCTGTCCTTCATGTTCCTGGTTAACGTCTTCGGCGCGATCTTCATCCTGCCGGCGCTCGCCGCGTGGCTCCTGCCGGCACGGTTAACGGAACCGAGCAAGGCGGCGGAGAAAAATCGATCGAGGACCGGTGCCGTCGCCCCGCAGGCGTAATGCCGCTTGATTGGAAGGCGGAGCATTCCTAGGCTTGTCGTCGGGGAGAACAGCCGACACTCATTCTAGTCCACTCGGACCATGCGGGTAGAGCCCGGTCGTATGACTGTACGTAACGCAATGAATGCATTGGATTTTCTATCGACGGAGTTTTGATTCAGAGCCGAATGCCCGGGTTTCCTGCGCCGGGTTCGCTGGTCGGTTGCGTCAGGCAGGATGAAATGCTTGGGGGGATTTCATGTCGAAGTACGAGGGCGCCCGTGCGCGCGTTGCGAAGCCTGCGCTGTGGGCTGCCGGTATTGCGGCGCTGATCTGCGGATATGGTTCGG
Organism: uncultured Alphaproteobacteria bacterium; assembly: GCA_903889655.1. Taxonomy (GTDB): domain Bacteria; phylum Pseudomonadota; class Alphaproteobacteria; order Parvibaculales; family Parvibaculaceae; genus Parvibaculum. The sequence goes on along the minus strand of CAISYL010000053.1, from coordinate 2,770 downwards.
ACGCCACGGCTTACACCTATCAGCTCGACGACCAGACCGAGTTCAACGCGCATCTGACGACGACTTATACGATCGGCGCGCGCACCGAGCATCCGAGCGGGAAGGTGACGAACGCCGGAATAGATCCCTCGACGGGATATTCGACGACGGTCAATTACGACGACCCGGATCGGAATTTCAAACAAGGTGACCTCATCACGAACAAGCTCAGCGCCTTCCTCGAAGCGCAGCTGACGCATGGCGAGTTCGGCTTCAAAGCGAGCGCGCTCGCCTTTTATGACGACGTCTATCATCGCGATAATTCGAACAGGTCGCCGGGGACGGTCAACAAGGTCGGCGATTGGGACGACTTCACCAGTGACACCCGCTTTGTCGATGGCGGCAACATCCGGCTTTACGATCTTTTCGGCTATGGCACCGTTCATCCGTTCGACACCGACCTCAGTATTCGCGCCGGCAATCAGGTTGTGGCTTGGGGCGAGAGCCTCTTTTTCGGCAATATTTCGCTGGCGCAAGGCCCCGTCGATTCGACGAAGGGCAATGTGCCCGGCGCCGAGGTAAAGGACATTCTGTTGCCTGTGCCGCAGATCGCCGTCAACTGGGGTATCAGCGATCGCGTGAGCCTCGTCGGCTATTATCAATTCGACTTTCAGCCGAACATCCTAGATGGCGTCGGTGGGTATTTCAGCCGATCGGATGTGGTCGGTCCGGGGGCTCAGTTCAGCTTCAGCAGCACGCTGCTCGCGCCCGTATTCAGGGCGGAAGACGATATGCCCAGCAATCAGGGGCAGTTCGGCGTCGGTACGACATTCACGCTCAACGACGTGACGTCGGGCGGACTCTACTTCATCAAATATCACGACAAGAACCCGCTTCCGCTCTTCGAGCTCGGGCCGCTCCTTCTCGCGGGCAGCAACACGCCGATCCCGGCGATCTCGGTCCCGCGTTGGTATCATGAGCATTATCAGGACAGCATAAAACTCTATGGTGCGAGTCTTTCGACCATGCTCGGCGCCGTCAATGTCGGCGCGGAATTCGCTTACCGCGATGGCGCCGCTACGCTCATCACAACACAGGTCATCGGAAACGCACTGCCGCAACCCACAACGTTGAACCTCTGGCAGGCCAATCTGAATGCGCTTTACGTCATGGGGTCCACGCCTGTCTCGGACTCGCTCAGCCTCACGGGCGAATTCAGCTATAACCATGTCACGCATATCGATCCGTTCGGTCAACAGGGCGTGGAGTACTCCCAGCTCTACAAGCGCGACAAGGATTCGTTCGGTGTGCAGCTCCAGGCAGAATTCGGCTACACCGACATCTTCCCCGGCGGTTGGGATCTGGCTGTGCCGTTCAATCTCGGTTCCGACCTCCACGGTACGCCGGCCTATAACGGCTCGCTCGGGGCCTATTCGGGTCAGGGGGATACGCGCCTGGGCCTCGGCGTCAACTTCCGCCGACTGAACAATCTCGAGATCGGTTTTGTCTACAATGTGTTTTTCGGAAATTACGATCCGATCCTGCGGCCGCTCACCGATCGCGATTTCGCGCTGGCAACCGTAAAGTATACGTTCTGACCGAGGTTCCGCGGCACAGGAAAGCCGGCGAGTGTCGGGCGACGTACGATCATGTGAAGTTTGGTGCGCCGCGAAGGAGGACAAATTGTCCTTCGTGGCGCCCATGCCGCGGAATGGCGCTGTTTCAACAGATTGTGTGATCGAGATTTTCGACACGCCGGCGCAAACGGTTCGGGCAAAAAAACATAGTCTGTACGGACCATGCGGCCTCGGGCGCCGGAGGCGATGTTTTACGAAACAAAGACGAGAGAAGCTATGGCCAGGGAGAGAAGCGTGAACCCGGATACGCCGATTCCCGTCGGGAAGCATGTCCAGGTGAAAGGTGGGCACTCGCTCCACTATCACGAAGTCGGCTCGCCGTCTGCAGACAGGCCATCCATTCTCTTTCTGCATGGCAGCGGACCGGGTGCCAGCGGCTATAGCAATTTCAAAGGCAATTTTCCCGTTTTTGCGGACGCCGGCTATCACGTTCTGGCGCCCGACTATCTGGGTTACGGTCTCTCCTCGATGCCGGCCGACATCCAGTACTCGACCGACATGCATGTCGAGGTGCTGCGCGAGTTCCTTGACGCGGTCGGCGTCAAGAGCGTCGTCCCGGTCGGCAATTCGCTCGGCGGGGCGATCTCCCTGCAGTTCACGCTGACCTATCCGAACATGGTGCCCAAGCTCATCCTGATGGCGCCCGGTGGATTACAGGATCCGTCGGAATACGCATTCTCGATGCCGGGCGTTCTGGCATTGATGCAGTTTCTGCCATCGCGCCCGTTCGAAGTGCCGGCCTTCCGCGATCTTCTCGGCCATCTCGTTCATGACAAAAAGCATATTACCGAAGAAGCCATATCCGAACGCTTCTCCGTCGCGCAACGCCAACCGCTCGAGGTCTATTCGACCATGAAGGTTGGCGTCTACCGGGATCGACTCCACGAAATCGCTTGTCCCATTCTCGCATTCTGGGGATCTCACGATGAATTCCTGCCGGTTGCCCACGGCATGATTCTCATCGAGCAATGTCTCAAGGCAAAGCTCGTCGTGAACAACCAGTGCGGTCATTGGGTCATGACCGAAGACAGGGAGTATTTCAATGCCGAGTGCCTGGCATTCCTGAACCAGGCCTAGGGGGTCGGTCGCATCCGGCAGGAGTTGATGATGCGGGGAGAGCTATGCGGAATGACATTGTCGTCCGTAGGCATATC
>CAISYL010000052.1 GCA_903889655.1 uncultured Alphaproteobacteria bacterium | reverse complement strand
TGAGAAGATCAGGGTCGTGGATCAGCGCACAGCAAAGCGCGAGCTTCTGCTTCATGCCGCCGGAGAGCTTGCCGGCGTTCATGGCCGCCAGCCAGTCGAACCTGTCGGCCTCTTCCATATAGGCGGTCGCGACCACGACGCTCATGCCGGGCCGGCGCGCGCGCATACGGTCGATCAAATCCCAGAACTGGCGGCGTGACAGCGGGTCGACACCGGTCGTCGGCTCGTCGAGGATGAGAAGATCAGGGTCGTGGATCAGCGCACAGCAAAGCGCGAGCTTCTGCTTCATGCCGCCGGAGAGCTTGCCGGCCGGGCGGTCGGGGAAGGGATCGAGGCCCGTCGCCTTCAGAAGCTCGGCGATCCGGTGTTCGCGTTCCGCCTTGCCCTGGCCGAAGAGCCTGCCGAAGAAATCGAGGTTCTCGAAGACGGACAATGTCGGATAGAGATTGCGCCCCAGACCTTGCGGCATATAGGCGATGCGCCTGTGGCTGTGACTGCGGTGGACCGGGTCGCGCATATCGCCGCCGAGCGCGATGACATCGCCCTGCTGAATTCTGCGGACGCCCGAGACCAGGGCGAGCAGCGTCGATTTGCCGACGCCGTCGGGTCCGATCAGCCCGGCGATGATCCCCGCCGGTATCCGAAGCGATATGTCGTCGACGGCCGCGACCCGGGCGTAGCGATGCTTCAGCGACCTGAGTTCGACGGCGAAGGCATTGTCAACGGGGCTCATCTGGCAGCTTTACGGAAAGCGTGGTGGGCCAATCGACGCCCTGCTTATAGCGGACATAGGCTACGCCGCGCACACCCGTCTTGACGACGGTTTCATAACGCTTCAGCAGATCCGGATCGACGTTCAGCTTGACGCGGAACATCAGCTTTTCGCGCTCGTCCGCCGTCTCGACCGATTTCGGCGTGAACTGGGCGTCTGCGGCGACGAAGGTAACCCTGGCCGGAACCACATATTGCGGGGCGGGGTCGAGGATGAGCCGTGCATCGTCGCCCATCCTCATTCCGCCCGCGACTTTCGCCGGCAGGAAGACCGTCATGTAGACGTCCGTCACGTCGAGAAGGGTCAGGATTGCCGTCCCCGCACCGACGACTTCGCCGGGCTGGATGAGCTTGTACTGGACGCGGCCCGAGCGCGGCGCGACGAGAATGGCATCGTCAAGAACCGTCTGGATCTGCTGAACCGTGGCGGCAGCCGCCTCTATCGCCGCGTCGGCCTGGTTGACGCTCGCAACGGCGGCATTGTAGCCGGCCTCGCCTGCGTCGAGCTGTGCGCGCGTCTGGTCGAGCTGGTCGTTCGAGGCATAGCCCGACTTGTTGAGCTTCGACACGCGCGTGAACTGGCGGCGATAGAGTATCCGCTGTGCCTCGCGCTGGGCGACATTGGCGACGGCTTCTTCCTTCGCTCGGTTGGCGCTTTGTAACTGGGCCTTAGCCTGCAGGAGTTGAGCGTCGATGTCGCGTGTATCCATGCGCGCGAGAACCGCGCCCGCCCGCACAAAATCACCCTCGTTGGCGAGAACCTCCATGACGCGACCCGACGTCTTCGCCGCGACCTGAACCTGCTCCGCCTCGAGCCGACCGTTGGTTTCGACAAATCCGTCCGGCAGTCCGGGATGGGTCCACTGCCACCACGCGTAGCCCGCGGCGGCGACCACCACCACGGCACCCAGTGCCGTGAGGATCAGCACCCTCTTGCTCATAACCTTCTCCGCAGAACAGGGGTACTCAGATGTCGCCGTCGACGATGGTGTGGAGCGTCTCGATGTCGTTGACGACGATCTGATGCGTATTCGGCACGGCGATGATGCCCGCGCGCTTGAAGTCGCTCAAGGCCCGGCAAACCGTTTCGATGGTCAGACCGAGATAGTCGGCGATGTCCTGACGGCCCATCGGGAGGTCGATGCATGTCTTGCCGAGCGTGTCCGCATCGAGGCGCTCGACCATCTGGATCAGGAACGACGCGATGCGCTCCTTGACGGTCTGGCGGCCGAGCATGACCAGATGGCTCTGGACGCGCGACAGGCGCTGATGAAGCATCTTCGTCAACTTGCGACGCAGGGCGCCGTCTTCTTCCTCGATGGACCTGACCTGGCTGCGCACATAGCGCACGACCGTGACATTGGTGATCGCTTCGGCGCTGAAGGCGTAGTCGTCGAGATCGAGGAAACCGAAGAGGTCGCCATCGAGATAGAAATCCGCGATCTGCCGGCGGCCATCGGGCAGAAGCTTGCAGAGCCGGACGGCGCCGCTCACAAGTTTGTAAGCGTACTTCGCCGTATCGCCTTCGTTGAAGATCGTCTCGTTACGGCCGAAGGAAACCGTGGTGCCCGCGTGATGAAGGGCGGCGAGTTCATCATCCGTCTGGATGTTCCGGGCGACGATGCCCCCGACGATGACAGGCCAAGGGCGCTTTGCCAGCGCGCCGCGAGCCGTTGTTCCGTTGTGAGCCAGATTGGTCGTCATGACGAACCCCATTTCCCGATTAGCGTGTTCGATGGCGAGATCATGTCGGCCGGGAGGCGATGGCGAAATCCGCAATTCCACCTATAGGGGCTAATACCTAGGCGAGGTTTTTCCGCAGGTTTCCGCGCGGAACGGCAATTTCCTCCTTCGTGAATTTTTCTTCACACGGCACAAGACGGGCGGCGGGGAATCGCGCCGTGACGACCGTTCCCCTGCCGAGCGTGCTTTCGATCGAGAGAGCGCCGCCATGAAGGCGCATGAATTCGTTGCAGAGGGAGAGCCCGAGCCCCGTTCCCTGAAAACGCCGGGACAAATGACTTTCGATCTGCACGAAGGGTTTCATCAATTTCGGAATGTCGTCCGCCGCGATGCCGATGCCGCTGTCGGCAACCGCCATGCACAGTTCCCCATCGACACCTGAAAGACGAATCCGCACGAGCCCGCCGGCGGGCGTGAACTTGATCGCGTTGGAGAGAAGATTGATCAATATCTGCCTGCAGAGACGTTCGTCGCCTCTGAGGCGCGGCAACCCGGAGGGGCAGTCGATCTCAACGCGCAGATCGGCCGCCGCCGCTTGCTCGGCGACCAGGTGGGCGCATCCCGCGGCGAGTTCTTCGAGACTGAAATCGCTTTCGTGAAGCACCGTCCGGCCAGCTTCCACGCGAGCGAGATCGAGGATGTCGTTGACGACTTCGAGCAGATGCTCGCCGCTGCGATGAATGTCGGCGGCATAGTCGCGGTATCGAGAGGCGTCGAGCGTGCCGAGCACGTTGGTCGACATGATTTCGGAGAAGCCGAGGATGGCATTGAGCGGCGTACGAAGTTCATGGCTGATGTTCGCCAGGAATTCCGACTTCGCGCGGTTTGCGGCTTCGGCCTCTTCCTTGGCGAGCTTGAGTTCCATCTCGATGTGGCGAAGGCTGGTGACGTCCTGCACGGTTCCTGTCGTGCCCAGCGCCAAACCGGCTTCGTCCCGTTCGATCTGCATTTCAAGATGGAGATGGCGAACCGTGCCGTCGGCCAGGACGATGCGGTGTCCAAAGCCGCAGGATTTTCCAGCTTCGAAGGCCGAGAGGAACTTCTTCGTGACCATGCCCAAATCGTCCGGATGCACCCGCTTCAGATAGGCTGCGTAGTTCATCGGTTCTCCCGGCGGCAGATCGAATATCCGGTACGTCTCTGCCGAACCGGTGATTGTGTCGGCGGCGAGGTTCCAGTCCCAGCTGCCGAGCCGCGCGATGTGTTGCGCACGGGCAAGACTCTGCTCGCTTCGCCGCAAGGCATCGAGCGCCTTGTGCCGCTCGGTGAGATCGCGCACGACCGCCGTATAGACGAGCGCGCCGCCGAATTCGAATTTCGCGATCGATGCTTCCGCGGCAAAGGTCGTGCCGTCCTTGCGCTGACCGCGGATCTCGGGCCGGCGCGACATGAGCCGCGAATGCCGGTTTTCGTGAGTGAAGGTTGCGACGTGGGCTCGATGCCGGTCACGCACCTCCGTCGGCAGGAGCAATGCCAGCGGCCGCCCGACGATTTCGGCCGAGGCATATCCAAACAGCGTTTCGGCCTGCCGGTTGAACAGGATCACGTTCTGCTGTGCGTCGACGGAGAGGATCGCGTCGCCCGCCGTGTCGAGAAGCTCTGCGAGGCGGAGCCGCAAAACGTCTACCTCCCCTATGCCCTCGGGAGTTGGCGAGGAGACCTCGACCGTGAGAACGGTATTGGCACCCTTCGACCAGAGACGAACCATGCTGATGGTCGAGCCGTCCGGTCTGAGACAAACACGACGGAGTTCGCGTGTAAGCTCCTCGCCCGACGAGGGCTTCATAGCAGTCGCGACCATCTGGCCTTCGGCCGCGACCCGTTGCTCGAGCTGCGCGAGCGTCGGACGATCCTCTTCGCCGAGACCCAGCCCCGCAAGCAGCGCCGCACCGCCGGCGCTGAAGGAAAGCAGTCTTCCATTCGCCGGATCGAAGACGAAAACCCCCGGTGTCGAAAGGCGAAGGTCGCGAGGACTGGACATGCTGGTTTTCCGGAGCTGTATGCGGCCTATGCTCAGACTGCGCGGGCGCGCGCGAGGAACGTGTCCATCTCCCGTTTGAGTATGTCCGCCTGATCGGCCAGCAATCCGGCCGAGCCGCGAATTTGCGATGCCGCCGCGCCGGTTTCCGATGCGGCCTGGGCGACGCTCGCGATATTCGACGAGACGTCCTCCGTTCCGTGCGCGGCCTCCTGGACGTTGCGTGCGATTTCCTGCGTCGCGGCATTCTGTTCTTCGACGGCGGCGGCGATCGCGCCGGCGATCTCGTTCATCTCGTTGATGACGTTCTCGATTCCGCCGATCGCATCGACCGATTCCGCCGTCGCGGTCTGCATCGCCTTCACCTGGTCCGCGATCTCCTCGGTCGCCCTGGCCGTCTGGTTGGCGAGACCTTTCACTTCGGATGCGACGACCGCGAAGCCCTTGCCCGCTTCGCCGGCGCGTGCGGCTTCGATGGTCGCGTTGAGAGCGAGAAGATTGGTCTGCGCCGCGATATCGTTAATGAGCGTCACTACATCACCGATGCGTTGCGCGGCGGACGCAAGGCCCTGCACCTTCTCGTCCGTCTTGCGGGCCTCTTCGACCGCCTGCCCGGCGATCCTCGTCGACAAGGCCGCCTGGCGGCCTATTTCGGAAATCGAATTCGTGAGCTCGTCACTCGCGACCGCGACAGTCTGCACATTGGCGGAGGCCTGTTCGGACGCGGCGGCGACGGCTGTCGTCCGCTCGCTCGTCTGCTCGGCAATCGCGGTCATCGAACGGGCCGCATCCTGCATTTCCGTGGCCGCCGTGGAGACAGAACCGACGACTGTGCCCGCCGCGGTCTCGAAAGCCGCGATCGCCGCTTCGAGATCGGTCTGGCGCTGGGCGCGCTCGACCATCATCGCTTCCTGATAGACCGAGATCGCGAGATCCATATCGAGCAGGACCGCCGCGTTGAGGGCGGAGATCGCCCTCGTCAAACGTTGCGGCGACCATCGATAGGTAACGGCGATGATCTTGACGAGACGGTTAAGGACATATTTGTAGCCGCCGATATACCAGCGCGGCTCGAGCCCGATGCGGTTGTGAACGAGACCGATGGTCCTGACGCCGTCCATATAGGCTTCGTCGAAGGCGCCGCTGAAAAGCCGCGCCCAATGCGCGGCTTGCGCCTGCTTCAGACGGCCCGACTGATTGCCGACGAGCTTGCCGAGTTCCGGGTCGCTACCGACATGCGCGTAAAATCCCTCCAGAACATCAAGCAGATGCGGCTCGATCACTTTCCACAATTCACGCAACGCCAGACTGACGTCGGCATCGATTTCCATAAAGCGCAGTCGACCTTCGCGGTCCACCGTTGACGTGATGCTCCCCACCGTCTTCCCCTTTCGATTAACCTTGAATGAGCCGCCCCAGATCGCGGTAAATAAATACTTCCACTATGTGCGACTATATTTCGCACCGTTCAAATATTGGTTAATTGTTGAAGTAATGATATTTTTATATACTTATCCTGATTTATAATTGCGGTTTATGATCGAGGTTATAAAACCAACTATAAAACCAGATGAGTCAACAAAGCGCGGAACGCCTAGTGTAAACAGCACGAAACCTTCCGGACAAAGAGCGATCCCCTCAAGAAATCACAAAGTCCGGCGCGCCGTTCCACGCGGAGAAGCCCGATGGGCAAAATCTCCGTTTTCCCGGTATGTATTGATGAGTTCGAGCCCACCGACTGCGAAGCGAAAGTTGCAGCCAGGCGAAAGCGACGGCGCGGCGGAGGACATTTCCGGCTGGAGCGGTTGCGCTGCGTGCCCGCTGCGCGAACGCGGCTTCTGCGCCGTTCTGTTGCAGGAGCGTGAGGGCGTTCTGGATCTTCAGCGGCGCGAACATATGGTCCGGGCGCGTCAGCATCTTTACCGCGCGAAGGACAAAGCGCGGCACATTGCGATCATCCGTGAGGGAATTGCTTTTCGCTATGTCGTCGTCCCCGACGGGCGAAGACAGATACTCTCCTTCGCGCTTCCGGGAGATTTCCTCTCGACATCATTCCTGGCGCGGGACACCGCTAATTTTTCCGTGCAGGCGCTGACGCCCGTGCGGATGTGCGTCTTCGACAAGGCCGACCTCCAGAGGTTCATTCGCGAGGAACCGAACGCGATCGGTGCATTTTTCGAAATGTGCGTTCTGGAGAAGGAGCGTTACGAGGCGCAGATCGTCGATCTCGGCCGGCGCAATTCGGACGAGCGGATCGCACGCTTCCTCATTCAGTTCGCGACGCATTTCGGCTGGACCGGCGAAGACGGCTTCTCGTTCGCCTTTCCCGTCCGACAGCAACATATGGCCGATCTGCTCGGCCTCACGCAGGTGCATGTCAGCCGCGTCGTCAGCAAGTTCCGCCGGGCCGGCCTGATCGAACTCAGCGGCGGTTTGCTGCAAATTGTCGACGCCAACGGATTGCGCACGGCCGCGGGCGTCCGCAACAACTGACCTGTATCTGCCGCTTAAAACCGCCAGGCAAGACCGACATTTCCCGCGACGTCATAGCTGCCGCTTCGGGCGAAGGTCGAGGCCGCGCCGAAGACGAGGCTCAGGCTTTCATCGAGCGCCGCACTCACGCCCGCCTGCAGCTTGCCATAGGTCTCGCGCCCCTCGCCCTCGATCGGCGTGTATATCGGCAGATCGGGGGACTGCGTTTCCGTTGCGAGAAGCGTGCGGTTGCCGTCGAGAAATTCGTGCTCGACCGTGAGGTTCAGATAGGGGCTCATAGAT
>CAISYL010000051.1 GCA_903889655.1 uncultured Alphaproteobacteria bacterium | reverse complement strand
GTCGCCATCGCGTGGCCGACCGTCGGCGCATTCGAGCCGTTCGTCCATGTCGACGCCAGCGTTTTCCAGCCGCCGAATGCGCCCGTGATGTAGCCCGTCGACGCCGCGACCGGCTTCTGCGCCATGAACCCGCCCGCCGATCCGACGAGCTGCGCGATATTGCCCAGATTCTCATCCGGAATCTTCGCCCCGCCCAGCGTCGTGGTCACAACCTCGAGCTGGCCGGCAACCGGCTGCCGCACAAGCATGACCGCCGATTGTCCGTATGCGTTCTTGTTGACGAAAGACCCGGGCAAAAACCCTGCGGTCTGAACGCTCTGGAAGCTGCCGGACGCTGCGCCGGTGATGTTGATCACGATCGGTGCGCCAGACGTCGCCGAGCCGACAAGACTGGAATAATTGGCTTTTACGTACGCGCGTTCCGCGTCGACGATCGTCTGAAGATTCTGCGCAACGCTCCGATCACGGATGGATGCGGCTTGTTTGGACACCGCCGCCATCAACGCGATGCTGCCCGCCGCCATAATCACGATCGACAATCCCAGCTCGACCATGCTGAAACCGCGTTGGCGACGATTCGAGCTCGCACGAGACGTCATGATGTCCTCACCGATCTACTGAAAACGTGAACAGGGGGCTCTTAACCCCCTGTCATTGCCGTTTATGCCTCGACCGACGGCATTATCTGAAAGTCCACGCGATCGGGGCCGACGCCGTTCCACACGCGGTCTTCGCATTGGCGACGGTCACGGGGAAGGTCGAATACGTGGTCGTGCCGACCTTCACCTGGACAAGATTGGTGCCCATGTCCTTCGTGGCCATGCGCACACAGGCATCAACCGGAAGGGTGGCGTAGGTGACCAGGAATCCGTTGTCCGTGCCCGAGTCGAAGCTGGCCGCCGCAATCGTGACGGTGCCGCCGAAGGGATGGACCAGACCGGTCCCCGAGGAGTCGACGTATTTGCCCGCGAGCACCTTGCCGCTGACCAGGTCGGCAGCGCTGAGCCCCGTATACGAGCCCTGACCGCTGTAGATCGCGTGCACACCGTTCTGGATGATCCCGAGTTCGGTGAAGGCATCGCGTTCGTTCGAGCTGCTCGAGACAACCGAGTAAGCCGCGAAAACGCCGGCGATGCCGATAATTGCGAGAACGGTATAGAGACCGAACTCGGCGAGAGTGAAGCCCTTCTGGCGCTTACGCGCCTCGGGCGATCTGCCATTCAGAAGAAAACGCATGAGAACCTCTTGGAGGACGGGTTAGAGTCAAGTATTCGCCGCATCAACTACGCCACTGCTTGTTCCACTATTAGATATGGAGCAGTCCTCCTTCGTTCGTCAAATACAAAAGAATAAAATTCTCTGTATTAGCGCCTATTTCTATCCAATACGGAGCGTAACTTGTAATGGTTGCAAGTTCTTTTCAGTTTAAGAACCTCAACTGGTCGAGTTCCATGTTCATCCTCTCGTCCAGGAAAGACGAATAAGCCCTCTGCAAGACCCTGATCGACTGCCCACCCAAGACAAATATGTCGAGCAGCTTCAGCTGATCGACCTCTGAAAGAGCCGGCATATGCGCCCGGTCCACTCCGATGTCCCGTGCGGTATCCGCGACGATCTTGGCGAGCACCACAGGAAAATGTTCCGGACGCGGGGATGGAACGCGCACAACTGTGAAGCGATCGCGCAACGGCGTCGGCAATGCGCTGAGGTTATTCGCCGTTGCCAGAAAACTGACGTAGCTCAGGTCGACTTCAGCCATCAGACAGCCGTCAAAATATTTGCCGGAACCGCCCAGCATGTTGATGACCGCCCCCATCACGCTTCCATTCTGCCCGCCCAACGGAGCGCCCTTGTCCAGCTCATCCATGATGACGACCGGGTTGACGCAGCCGGACTCCGCCATCAACTGGAAGGGGACGCACGGACGCGAGGTAGACCAACCTCGCGTTACCGCCGCCAGGCCGCTTGCGTCGTTCGCGCCGGCGCAGGCAATCACCGCACGGGGAAGCTGCAGCTGCTCGCAGCACCATTCGAGGATCGAAGTCTTTCCGCAGCCCGGCGGACCTACAACGAGTAGCGGCCGAAGGCGGATTCGGCTGTCAAATGCACGCATCTGAAGGGCGATCTGCCCCGCGATATGCCGGCTTACATCCGTCGCCCAGGGCCAAATTTCGTCGATAGCGTCACGCAAGGCCTTCGGATCGCAGACTGTGCCCGCAAAGCCTATCTGCCGCCCGATCATATGGCTGAATCTCGCCTGCAGGTCGCGACCGTCGCGTGACTGGGGGTCGCCTATCCTCGAAAGCACGCATCGGGACGGGAGGTCTCCCTGTCCGGCCGATACGCGCTTTGCTTCATCTGCCGCAACGTCACAAACAGGCAATTGGCCGTTGAGCCAGTTGAGAGACATGCGCAATAGCTTGGATGGCGTGCCGGACGGCTCGGCGTCCGTCGCCGAATGAGCGAGCTCCCGCGCAAGCAGCATTTGGGCGTCCTTGAAGCCCCGGCACGCGGCCACCCACAGCCATCCCAATCCCAGCCACCGCGGGACCGATCTATCATCCACGAGAATTTTGGCGAGCTGGAAGGCGGCGCTTCTATCGCCCCGTCTCGCTTGGTCGAGCAGAAAATCATAGTCGTCGGAGTCGTTTGGCGGGATTCTGCCCAACGTATCGATCGCGGCATTTATTGATGATGCATCGTCGACACGTTCCTGGAGCCAAATAGTCTCGACAATTACTTTGTTCGACATCGCGCACCTCGCCCCAAGAACGAGGTCAACTTAGGTGCGGTTCGGCTTCGAAGTCTAGCGGTCGATTACTGGGTAAACGAGGCTCAGAGACCGAATTCCTGCGCAGCGTCGCCCGCCATCTCTCTCGCCGCCGCCCGGATCTTGTCGAAAGCCTTAATCTGGATGAGGCGAACACCCTCGGCGGTCATATCCAGTCGCTCGCCCAGCTGAGACAAGGGAACCGCCTTCTCGCCGAAGAACCGCTCCACGATGACATCGCGCTCGCGTTCGTCGAGCACGTGAAGGCATTCCCTGACCAGAGACATTCTCTTTTCCTTGAGGTCATCCTGGACGACCGTCTCTTCAGGCGTCGCGTCTTCGGCCCTGAGATAGGTCTGTGGGGCGGAACCCAGATTGCCCTGCGCACGCTCGTCACCATCTGTGGCATCGAACGACACGGAACGATTGGAAACGGCGTTGAACATGTTCGCGACGCTTCGCGCGGAAATATCGCACTCACGAGCGATCTGCTCGATCTGCCCCATATCCGGATGGCTCACGCCGGCGGCGGACAGCAGCTTACGCGCCCGAAGCACGCGATAGTAGATCTTGCGATCCTTCGTGCCGGACCCGAGTGACAGGTTCGACCTCATCTTCCGTACGAATTCCATACCGCGAAACTCGATGTTCACCTTCGCGTAACTCGCCAGCCTGAGATCCTTCGCCGGATCGAACTTCCGGATCGACTGGACGAGTGCCATCTGCCCTTCGATCATCATGTCTTCGAAGGCGATCTCGTAGTTCGAAAGCATCCACGGCTTGACGACTGCGCCAATGACCAGGTGGGTGAATGATTTGACGAGCTTATCCAGCGCTGCGGCATTTCCATCCTTCTGGCAGGCGAGGATCAGCTCGAGCTCCTCTTCCTTCGTCAGCCGGGGGTATTTGCGCGCCTTCGCATACATCTCGCGCATCGCCGCAAATCTGTCTGATCGCTTCGAAGCCGACGCCGACGTCTTGTTAACGTCC
>CAISYL010000050.1 GCA_903889655.1 uncultured Alphaproteobacteria bacterium | reverse complement strand
TACGCGGATGGTGAATGCCTATAATCTCTTCGTGCTCGAAGTCGTCGGCGCATGGACCGACCCGAAGCAGAAGAAGCCGAAGACGATCCATCACCACGGCTATGGCAAGTTCGTCGTCGACGGCGAGGCCATCAGGCTGAAATCGCGCATGGCCTAGTTGCGGGCATGGCCGCGGATCGGCTGGCCGGGGCGCCGCCTCCCCCGCACGACTGCCACAGGCCGCATTAGCTTCCGGTTAACCCTGATTGCCTAGCTTCATGCCTTGAATTCGGGCGGGAAGAGGCAATGGCCAATTCATCGATGATCGCGCTGTCTCCTACCGTCGCCGAGCAAAGCGACGGTGCGGTCGCGGTTGCGCCCTCTTCCATCGCCGCGGAACGACCGCGCGCGAACAGCTTCGATGTGTTCGACACACTGATTGCGCGGCGCTGCCTCGAGCCGTGGCGGATTTTCGAGCGCGTCGGCGCGAAGCTCGGTGCGGCGAACTTCGTCTTTCATCGCAAGCAGGCCGAAGCGAAAGTCGCGATAAAGCCCTATACGCTCGACGACATCTACGCCGAACTTGTCGCCACCGGGCGGTTGACGCCGGAACAGGCGGAGGCCGGCAAGGCGGCCGAGATCGCCGCGGAAATCGATAATGTCGTGCCCATCGCCGAGAACCTCGGCAAGGTGCGCGACGGCGACGTGCTCATTTCCGACATGTATCTGGGCGAGACGGCCATCCGCCAGTTGCTCGACAAGGCGGGCTTCACTCGCAAGGTCGGCCTCGTCGTTTCGTCCGATGGCAAACGATCGGGCGATATCTGGCCGAAAGCGCTGTCTCGTATCGCGATCGGGCGGCATCTGGGAGACAATCGCGTATCCGATATCGAGATGCCGGCCCGGCATGGCATTCGCTGCGACCACGCGGCGTCGAGCGCCCCGAGCGATATCGAGACGACGCTCATGGGTCTCAATCTTCGCGACCTTGCGCTTCTTTGCCGCGAGGCCCGGCTGCGCACATGGACGGACGATGCGCCGCTTCGCCATCTGCAACTCATTCAGGTCAATCTCAATTTCCCGCTTCTGGTCCTTGCCAGCGTGAAGCTTTTGCGCTTCGTCCAGGAAACCGGGGCGAAGCGCGTGCTCTTTTCGAGCCGCGACAGCAATCTCTGGCTGCCCCTGTTCGAAGCCATGGCGCGAGACGCGGGCGTCGATTGTGTGAGCGAATATTTCTACACAAGCCGCATGGCACGAACGAATCCGTCGCCGGACTATCTCGCTTATGCCGGTGCTCGCCTCGGCGAGGGCAGCATCGTCGTCGATCTTTGCGGTACCGGCTGGTCGCTCGCCCATCTCGCCGACCGGCTCGGGCTTCACGGTCAGCCTGTCTTCTTTATACAGAAGCTTCCCGCCAGCGCCGATTATGAAGGCAAGGCCGCGACGCCGGAGACATGCCGCTTCGATTGCCTGATCGGCGCCGAGCAGACCGACCTGTCCAATACCCGCCTCGAGATGTGCAACTATGCCGACCATGCGTCGGTCAGGGATGTGCGGCTCATTCACAATGCCGCGGTCCCCGTGCTCGAAGAGGACCGGCGGACGGGACCCGTGCTCAATGCCATCGCCGAGCAGCGTGGCGCCTTCGCGACGGCGCTCTCGCTCCTCTCCGTGCATCGCCTTTCCCAGCCCCTCGGCCTTCCCGACCAGGCGCTCGAGGAACTCGGCCTCGCTCTCTACAAAGCGCTCTCGGAGCAAACGCTCCTCAGTACCGTCTTCTTCGATGGCCACATGGCCGAGGAGAACGACGTGATGGTCTCGCTGGGCATCCGGGCGCCGCACGCGATCTGACCCTCCGGCCCGATACCCCCCGATTGCCTGCCTCATTTCCTGCTGTGGCTCATGATTGTCGCAAATGGCGCTCCTATGCGCGGTTTGTCCAATTGCTGGGCGAACCGAAGCCGATGCAGGCAAGACACACCCGGCCGCCGTCATTTCACTGTCATGAAACCGGAACCCAACCGTCACATGGCCCTGTTACTCCCCTCCCTAGGGGGCGTTCGTGGGCATGTCTCGCGGCTCGCAATCCTGCACAGAAGCACACTCAAACACGGAGACGTCGAATGACGTTGAGAAACATTCTGCTCGCAGGCACCGCGCTCGGTGCTGCAGCACTGCTCGCCAGCCCGGCCATGGCCGGCTCGGCAGCCGCGACGCAAAACGACATCAATACGATGAAGCAGCAGATCATGGATCTGCAGCAGCGTCTCGACGATCTTCAGATCTCGCAGGGGAACGAGCTGAAGGAAATCAAAGAGAAGCAGGACGCCAACCAGCTTTCGCTCGAGAACGGTTCGCCGGTCTTCAAGACGGGTGACGGCCTCTTCACCATGGCGATCAAGGGCCGCGCGCATCTCGATTTCGCGTCGACCAACAATTCGAGCGGCCTCAGCCGTTACAACTCCGGTGCCAACTTCCGCCGTGCGGAAATCGGCGTCGAAGGCACGTTCATGAAGGATTGGGGCTATGTGTTCGGCCTGCAGTTCGGCGGTTCGGGCACGGAAAACGGCGGTTCGGGCGTCTCGTCCAGCCAGTTCATCAAGAACGCCTACATCACCTATAACGGCTTCGGCAAAAACTTCACGCTGAAGGCCGGTGCGGGCGAACTCCCCTACACGCTCGAATATGCGACCAGCTCGAACGACATCACCTTCATCGAGCGCTCCGCCGCCGTGAACGAGAATATCTCGATCGGTTCGGATGACGGCCGCGTCTTCGTCGGCGCCCAGGGCTACGGCAGCAACTTCTTCGCCGCCGGTTTCTGGACGAAGTCCAAGACGGGCGAGACGGGCACCAACAACTCCGAGCGCGACAACGCGGTCGGCCGCCTCGCTTTCGCCTTCCAGCCGGATGAAAAGTCGAACATCCATATCGGCGCGTCGGGAACCTACTCGTTCCATCCGGGCAACAGCTCGCTCAGCCTTTCGGATCGTCCGGGCATCCGTACGTCGGACGTGAAGTACATCAACACCGGCACCTTCACCGGCATGGACAATGCATGGGTCGTCGGTCCGGAATTCGCGGCCAGCTACGGTCCGGTCAAGGTTCAGGGCGAATACTATCATTTCGACCTGAGCAGCGCGCGTTCTGCCTCGTTCTCCGGCAAGCGTGACCTGTCGTTCGACAGCTGGTACGCGCAGGCGAGCTGGGTCATCACCGGCGAGGCCTACAAGTACTCGATGTCGAAGGCCGCCTACGGTGGCGTGAAGCCGGCGAGCCCGTTCTCGCTCGGCGGCAGCCCGGGCGCCTGGGAAATCGCGGCCCGTTACGGCGACAGCGATCTCAACGACGGCACGTTCAAGGGCGGTCACGAGAAGCTGACGACCCTCGGCCTGAACTGGTATGTCAACAACAACATCCGCTTCATGCTGAACGGCATTTACGGCAAGGAAGAGATGCCGATCTCGAACAACACCGCAACGTCGAGCGGCACGTTCAAGGCGGTCGCCGCCCGTATGCAAATCGCTTTCTGATCGATCCTCGCAGGTCTTCAGAGCAAACCCCCGGAGCTTCGGCTCCGGGGGTTTTTGTTTGCGCAGCGTCGAGAGCGCAGGTTCTCCGGAGGACTTCACCGCGCAGAGATTCTGTCACCCCAAGCCCCCACGCATCGGACGGTCCGGAATGTCTCCTCGCGAAGGCGGCGGCTTCGATAGAGGCGCGGATAAAAGGGCGGAAACAACTTCTCGCGTCGAACGAAAAAAAGCCCCGCCGTTTTCGGCGGGGCTAGTTCGCTGCGTCTTGCGAGGGATTGTGCAGCGGGGGTTCGTTGAACCGTCTAGCCGAAGCGGCCGGTCACATATTCTTCGGTGCGCTTGGAATGCGGGTTAGTGAAGACCTCTTTCGTCGCGCCGTACTCGATCAGGCGGCCGAGATACATGAAGGCGGTGTTATCCGAAACGCGTGCCGCCTGCTGCATGTTGTGCGTCACGATGACGATCGTGTAGGTCGACTTCAGCTCCTCGATGAGCTGCTCGATGCGCATGGTGGCGATCGGATCGAGGGCCGAGCAGGGCTCGTCCATCAACAGCACTTCGGGATTGCCGGCGATGGCGCGAGCGATGCAGAGACGCTGCTGCTGGCCGCCGGAGAGGCCGAGCGCGCTGTCGTTGAGGCGGTTCTTCACTTCTTCCCAGAGCGCCGCACCCTTCAGCGCCGACTCGCAAGCCTCGGCCAGGAGTTTCTTGTTCGTCACGCCATCGACCTTGAGCGGATAGGTCACGTTCTCGGCGATCGACATTGGGAACGGATTGGGCTTCTGGAAGACCATGCCCATGCGCTTCCTCAGCGCGATGACGTCGACCTGGGGGCCGAAGAGCGGTTCGCCGGAGAGCCGCACATCGCCCTGGACACGCAGGTGATCGATGAGGTCGTTCATGCGGTTGAGCGACCGCAGCAGGGTCGACTTGCCGCAACCGGACGGACCGATCAACGACGTCACCATGCCCTTCTGGACCTCCATCGAGACGTTGTGAAGCGCCTGCGACTGGCCGTACCAGAGATTGAAGTTGCGGATCGATATCTCGACGCCGCCCGGGCTTTCGACCGGATGATAGACGGTCGGATCGTAACCGTCGCCGGTGGCGATGGGTGCGTCGTCCTTGAGAGCCGTTGCGGTTGCCATGAGATGTCCTCTGTTCAGAACTTGTCGCCGGCGAATTTGCGCTTCAGCCGGTTGCGGACGTTGATCGAGACGGTATTGAGCGCGAGCACGAGCACGAGGAGCACCAGCGCGGTCACGAAGACCATGGAGCGGCCCGCTTCGGAATTGCGCGACTGGAAACCCACGTCATAGATGTGGAAGCCCAGATGCATGAAGGAACGCTCGAGATGGATGAAGGGGAAGACGCCATCGACCGGAAGCTGGGGCGCGAGCTTCACCACACCGACGATCATCAGGGGCGCCACTTCGCCGGCGCCGCGCGCCATGGCGAGGATGAGGCCCGTCATGATGCCCGGCATGGCGCGGGGAAGCACGATCCATTTGATGGTCTGCCACTTGGAGGCCCCGCAGGCGAGCGAACCTTCGCGCATCGAACGCGGCACGGCGGCCAGCGCCTCCTCGGTCGAGACGATGACGACGGGCACGGTGAGCAATGCCAGCGTCAGCGAAGCCCAGAGAAGACCGCCCGTGCCGAAGGTCGGATTGGGCAGATATTCGGGAAAGAAGGTGCGGTCGATCGAGCCGCCCAGCACATAGGCAAAGAAGCCGAGGCCGAAGACGCCGTAGACGATCGACGGGACGCCGGCAAGATTGTTGACGCAGATGCGCACCAGCGAGACGAGCGTGCCCTGCTTGGCGTATTCGCGCAGATAGAGCGCACCGACGACGCCGAAGGGCGCGACGAGGACGCTCATGACGACGGTCATCACCAGCGTGCCGAAGATCGCCGGCCAGACGCCGCCTTCGGTATTGGCTTCACGCGGTTCGGTAGAGAGAAACTCCCACCAGCGCGAGAGATAGATGCCGATCTTCTGGAAGAGAGAGACGTCGTTCGCGGCATAGTAGCGAACGAAATTCGCGAGCGGGAAATCCTTCTCCTGGCCGCCGATCTCGGCAACCTTGACGCGGATCGCCTCTTCCTTCGCCCGCATCGCCAGCGCTTCCGCCGACAGCCGGTCGAAATCCCCGGTCAGGCGGGTGGTTTCCACCGCCGCCGCATCGGCCGCGGCTTTCGCCTCCGGCGAGCCCTCGCCATAGGCGAGTTCGGCCTTGCGGACCTTCAGACGCTCGGCATTGATGGCGCTGTTGACGGCGCCGACCTTGTCGCGCTCGATGGTCTGGCGCTGTCTGCGCAGGTCGCGAGCCTGTTCGTCGGCCGCATCGAGCTGAGCAAGAGAGGGGTTCGAGACGGTCTTGCCGTCGACCAGAATCGATTCGACCTTGCCGATGAAGACGCCCCATTCGGAGCGTTCGACCAGCATCAGATCCTTCGGATGCGCGGACGACTTCACGGTGAAGAAAGGGAGCCACTCGAAATCGTTCGAATAGAAATCGAAATTGCCGATGCGGTAGAGCGTGCGCTCGCTCATGCCGGCATTGGCTTCGATCTTCGCGCGCGCTTCCGCGGGAATGGACGCAAGGTCGGCGGATGTCGGCTTGTAGCTTTCGGTGCGCACCGGTTCGCCCGCGATGACCCGGCCGTCGGTCATGGTCACGACTTCGATCGGCTTCGGCCAGAAGGCCGTGAGGCCGTTCCAGAAGATCAGGGCGAGGAAGCCCAGGATCATCATCAGGCCGAAGGCGAGCGAGCCGCCCATGGCCCAGACCATCGGTTCGCCGCGCGCCGCAAGATCGCTGCCCTTGTGGCGGTTGATGGCGGAAACGCCGGACACCTTGCTGTTCATATTCATCTCGCCGCTTACCATGTCGACCATTGACGCCACCTCACAGTTGCGCGGCGCGTTTGCGGAATCGTTGACGCACGATTTCGGCCAGCGTGTTGAGGATAAAGGTCATCACGAAGAGCACGAGGCCGCAGAGGAAAAGCGTGCGGTAGAGCGTGGAGTCCTTCACCGCCTCGGGCAGTTCGACGTTGATGTTCGCGGAAAGCGCCCGCAATCCGCTGAAAAGGCTCCAGTTGGTAACCGGCGTGTTGCCCGTCGCCATGACGATGATCATGGTTTCGCCGACCGCGCGGCCGAGACCGATCATGATTGCCGAGAAGATGCCGGAACCGGCGGTCGGCAGGATCACCCAGGCGGCGGTCTGCCATTTCGTCGCGCCACAGCCGAGCGAGGCCGAACGCAGATGCTCCGGCACGGCGCCCAGAGCATCTTCCGCAATCGAATAGATGATCGGGATCACGGCGAAGGCGATGCCGAAGGCGGCGATCAGCGTATTGCGCTGCACATAGGTATCGACGATGCCGCCGCGTGCGTCGAAGCCCGTCTTGCCGAGCAGCATCGCGATGACGCCCGCAACAACGAAGGCGACGACGGTGAAGACGATCCAGCGGACAAGCTCCATTGCGCCCGCGACGTGATATTCCCGGCGACGCAGCGCATCGCGGTAGCCATTGCCGAGCAGGCGCTCGCCCAGACCGAAGACGATGAGGAAAGCGAGCGGCAACATCAGCAGAAAGAGGAAAGGCACGGCGGATCCCGATCCTGAGGTCCAGGCCTTGAAATCGCCGGCGAAGAAGAGATGCTCGACGACCGGTCCCAGATGCATGGTGATCCAGAGACCCGCCAGAAGCGCCACAAAGAAGGCGGCGAGCTTCGGCGCACCGTCGAGACGAAGGGCCAGCGGCTGCGGCAGCAATTGCCAGAGAAAGGCCGATCCGATCAGCGTCAGCGGGATCACACCGAAGGCAATCACGACGGCCGCGATCCAGTTCTCGACGATCGGCGAGAGAACCAGCGCGACGACGAAACCGATGACGACGGAAGGCAGCGACGCCATCAGTTCCATCAGCGGCTTTACGACCGCGCGAATGCGGAAATGCATGAACTCGGCGGTATAGATCGCCGCGAGGAGCGCGATCGGCACGGCGAAGAGGAGGGAGTAGAAAGCGCCCTTGATGGTGCCGAAGATAAGCGGCACGAGAGAGAGTTTCGGCTCGAAGCTGTCGCTCGCGGCGGTCGACTGCCAGGTGTAACCGGGCTCGGGATAACCTTCATACCAGACCTTGCCGAACAGCGACTGCAAGGTCGTCTCGGGATGCGGCACATTGAAGGACCAGAGCTGCACCGTTCCGTCTTTCGAGATCGCCAGCGCGCCATCATCGCGCGGCGAGAGGATCAGCGTCTCGACCGGTTCGGCGGCGATGCCCGCCGCCTTCGGCAGCGTCAGGATGCGGCGCGCCGTGGTGCCGTGATAAAGGCCGACTTCGCCTTCTTCATCGGCGGCCACGAAAAGGCGCGTGCGCTGGCTGACGGCGATCTCGGTGATCGGCGCGCCGGTGTTGGCGATATCGTGGATTTTCGTCAGCACGATGCCGTCGGTGGTCGCGGTCGACTTGCGGTCGATCGCGGCCCAGATCGACAGCGAACCGTCGGAACCGGCAACGATCAGGGAATTCTCGCCGTTGAGATAGGCGAGCGAGGTCAGCGTGACCCCCTTGGGCAGAACGCGCGTCGTCTCGGCGAGATGGGCATGAGCCGGATCGCGGGTGTCGAAGCGATGCATCGCACCATCGCGCGAGGCGACCAGCGTGCGATCGCCCGAGGTGTTCAGGAGAACCGCCGCGATATCCTCATGTGCAATCTGGGTCGGAATTTCGAGGCTCGAAACGCTGGTCGTGGTTTCGCCGGTCATCATGTTGACCTGCGAGGTGCTCATCGAAAGGCGGACCGTGCCCTTGTCGTCGACGGTGACGAAAGTCTGCATCGGCCGTTCGCTGGTGCCGCCGACGCGATAATCGAGGAAACGGATGGGCGTGTCCTTCGGCGCGACCTGCACCGGATCGCCGAGCGTCAGTTGCGGCTCGAGGCGACGAACCTGATTGCCGGGCACGGGCGTGATGATCGACTTGCCGTCCGTCAGATCGCCGCCAGGAAGCTTGCGCAAGCCCTCCGGCAGGGTACGGGCCGGCACGACGGAGGGCGTGATCAGCAATTGGCCGATGCGCACAGTGCCGTCGGGAAAGCCGAGCGCGATGTCGTCGCCCTTCAGCGTGCGGGCGAAAGCCGTCGGCGTCTCGCCCTTGAGGTCGACGGTGGGGCCATCGAAACGTTCGCCGCTCGACGCCTGGAAGAGCATGATGCGGCCGTTGCGCAAAAGCTCGACACCCATGGTCTGATATTCGTCGAGGGTGGTCGACATGACGTCGCCGCCGCTGGTACCGAGCGTGTAATGCCTTGCGGAAGTCACCTGGCCGTTCGAGAGAAGCGGCACCGCGACATAGACGAGATAGACCGCGATCATGAAGACGGCGGCGATGATGCCGAAGCCACCAATGGTGATGGCGCGGCCGGCGAACCGATCCGCCCAGATGACCGAAGCCTTTGTCTTCTTGTCCCGCTTGTAAACGACGGAGCGTCGGTTGCCCGCATCGTTCGGCGTTGCATTGGTCGCGTCGGTCATGGCTGTTTCGGTCATGGGCGTCTTCGGGCTCGCTTCAGCAATTGAGACAACGATACGCGTTATCCGCGACACGCTGGCCGCGCGGCCCCCAGGCCGAACGGACAGCGAAGAAAGAGAGGCCGGCGGAAAAGCCGCCGGCCTCTTCGGTCTTGCTTACTTCAGGCCGAGCTTGGCGATTTCCTGCTGCGAGAAAACGTAAGGCAGCGGGAAGTAGCCGTCCTTCATCACGTCCTTCTGTCCGTCGAGGGACAGAACGTAACGGAAGAACTCGCCACGCAGGGGCTCGAGGCCCATGGACGGGTTCTTGTTCACGTAGACGTAGAGGAAACGCGTGATCGGATAGGCGCCCGTGTAGGCGTTCTTCTGGTTCGGCTCCTGGCACTGGCCATCGCGGCCCGAGACGGAGACTGCCTTCACGTCGGCCGTCTTGTAGCCGATGCCCGAATAGCCCATCGCGAACTTGTCGGCGGCAACGCCCTGCACAACGGCAGACGAGCCGGGCTGCTCTTTCACGGTGTCCTTATAGTCGCCGTTCACCATCGCCACTTCCTTGAAGTAGCCATAGGTGCCCGAGGCCGAGTTGCGGCCGAAGAGCGAGATCGGCTTCGAAGCCCATTCGCCCGTGAGGCCGAGCTGACCCCAGGTCGCGATTTCCGGCGAACCGGAGAGACGGCTGCGCGAGAAGATGCCGTCAAGCTGCGTCAGCGAGAGGCAGGTCAGCGGATTGTCCTTGTTGACGTAGACGGCGAGCGTGTCGACCGCGACGCGGACCTGCGTCGGCTTGTAGCCGTACTTCGACTCGAAGGAGTCGCTCTCGGCGGCCTTCATCGGACGCGACATCGGGCCGAACTGCGACGTGCCGGCGATCAGCGCGGGCGGAGCAGTCGACGAGCCCTTGCCTTCGATCTCGATCTGAACGGACGGATACTTCGCCTTGTAGGCTTCCGCCCACAGAGCCATGACGTTGTTGAGGGTGTCGGAGCCGACGGACTTCAAGCTTCCCGACACACCGCTGACAGGCTGGTACGGCTGGTACCGGCTGTCGATGTCGATTGCGAACGCGCTGGTGGCGGTAAGGCAAACCGCGAGCGCGCCCAGAAAAGCAATGCGCTTCATATGTTGTGACCTTCTAAGAGGACGAAAGGTTGGCGTGCGGCGGTTGTGCCCCGCCCCGTTGCGTTCTTAAGTGGGGCTGGTGAAGCCCATGCAACGGTTTTGCGACGTAATCGTGACAGCAAGGGCGCGAAGCTGCGCAACCGCGGCGATCGGCGCCCGGATGGAGACGGATTATCGAAAATTGAAGGTCGAACGTGGCGCCGCTGTCACAGAGCTGCAATGGCGCCTTCGGCGAGGGCGCCCCCGCCGAAAGCTAGGCTCGACGGGTGGCGGCCGGGTCGGCGGAGGCGGGATTGAAGAACATGCCCATGCGCAGGCTGTCGGCAATGCGCTCGGCACGGACGACGAAGGCCGCCGCGGTCGCCTCCACGCAGAGTTCGCCGAGGGTCGCGCGGAAGAGCGTGAGCCAGCGGTCGAAGTGTTCGGGCCTCACCGTCTTCAGCCGCATATGCGCGAGCATGGGCTGGCCCTTGTAGCGGCCGGAAGTCAGCATGACCGACGACCAGAAGTCGAACATCTTGTTGAGATGCGGCTCCCAGTCGTCGCCGATCGCGTGTTCGAAAATCGGGCCCAGCACTTCGTCGGCCCTGATGCGGGTGTAGAACGCACGAACGACCGTTTCAATCTCGCGTTCATCCGTAAGCGGGGCCGGCAAAGGCCTGCGCCTCGCGCCGCCGTCGATCTCGCTCATCTGCCACACCCCTGGATCCGCATCCTCTCTATGTGGCGATATGCAAGGCGGCATGCAACGCCGCTTGGCGCGCCTGCGACAAACTGCTCGATGCTGCAGGCCTATCGAAGCCCGTGAAGGCGGGCCCTCTCGATATCGTCTTTCAGCGTGCGGGCGGCGAGCAGGTAATGCACCGCAGCCCAGATCCAGACGATGGAAATGGTGAGCAGCGCATAGCGTAGCGATTCCTGTCCATAGGCCTTGTGATAAAGGTCGCTGAGCACACCGGCGAGCTGCGGCCCGAGCCCCATGCCGATCAGGTTGAGCACGAGAAACAGAACCGCCGAAGCGGCGGCGCGCATACGCACAGTGACAAGCGCCTGCGTCATCGCGAGCGAGGGCGCGACATAGGCAGCGCCGGCGAAAGCCGGATAGACGAAGATCGCGAGCGCCACGGCTTTAGCACTCGACAGATAAAGTGCGACGCAGAAAGGAAACGAAAGACCGACGACGATGGCGACGACCCAGACGTTCCAGCGGATGTCGCGCTTTGCCAGCCGGTCGGCAAAGACGCCGGTGAGATAGGTGCCCGCGCCACCGGAAAAGCCGATGATGAGCGCAAGCGCCGTGCCGATCTCGCCCGGCGTCATCGCGAAGGAGCGCGCGAGGAAGGCAGGCAGCCAGGTCACGCCGGCATAGCCGCCCATGGCCGCGAGCGCCGAGCCGAAGGCGATGTGGCGGAAGGAGCGCTGCGCCCAGAGCAATCGGAAGACTTCGCCGATGCGCGGTGCGGCGCCCTCGCCCTGCGCCGTCAAACCGTCGGCATGGCCGCGGACCGGCTCTCTCAGAGTGAAGCGGACGAGAATCGCGATCAGAAGGCCGGGCCCACCGACGACATAAAAAGCCGCGCGCCAGCCATACCACTGGCTGATCCAGCCGCCGACGAGAAAGCCGATGAGGATGCCGATATTGATGCCGAGCGAATAGACGCCCATGGCGGCGGCGCGCTTCTCGGGCGGGAACATGTCGGAGATCATCGAATGGGCGGGCGGGCTCGACCCCGCCTCGCCGACGCCGACGCCGATACGCGCCAGCGCGAGCTGCGCGAAATTCGTGACCGAACCGCAAAGGACCGTCATGCCGGAAAAGATCGTCAGCGCCAGGGAGATGATGTTGCGCCGGTTCCCCCGGTCGGCCCAGACCGCGATCGGAATGCCGAGCGTCGCATAGAAGAGAGCGAAGGTGATGCCGGAGAGAAAGCCGAGCTGGGTGTCGCTGAGCCCGAGCTCCAGCTTGATCGGCTGCAGCAGGATCGAGAGGATCTGTCGGTCCACGTAATTTGCGGTATAGGCCAGCATCAGCACGCCCAGCGCATAATTGCGATAGGCCGGCGTCATGACTGCGGATTTGATCGATAGGCCTCGGGCGGGCGCGGCGAGCCCCGCGCTTGCGTCATCCGTCATGCTGATCCTCCCAGATCACGGGTTGTCACGCGGGGTCTTCCCCGTCTCTTCCTTCCCGCCGGCTGAAAGCCTAGCAGCCATGGGCGCTTTGACAACCTGTTGATGCCGCGAACATTTTTGTCAGGAACGATGTTTTTTCGGCGCCATGGACATGTCCGTTTTTGGCGAGTGGCGGGCGCATGGCGGGAGTAGAGTGGCGTCATGAACATCGAAACCCTCGATCCCGATTTTTGCTACCGCGTCATCCAGGCCAAGGATGCGCGCTTCGATGGACGCATCTTCACCTGCGTCACGTCGACGGGGATCTATTGCCGTCCGGTCTGTCCGGCCCGCACACCGAAGAAAGAGAATTGCCGTTTCGTCGCCAGCGCCGCGGCCGCCGAGGCGCTGGGCTTTCGCTCCTGTCTGCGCTGCCGGCCGGAAACCGCGCCGGGTACGCCTGCCTGGGCGGGAACGCAAGCCTCGGTCGCCCGGGCGCTGCGCCTCATCGAGGATGGGGCGCTCGACGAGAACGGCGTCGAGGAGCTCGCGGCGCGTGTCGGTCTCGGCGCGCGACAATTGCGGCGTCTCTTCCTCGCCCATGTCGGCGCCACACCGCAGACGGTCGCCGCGAACCGCCGGCTGCTGACGGCAAAGCAGCTCATCACCGAGACGGGCATGAGCTTTGCCGACATCGCGTTTGCCGCCGGCTATCAGAGCCTGCGCCGCTTCAACGATGCGGTGCGCGCGAGTTACGGGGTCGCGCCCACCTCCTTGCGCCGTGACAAGTCGGCTGAGGTGCCGACGCAAGGCGGAAACGCGATCACGCTGCGCCTCGGCTATCGCCCGCCCTTCGACTGGGAGCGGCTGCTCGCCTATCTCGCGATCCGCGCCATTCCCGGCGTCGAGGAGATAAGCGCCACGCAATATCGTCGCAGCTTCCGGCTCGGGGATGCCGCCGGCATCATTACGGTCGCACCGTCGCAGAAGCCCAACGCCCTTTCCATCCGCATTCAGGGCGACGGGGTGCTGCCGATCCGCCAGATCGCGACACGCATCCGGCGGCTCTTCGACCTCGATGCCGATCCGCAGGCGATCGCCGGAGCGCTCAGAAACGATGCGCGGCTTGGGCCGAGGCTCGCCCGCGCAAGCGGCATTCGCGTACCCGGCGCTTTCGACGGCTTCGAACTCGGCATACGCGCGATCCTCGGACAACAGGTTTCGGTCAAGGGAGCGACGACGCTCGCAGGCCGCGTGGTCGCGCGCGCCGGAACGCCGCTCACACATAAGGACGGATCACTCTCGCATTATTTTCCCGCGCCGGCGGCGCTCGCCGCCGCCGACCTGTCCGGGCTCGGTCTTACCGGCGGACGCATCGCGGCGCTGAAAGCTTTTGCGGGCGCCGTGGCGCGAGGCGAGGTGAATTTCGATCCGTGCGAGACGCTCGACGAGAAGATCGTCGAACTTTGCGCAGTCCCCGGCATCGGCGAATGGACGGCGCATTACATCGCGCTCCGTGCGGTGGGCGAGCCCGACGCCTTCCCCGCTTCCGATCTCGGCTTGCGCAAGTCGGCGGGTAACGGCGCACCGATCGCGACACGGGCGCTCGAACAGATGGCGGAGGACTGGCGGCCATGGCGTGGCTATGCGGCGCTGCTTTTGTGGATGGTCCCGGCGATCGAAGCAGCCGCTCTCGCCGCCGATTGATGGAGGAAGAGATGAAACAGACATCGAAAAGAAGCCCCGCGGCCGCGACGAAGAGCGAGCTCGCGGTTACGAGCCTCAAGACACCCATCGGCGTGCTGAGGCTCGCCGCGAGCGAGGATGGGCTCGTCGCCGTGGTTTTCCCGGGCGAGAAGAAGAAGCGGGAGTTCCCGGACACGCGCGGCTCCGACGCGGCGCGCGCGCATCTGGGCCATGCGGTGAAGGCGCTGGAGGAATATTTCGCCGGCAAGCGGACGGATTTCGGCGATCTGACGCTCGCGCCCAAGGGCACGGATTTCCAGCTCGGCGTCTGGCGCGCTCTGCAGAAAATCCCCTTCGGCGCGACCAGGAGCTATGCCGATATTGCCCGGATCATCGGCAACCCGAATGCGGTGCGCGCGGTCGGGCTCGCCAACGGGAAGAACCCCCTCCCCGTCATCGTACCCTGCCACCGGGTCATCGGCTCCAATGGCACGCTGACGGGTTTCGGTGGCGGATTGCCGACCAAGAAATGGCTGCTGACCCATGAAGGTGTTGCAACGCCTGCATTGCTCTAGGCCTTACCTTCCGGGCGCGGACGCATTAGATTGAGGACCGGTTTTTCTCAAGGAGGCGTCGACATGATGCTGGGTCACGGTTACGGCGGGCTTCTCGGCCTGCTCATTCTTGTCGCGGATATCTATGCCATCATCCGCGTGGCCCAGAGCGGCGCGGAGCCGATCGCCAAGGCGATCTGGATCGTCATCATCCTGCTGCTGCCGGTGCTCGGACTGATCCTCTGGTTCCTGTTCGGACCGAAGTAAAGGCTTCCGTTCCGGTTTTCGTCATGCCGGACTTGATCCGGCATCCATCTTCTTCAGCGTATCCAACAAAGATGGACCCCGCGCCGAGCGCGGGGTGACGGCATCGGAAATGGCGCTACCGATCAGATAAACAATCCCGCCAGATCGGGCTCGCCGTTGCGCGGGAGCGCGATCGTGTCGAGCTTCGCAAAGCGCCGGATCGTCTCGACGGTTTCCTCAAGCGGCACGGGCGCGGAAAGCGACTCGCTCACCACGATGGCGCGGGGTTCGAGATCGTTGCGGCGCATCACGTCGAGCGTCGTCAGCGTGTGGCTGATCGTGCCGAGATAGGAACCGACGACGAGCAGCGGCACGACATCCGCCGGTTTCAGCGCCAGCATCCAGTCCAGAACCGTATGGCTGTCGTCGATGGGTACCATCAGGCCGCCAACGCCTTCGATGACGAGAGGGTCATGCAGCGCCGCGCGGGCAAGGCAGTGATGGACGAGTTCGCCGAAGTCGATCTCCGCGCCCTCGCGCCGCGCCGCCATGTCGGGCGAGAGCGCCGCCGTGAAGCGCCAGCGCGAGACGAGTTCCGCATTGTCGAACTCGACGAGTTCGCCAAGCGCGGCCAGCAGCGCCGCCGGATCGCTGGCGGCAAAAGTCTGCTCCTCGATGCCGCTGACGATGGGTTTCAGCGCGCGGACGGGAAGTCCTTTCGCGAGAAGCTGACGGACGAGCAGCGCGGACACATAAGTCTTGCCGATATCGGTGCCCGACGAGGTGACGAAGATGGTGGTCATGCGCGCCTTCCGTGGAGACGAAATCTCGCCCCTATCTACCTCCCCCTTGAGGGGAGGTCGAGAAATTCGCGGCACGCGGATTTCTCGGGTGGGGGAAGCAGCCTTCCAACAAAGACTCTCCCATCTTTCCGCTCGGCACCCCCACCCGAAAAATCCAAAGGATTTTTCGACCTCCCCTCAAGGGGGAGGTAAAGAGGTGGCTCTCTTCAATCTTCTATTTCTTCACTCGGCGGCGTGGCGGGGCAGAATGCGTTCGCGCACCAGACCGGCGAGGCGGAGAATGTCTTCGTCCCTGTGCTCAGCCGTAAACGTGAAACGGAGCCTCGCGGTTCCCTCGGGAACCGTTGGCGGACGGATCGCGGTGACGAGGAAGCCTTCGGCTTCGAGAAGCGCCGAGGCATTCAGCGTCGCCTCCGCCTCGCCGAGGATCAGGGGGACGATCGGGCTTTCAGGCGCAGGCAGATTGAGCGCGCGGGCAAAGAGGGCTGCCTTTTTCACCGCGCTCCTCGCGAAGTCCGGGCTCTCCTCGATGAGGTCGAGCGCCGCGATGGCGGCAGCGACGGAGGCGGGCGGCAGGCCCGTCGAATAGATCAGCGTGCGGGCCCGGGTGCGGATGAAGTCGCAGACCACTTTCGAGGCGCAGAGATAGCCGCCATAGGAACCGATGGCTTTCGACAGCGTGCCCATCTGGAGCGGCACATCGGCCTTCACCCCACCGACGAAGCTCGAACCCCGGCCGTCGCCGACGACGCCGATGCCATGCGCATCGTCGGTCATGAACCAGGCGTCATGCATGCGCGCGAGCGCCGCCATCTCATGCACCGGCGCGAGATCGCCATCCATGCTGAAGACGCCGTCGGTCAGGATCAGGCAATGGCGCGCGGCCCCTCGATGCGCGGCGAGAAGTTCGGCGAGATGGGCGAGATCGTTGTGGCGGAAGATATGCGCCTGCGCGCCCGAGAGCTTCGTGCCCATCAACAGGCAAGAATGCGAGAGTTCGTCCGCGAGGATCAGGTCGCCCGGCCCCGCCAGCGCCGGCACGATGCCGAGATTGGCGAGATAGCCGGAGCCGAAGATCACGGAGTCTTCCGCCTGCTTCAGTTTCGCCAGCCGCGCTTCGAGAACGCCGAAGAGCGGATGATTGCCGGTGACGAGGCGCGAGGCGCCGGAACCCGTGCCATAGGTCTCGATGGCTGCAATGGCGGCGGCCTTCACGCGCGGATGCTGCGAGAGATTGAGATAGTCGTTGCAGCAGAAGGAAATGAGCTGCCGCCCGTCGCGCATCGCGTAAGCCTGCTCACGCCGGTCGGTCTCAACAAGCCGGCGACGGAGATTGCGCGCCTCGAGCTGGGCGAGTTTCGAGGCGGCAAAGGCGTCAAGTGAAGACATCATGCATTCACCCGGATGACCGGCTTGCCGATGCTCCGGCGTTCGAGAAGGTCCTGCAGCACATCGCCCGCCTTTTCGAGTGGGAAGCTCGCCGTCGGTTCGGGATGGATTTTACCTTCGACGACCCATTCGGTGAGCTTGTGCATCAGCGGGATGTTCGTCTTCGGATTGGCGCGGATTTCGCCGCCCCAGTCGACGCCGACGAGCGACGACCGCTTCAGCAGCGCAAGGTTCAAAGGCAGTTTCGGAATCTCGCCATTGGCGAAGCCGACGACGAGATGGCGGCCGCCCGGCGCGAGGCAGCGGAAGGCGGTTTCGGAATATTGGCCGCCGACCGGATCGTAGACGACGTTGACGCCGCGCTTTTCGGTCAGCACATCGAGCGCCTTGCGCCAGTCGGGATCGGAATAATCGAGCACCATGTCTGCGCCATGTGCCTTTGCGGCGGCGCGCTTCTCGGCGGTCGAGGCAGCGGCGATGACCTTCGCCCCCATCGCCTTGGCGACATCGATCGCCGCCATGCCGACGCCGCCGGCGGCGCCCAGCACGAGAACGGTTTCGCCAGGTTGCAGCTTGCCGCAGGTCTCAAGCCCGTAAAGCGCCGTGCAATAGGAGACAAGGAAACCGGCGGCGGCCTCCGAACTCATCTCGTCGGGAATGGACGAGCAGACGACCGATGGCAGCACCAGCTTTTCGGCGAGCGCCCCCTTCGGCGACAGTGCCATGACGCGGGTGCCGAGAAGCTCGCCCGGCAGCCCCTCGCCCAGCGCCTCGATGGTGCCGGCGACCTCGCTGCCGGGGATGAAGGGGAGCGGCAGCTTCACCTGATAGGTGCCGCGCACGAAGAGCGCGTCGACATAGCCGAGGCCGGCCGCCTCGACGGCGAGCAGAACCTCGCCGGGGCCGGGCACGGGCGCTGGAAGCTCCTCGACCTTGAGATCGCGGGGTTCACCGTAATTGACGCAACGAACGGCTCGCATATCGGGTAACTTTCTGGTTCTATTGGGCTTTCAGGCTCCGCCCGGCGCCCCGTGCGGGTCAGGCTAGCCTGCCTTGCATTGCGGGGAAAGCCGCCTATGCTTCGCCCGAACGCGCCACAGCTTCAAGGGAAAACCCGGTCCCATGACCCTTCAGACCCGCATTGAGAACGCCGCCGCCCATGTCACCGCGCGGACGAGCCCGGATACGCTGCGTCACGACTGGACGCGCGACGAAGTGCAGGCGCTTTACGACCTCCCCTTCAACGATCTCGTCTTCGAGGCGCAGATCGTCCATCGCCGCTGGTTCAACCCGAACCAGGTGCAGAAATCGACGCTGCTCTCGATCAAGACCGGCGGCTGCCCCGAGGATTGCGGCTATTGCTCGCAGAGTTCGAAATTCGAGACCGGCCTCAAGGCGACGAAGCTGATGGAAGTCGAGCGTGTGCTTGAGGAAGCGCGCAAGGCCAAGGAAGCGGGCGCCTCGCGCTATTGCATGGGCGCCGCCTGGCGTTCGCCCAAGGACCGCGACATGGACGCCGTCTGCGCGATGGTCGAAGGCGTGAAGGCCATGGGCATGGAAACCTGCATGACGCTCGGCATGCTCTCGGTCGAGCAGACGCTGCGCCTGAAGGATGCGGGCCTCGACTATTACAATCACAATATCGATACGTCGGAAGATTATTATAAAGAGATCGTCACGACACGGACCTTCGCCGACCGGCTCGAAACGCTGGCGCGCGTCCGCGAGGCGGGCATCAATGTCTGCTCCGGCGGCATCGTCGGCATGGGCGAAGGCAAGGACGACCGCGTCGGCATGCTCGTTGCGCTTGCCAACCTGCCGGAACATCCGCAAAGCGTGCCGATCAACCAGCTGATGCAGGTCGAAGGCACGATGCTCGGTCATTCCGAAGAGATCGATCCGATCGATTTCGTGCGGACCATCGCGGTCGCCCGCATCATCATGCCGAAGTCCGTCGTGCGCCTTTCTGCCGGACGCGAGCACATGTCCGAGGAAACGCAGGCGCTCTGCTTCCTCGCCGGCGCAAATTCGATCTTCATCGGCGAGAAGCTGCTGACGACCAAGAATCCGGAAGCGGACAAGGATGCGCGCATGTTCGAAAAGCTCGGCCTCGAGCCGATGCCGGCGCATAGCTGTCCGTCGGAGAGGTAAGGGCTCACTTTCCCGCCCTCAACCCACCGCCAATCCCGCCCCAAGCGTTGCACGCCAGTGCTGCAGCCGCTCCTTCAATATGGAGTCGAGCAGGTAGCCCGTCAGATCCTCGTCCTCGATACGCTCGACGATCTCATAGGCGAAGGA
The DNA here is from genome assembly GCA_903889655.1 of uncultured Alphaproteobacteria bacterium. GTDB lineage: Bacteria > Pseudomonadota > Alphaproteobacteria > Parvibaculales > Parvibaculaceae > Parvibaculum. The sequence continues at coordinate 556 of CAISYL010000050.1, read as the reverse complement.
CGCCTCGCCTTGCGCATTCCAGACGGATTGCAGCACCTTGTTCGGATGGGTGCCCATGCGCAGCGTGAACCAGATGCCGTTCTGCTGCGCATCGAGATTGCGGCTCGGCGCGACCCAGACCTCGCCCGTCGCGGCGCAACGCAGCGCATAGATGCCGGGCGACGCCTTCTTTTCCTTCCAGGCCCTGATGATCTCTTTCCTGCGATCGCCCTTCATGGCTGGACCTCGCTCGCCTGCGACAATTGCCGCGCGATGCGCGCCGACAGGCGGTCGCGCGCGGCCGGGTCGCGCGGGCGGACCCAGTCGCGGCCGATCAGCTCCCAGTCGGGATCGGCGGCGTCGATCCCCTGATCGGCCAGCAACCCTGCGTCGCAGATGACGAACTGGCTTCTGTAGGGAAAGAGAAAGCGCCGCGGATGCGCGGCGAGCGCGGCCCGCGCTTCCTCATAGGTCGTGAACCAGAGATTGAGAAAGAAGGAGGCGCGCAGGCCGAAGATCTGCTCGGGATTGAAGGCGGCGCGGAGATGCGCATCGGCTTCCGCCTTCATGTGCCGCC
>CAISYL010000049.1 GCA_903889655.1 uncultured Alphaproteobacteria bacterium | reverse complement strand
CTTGCGCACGAAGCCCGTGGCGACGCGCGACTTGCGGATCACGCTGAAGCGCTTGTCCTTGTGCAGGACATGGTAGAGCCCGGCCCAGACGCCATCGCCAAGCGAGTCGCCGAAAATCACGACATTATAATGCGTCTGCTCCGAAGCGGGTTCGGACTTCGCGGGCGGCGTCAGCGGCGAAAGCGGCGAAATCGGCAAGGGTGCCTGCGCGCCCGTCGGCGCGGCCACGCCGAGCGCCAGCGCGAGACAGAGGAGCCCCCCGAACCGTCTGGAATTAACCACCTTGCCCCCGAACCACACGCAGATGGCTGAATACGATGCTGCCGCTCGCAGCTTCGCTTCAGACCGACATTGACAGGAAGCCCCGTGCAGGCCCCGTGCCCGTTTCCGGCCGCCGATTTCGCACCAGAACGGGACAATTCACTCTAGCGGAAATGTCCTGCGGCTGCCAACCGTCAGGCGGCGTGGCGCAGGAGTTCCGAGATCACCCGCTCCAGATCCTTCAGCGAGGCGCAGGTTTTGGCCGTGTCGCAATAGGGCGCGAGGCGTTTCATCTCGCTGTCACCGGAGTTCCACAGCGATTTGGGTTCGGGATTGAGCCAGATGACGCGGCGCGCGCGGGCATGGATCTTCTTCAGGATGTCGCCGCGCGGGTTGCCGTAATTCGAGCGCGCATCGCCGAGGATCAGCACCGTGGTGCGATGGTCGATGTCGTCGAGCGCCAGCCGCTCGAAATCGACGAAGGCCTGCCCGTAATCGGTCGAACCGCCGCCGAAGTCGCGCAGCACTTTCGTCAGCGCCTCGTCGATCTTGCGCTCGCGCTCGAAGAGCTCGGTCGTCTCGCCGAGCTGGCCGGAGAAGGCGAATGAGCGCACGCGCGGCAGCACTTCCTGCAGGCTGTAAAGGAACATCAGCAGGAAGCGCGCGACCTGCGCGACCGAACCCGAGACGTCGCAGATCGCCATGACCTTCGGCCGGTCGATCTTCTGCTGTTTCCAGACGGTATGAAAAAAGAGCCCGTCGAACTCGACATTCGCGCGGATCGTGCGCCGCATGTCGAGCTGGCCGCGCTTTTCGACCTTCTTGCGGCGCGAATGCAGCGCGACGAGCCGCTTGGCCATCTTCGCCACCAGCGTCCGCATGATCTTCATGTCGCTGCGGTCGATATTGCCGAGCCGCACCTGGGAGAGCACTTCCTCGCGCAATTGCCGCCCGGCATTGGCGGTGAAAATCTCGAGCTGTTTCTCGACATAGTCGCGCACCTGCTCGCGCAAGGCGTCGCGCGCATCGGCGAGGCGTTGCGCGCCCGCCGGATCGGCACGCTCGCGCCGCTCGATCTCGTCATTGAGCCCGTCGAGGCCCATGATTTCCATCATGCGGCGCGTATACATGCCGCGTTGCGTGAAGAGCCGGATGCGATTGAGCTGCGCCTGACGCGCGGCCTCGGCCAGCGCCATCTGCAACGCTGCCTGATCGCCGCTTTCGAGCATCGCGATGAGGTCTTCGGGCGCCGGCGCGCCGCCGGAAGGTTGGCCTTCCGTGCCGCCGCCGCCCGGCCCCGGCATGCCGCCCGAGCCGTTCTGGCTTTCGCCCGAACCAGGCTCGCTCTCTTCCCGCTCGGCCGCAGCATTTTCCGGCTTCGCCTTGAACTGGTCGAAGGCAAAGAAGCGGTCGAAGGTCTCACGGAAGGCTTGTTTCTCGTCCTCGCTCTTCGCCAGAACCTGACTGAGCGCGTGGCGCAGTATCTCGCGCTCGCCGAGCCCGACGAGATCGACGACATTGCCGGCATCGATCGACTCCGAGGTCGAGACCCGGATATCGGCCGCCCTGAGCGCGCGGATGAAATCGCCGAGGACTTCGGTCATTGTTCCACTTCAGTCATGTCGGCCTGCTACTGCGCGGCCTGAAGCGCCTTGGTCGTCAGCGCGTTGATCTCGGAATCGACATTCTCGATATCGTCCTGGAACTTCAGCAGCACGTTCAGTGTGCTGCGCACCAGCTCCGCATCGAGTTCGCGCGCATGAAGCAGTACCAGCGTGCGCGCCCAGTCGATCGTCTCGCTTACCGCCGGCAGTTTCTTCAGGTCGAGACCGCGCAGACCTTGCACGAAGGCGACAAGCTGGTTGCGCAGGCGCTCTTCCACCTCGGGCACGCGGGCGCTGATGATGCGCTGTTCGAGCGCCGTGTCCGGGAAAGGAATATAGAGATGCAGGCAGCGACGCTTCAGCGCGTCGCCGATCTCGCGCGTGTTGTTCGAGGTGAGGAAGACGATGGGCGTCGTGCGCGCCTTGATCGTGCCGAGCTCGGGAATCGAAATCTGGTAATCCGACAAAAGCTCGAGCAGGAAGGCCTCGAACTCGTCGTCCGACTTGTCGAGTTCGTCGATGAGAAGCACCGCGCCGCCCGGTTGCCACAGCGCCTTGAGCAGCGGCCGCGGCTCGAGGAATTCCTCGTTGAAAAACGTGTCGTCGAATTCATGGAGCCGGGTGATGGATTCCTTCAATCCCTTCGCACCCTGCATCAGGTCGCCGAGCTTTTCCTTCAGCACCTGCGTGTAGAGAAGCTGCTTGCCGTATTTCCACTCGTAAAGCGCCTTGGCCTCGTCGAGCCCCTCATAGCATTGGAGCCGGATCAGCGGCTTGCCGAGAAGTTCGGCCGTCGCCTTTGCAAGCTCCGTCTTGCCGACACCGGGCGGACCTTCGACGAGCAGCGGTTTCTGCAACCGCTCGGCCAGAAAAATCGAGGTCGCGATCTGGCTGTTGCAGATATATCCGCTGCGCTCGAAGCCCTGCTGGATCGCGGAAATCGCCGACGGTGCGTCCTTCTCGTTCAGTGCTGGATTGCCCTTGTTCAATTCTGTTCGAGGCGCCGAAAACGCCGCCTCCTCCCTGCTTTATTCGGTTCCGTTTGGGCTATAGGGTAGCATGTCTCGAAACTTCGCAAGAACAAACAAAACGACCAGGGAGAGCGCGAACATGGCTGCCATCAACGAAGTCGGCGATCTGACGATCGAGGGAGAGGTCGGCGTATTGACGCTCAATTCGCCGCCCGTCAATGCGCTCTCCGCGCCGGTGCGCACCGCCATCAATGACGGCATCAAGGCCGCCATAGAGAACCCCGACGTCAAGGCGATCGTTCTCATCTGCGACGGCAAGACCTTCATCGCCGGCGCCGACATCACCGAATTCGGCAAGGCGCCGAAGGGCCCTAGCCTCTTCGATGCGCAGGCCATGATCGAGAATGCGCCGAAGCCTGTCATCGCGGCGATCCACGGCACGGCGCTTGGCGGCGGCCTCGAGGTCGCCCTCACCTGCCATTATCGCGTCGCCGTTCCGTCCGCGAAATGCGGTCTCCCCGAAGTCAATCTCGGCCTTCTCCCCGGCGCCGGCGGAACGCAGCGTCTGCCACGTATCGTCGGCCCTGAAAAGGCGCTCGAAATGATGACGGCGGGAAGCCATGTCGGCGCGAAGGCCTGCAAGGAGATGGGCCTCGTCGATGAGTTGGTCGAGGAAGGCAAGCTGCGCGAAGGGGCGATTGCCTTTGCGAAGAAGCTCGTCGCCGAGAAGCGTCCGCTGAAGAAGGTGCGCGACCTCAACGAGAAGGTCGAGACCGCGCGGAACCACCCTGAGATTTTCGCGAATTTCCGTAAAGCCAATGCCCGCAAGTTCCGCGGCTTCCTCGCGCCTGAATACAATATTCAGTGCATCGAGGCGGCCGTGAACCTGCCCTTCGACGACGGCATCAAGGTCGAGCAGAAGCTCTTCCGCGAACTCGTCACCGGTACGCAGTCGGCAGCTCAGCGTCATGTCTTCTTCGCCGAACGTCAGGTCTGGAAGCTGCCGGATGTGCCAGCCGACACGCCGACGATCCCGGTAGCCAAGGTCGGCGTCATCGGCGCCGGTACGATGGGCGGCGGCATCTCGATGAACTTCCTCAATGCCGGCATCCCCGTCACCATCGTCGAGACGAAGCAGGACGCGCTCGACCGCGGCCTCGCCACGATCCGCAAGAACTACGAGAACACCGCGAAGAAGGGCCGCATGACGCAGGAGGACGTGGAAAAACGCATGTCGCTCCTCAAGGGCACGCTCGCCCTCGAAGATCTCGCCGACAGCGACCTCGTGATCGAAGCCGTGTTCGAGAACATGGAGATCAAGAAGGACATCTTCGGTAAGCTCGACCGGATCGTGAAGCAAGGCGCCATTCTCGCGACCAACACGTCGGCACTCAACATCGACGAGATCGCAACCGCCGTGAAGCGTCCGGAAGCGGTCATCGGCCTTCATTTCTTCTCGCCCGCGAACGTGATGAAGCTTCTCGAAGTCGTGCGCGCCGACAAGACGTCGAAGCCGGTCATCGCGACCTCGATGCAGATTGCCAAGAAGATCGGCAAGATCGCCGCTCTGGTCGGCGTCTGTCCCGGCTTCGTCGGCAACCGCATCCTCGCCCAGCGTCAGCGCGAAGCGCAGAAGCTCGTGCTCGAAGGTGCGATGCCCTGGGATGTCGACCGCGTGCTCTACGATTTCGGTTTCCCGATGGGCCCCTTCGCCATGTCGGACCTTGCCGGTCTCGATATCGGCTGGTCGAAGGAGAAATCGAAAGGCGAAACGATCCGCGATCAGCTCTGCGAGATGGACCGCCGCGGCCAGAAGACGGGCGCGGGTTATTACGATTACGACGAGAGCCGCAATGCGAAGCCCTCGCCCGTCGTCGAGAAGATCATTCTCGATTACGCCGCGAAGAAGGGCGTCAACCGCCGCACGATCTCGGATCAGGAAATCCTCGAGCGCTGCATCTATCCGATGGTGAACGAGGGCGCGAAGATCCTCGAAGAGGGCAAGGCGATCCGCGCCTCCGACATCGACATCGTCTGGATCAACGGCTACGGCTTCCCGGTCTATCGCGGCGGCCCGATGTTCTACGGCGACACGGTCGGCCTCGACAAGGTGCTCGCCAAGATGAAGGAATTCCAGGCGCAGATGGGCGACGACTTCAAGCCCGCCGCACTTCTGGAAAAGCTCGTCGCGGAAGGCAAGAGCTTCCGCGATATGTGACGCGACCGACGGGGTGGCAGCGCCACCCCGTCTCGTTTCTGCTGTAGGTTTCGGGGAGGAAACATGTCCATCCGTCTTCACGAACTCGTCACCGGCGACAATCGTGCACTGAGCCCCTTCGTCTGGCGCATCAAATATGCGCTGTCGCACAAGGGCCTTGCCTACGAGACCGCGCCAGCCGGCTTCACCGAAATTCCCAAACTCTGCGGCGGCAAATACCGGACGGTGCCGATCATCGAGGATGGCGAGGCGACCGTCTGCGACAGCTGGGTCATCGCCGACTATCTCGACAAGACATATCCCACCCGTCCGATCTTTTCTTCGCCGCAGGAACGCGCGATGGTCAAATTCTTCGACGCCTGGTTCGGCCTCGAAGTCGTGAACCGCATGTTCGCCATCTGCGTTCTCGATATTCACAATCACGCGCGGCCGGAAGACCGCGCCTATTTTCGCGAGAGCCGCGAGAAGCGGATCGGCGGAAAGACTCTCGAACAATTCGTCGATGGCCGCGAGCAACGCCTGCCCGAGCTTCGCCACGCGCTGCGCCCCATGCGCGCAGCACTCGCCCAGACGCCATTTCTCGGCGGCGAAACGCCGAACTATGCGGACTACATCGCGCTTGGCGGCTTCCTCTGGGCCGGTGCCGTTTGCACGCTGCCGCTTCTCGCAAAGGACGATGCGATCAACGACTGGCTCCAGCGCGGCTTCGATCTCTATGGCGGTCTCGGGCATGTGCCGCTCTATCCCCTCGCCGCCTGACCGTCATCGATCGTTATCTTCGCGGCCATTGCGGCAAGCGATGCGTCTGCACTGTCGACCAGCGCGACCTCGCTTGCCCAGCGACCGGCGTCGTCGAGCCACGGAAGCCTGACCCTCGCTTCATCGAAAGCCCGCTCGCCCGCTTCGCCGGCAAAGGCATAGGGCTCGGCTTTGCCGTTGCTCGCGGCACAAAGCGCGGCCCACAACGCCTCCTCGCTGTCGTCCTCAATCCTGTAGGTCGTGATCGTCGTCATGTTCGCCTCCTTTCGATGTCCTAGGCAGCCTGCACCCAGCCGCGCGCTTCGGCCTGCGTCAGGGCGCGGCAGACCTGCACCTGCTCGACAATGTCGTTGAGATAGAGCCCACCCTGTCCCGAGCCCAGCTTCAGAAGATTGAGGCCGGCAGGCACCGCGCCGAAGTTCGCGGCCGCATCCTGCAATCCGCTTTTACGCACGAGGTAGAGCCCGTTCGCCGGATCGAAATTTGCGGCAAGGACGCCGCGCCCCGCGACAAGGGCCGAGCCGAGCTTCGCGGTTGCAAGCACCGTCCCGCCCGATACGACCTGGGCGGCGGCCTTGTCGTCCGTGTCGATGAAAAGACGCAGGCGATTGCCGGAAGTTCCGTCCGACAATTCCGCGACATGCCGCACCACGCCGTCGCCGAGCCGGGAAAGATTGATGGCGGCGAGCATCGACATCGCCGCCCCAAGAGCATTGACGGCAAAGCCCGCAAATGGTTCGCCGCCGGAGGCAATGGCCTTCACATCGGAGGCGTAGCGCGTCGCGGTCCCGGCCGTCGTCGGAATGCAGGGACCGAAGAAGCGCCCCGGCGTCGCGCCGATACCCCAGCAGATGATCGTCGAGCCATTGCCCGCATAGCTCGGCGCGGCGATGCCGGGCGTTCCGGTGCCGCTGCCGTTGATCGCCAAAGCCACGGCGTATGCGCCGGCGTTGTTGACGGTCATTTCGAGAATGCGGGCGCCACCGGCATAGGGTCCGAGCAGCCGATGCGCGACATATTGCGCACCGGCGGTCTCGGTCACCGTCCATGTCTGCGTATCGATCGTGATGAAGCACGAGGTGAGCCCACCCCCCGCCACGCATTGAACGAACCGCCGCGTTCCCGCTTCCAGTCCGAAGAAAGCCGTATGAAGACCGGCCGTCGATATGGGGCGCGGTGCGGACCCCATGGTCGCGCCGTGCGAGCCGGTCGAGCCGTCTTCCGTCAGCGCCGCATTGGCAGAAGCACCGAGAACGGCAACGGACTTCGCCGAAACCGACAGGCCCGTCTTCACCCAGCGAGGGTCCGAAAGATCGGCCGATGGATAGGCCATGTTGGTGATCTGGCCGCCGATATAGGCCCCGACACCCGCCGAGGCCGCCAGCGCATTGGCGGCAAAACTCTGGTAGACGCCCGCCGCATTGGCGAGCAGATGCGCGGAGGAACGTGTGGTGGCAAGCGCCGAGGCGAGCGCGATCTCCGTGCTCCCGCGCATGCAGCGCAAGTTCAGGAAGTCCGCGGCGAGAACCGCTTTCGGATGCCACCATCCGGTCGGGCGCGCCTCCGTTCCCTGCCAGAACGGGCCTTCGCCGGGAATGTAACTCAGGCCTCCCTGAATGCGGATATCGCTCCATCTCGACGGTACGGGCATGTCGGTTCCTTTCGCAATCTGCCTTTCGTGCAGTATGCGGGGAGCCGGAAGACCGGGGATAAGTTCGAAAACGAGGCTATTTGACCATCGGTCCGGCCTGGTTCGTCAGCCTGTAGGCCAGCAGAACCGGCAGGAAAGTCAGCGCCATGACGAAGAGCACGACCACATTGACCTCGGGCAGGCGCTGACCGAGGCGGATCGCGCCGAAGATCCAGAGCGGCAGGGTGTTCTGCGCGCCGGCCGTGAAGGTGGTGACGATGACCTCGTCGAAAGAAAGGGCGAAGGCGAGCAACGCGCCCGCGACCAGCGATGTCGAGATCATCGGTAAGGTGATGCGGCGAAACGTCTGCCAGGCATCGGCGCCGAGATCCATCGACGCTTCCTCCAGCG
>CAISYL010000048.1 GCA_903889655.1 uncultured Alphaproteobacteria bacterium | reverse complement strand
TGGGAAGACCGCTACCGCTACGTGATCGAGCTCGGACGCGAGCTCGATCCCCTGAGCGCGGACGAGCATTCCCCCGCCAACAAGGTGCCCGGTTGCGTCAGCCAGGTCTGGCTGGTCAGCGAGGCGCGTCCCGCCGCCGATGGTGCGCATATCGTTTTCCGCGGCGACAGCGACGCCCACATCGTCCGTGGACTGATCGCCATCCTGATGCGCATCTATTCCGGCAAGACGCCGGCGGAAATTCTCGCCATCGATCCGAAATCGATATTCGCCCGCCTCGGTCTCGACGAACATCTGAGCCCGCAGCGCTCCAACGGCCTCTATTCGATGGTCGGCCGCATCCAGGCCGATGCCCGCGCGCAGCTTTCCGTTGCCCCGTCCTGATACGTTGCTCCTACTATCCATCCCGTGCGGGACTTCTCCCGTTCAATCCGTAATGTGCGGCGAGCCGGTCGAGCGCGATCTGCAGCACCAGCTTGCCAGCACGGCGTGGCCAGCGGAAATTCCTTTCGGCGTCTTCGAGCCCCTGCAATTGGCAGCAGACCGCGACGAGAATGTCTGAAAGTCCCGGCCCCGCTGCATGCAGCGCCGATGCCAGCCGTTGGCGCGCCGCAAGGGCCCGGTCGCTCGCATCCGCCGGATCGCGCCCGCCTCGTCCGCCGCCGCTATCGGCCGTCATGGCCAGCGACCAGTCGGTCGTGACCCGCGTATCCATCCCCGCCAGCGTGAAATCGCGGCGCAGGCGCTCCCCCGCCTCAAGCTGCGCATCGGAAACGAGCGGTTGCCCGTCCGCGCCCTTGCGCCGCCGCAGCCAGCCAAGCGGCGCTTCTCCTTCGTTGATTTCAACCACGACAGCGCCGTCCTCCGTATCGACAGGCTTCAGCGCCGGAAGCTGATGCTGCGCGCGGAAGGGATCGGATCGCGCCGTGAGCCGGCGCCAATAGGCGATGCCCGCCGCGCTGGGGCGCCATCCGCCCGCCCCAGCCGGCTCGACCAGATCCCGCCTTTCGATCGCGGCCCAGGCTTGCGCCTCGACCGTCGCCACCGGTGCCTGACCGCCGCAAAAAACGCCGAAGCCCCCGTCCGGCAATGGAGCGACATGGGCGCCGTCTTCGCTCAAACAGGGAAAGAGCCGCCGCACCGTCCGCTCTATCTCGCGCTCCGCGTCCCTCATTGCAGCATGTCCGTCACCGGCATGGCGCGAATGGCGCCCTCGAGCCGATCGAGCAGCAGGTCGAAATCGCGGTCGTCGCGGCGGTCCTCCATCTGGCGACAGGCATGGGCCGCCGTGGTCCGGTCGCGACCGAAATGCTGTCCGACCGCCGAAAGGCTGAGGCTGAAGGCGACATGGCTGAGATACATCGCGATCTGTCGCGCCAATGCGACCTGCGCCTTGCGCCGGGTGGAGGCGCGCAGCTCGCCGACCGGCACGTCGAAGGCCCGGGCGACGATTTCCTGCGTCAGCGCGACCCGGGCCGCGCCGTCGATCTCCTCTTTCGTCGGGCGCTCGATGGGCCTCGTCGGCCGGGTCAGATGACCGTCGAATCCCAGGAAAGCCGCCCGTCTCGTTTCGCCGAACCCGCTGAACGGACCCGCAATTCCAACCTGCATCTCATCCCCTCCTAAGCCGCTTGACGGATGTTTATAGGAACATTACGAGAACAATCGTGTGTTCCTATGGAAAAATTACGCATTCCGTAAACACCGGGGATAAGTTTGTGTAATTTCCTGTGCCATTTCGAAACAGAAGGAACACGTCATGCGGACCAGGATCAGGCATTTCCGGCGATTGCGGCGCCTGACACAGGCCGAACTGGCCCGCCGTGTCGGTACAACCGCCGCGACCGTTTCCCGGCTGGAGACCTCGGACATGACGGTTTCGACGGACTGGCTGGAGAAATTCGCGGCCGCCCTCGGCGTCGCGGTGACGGACCTGCTGGGAAACCCGCGCTCGGCGCATATCCCCTGCATCGGCCAGATCGGTCGCAATGGCCTCTTCGACACGGAACTGGCCGAGGGAGACGAAACGCTGATGCTCGACGCGCCGGCCCGCAATCCGATCGCGCTGAGGTTCCGCGCCAATGTCGGAACCTATTGCGCCGGCGATGTCGTCATCGCCGACCGGCTCGCACCTGAGGATGCCGCCCGCGCGCTCGGCCGCGACTGCATCGTCGAGGTCGACGGGGAAGCAAGCGGCTTCGGCCGTTTCATCTCGTCAGTGGACGGAAATTATCTGCTCGTCCCGCCCGATCCCGGCGCGCAGGCGCGCCCGCTGCCGGCGCCCGACTGGATCGCACCGGTCGTCATGCTCATTCGCTATCTGTGAGAAGGCTCCGGGACCCTAGCGGTTGCCGCAGGCGACCTTGACGGTCTGGGCGGCGCCTCCGGCCGCATTGCCGCATTGCATGCCGGGAAAGCACATCGCCTGCGGTACGTCGGTGAAGACGAAAGCGATATAGGCATCGCCCTTGTTCTTCTCGATCGTGCCGTTGAGCTCATAACGCTTGCTATCGCCCGGCTGCAGCGTCGTCGCGTCTCCGACGGTCGGGTCCGACAGGGGAATGTAATGCTCGCCGTCGAAGGTGAGCTTGGCGACGCCCGCCGCACTCACCTCGCACCACGCTGAAAGCTCGGAAGAGGCGTCCCGTGGCGCCATCACCTTGAATTCGGCCGACTGGCCTTTCGAGATGACCTTCGTTCCTTCCTCGATCTTCGCGGTCGCCGCCGCCGCGCCGCCGATGCCGGCCGCGAGCAGCAGGCCCGCCGCAAGGCCGATCCGGACGCTTCGATATGTGACAGATGCGAACATGAAAGAACTCCGGTTGCGCCGCGATGGTCCGCCGCCGGCAATGGCGGCGGCTCCGCAGTCTGCCGCGTTCACGGGGTCGAACTCAAGCGATCCGGAGATTGGCGCGGCTCGCAAGCGCATGCGCCTTTTCAGACTGCAGGAAGGCGTCATGCCCGAGCACCATGACGATGCGCCCCTCCGCGTCGACGAGCGGCAGCCTGAGCCAGAACTGGAAGATATGAGGCTGGCGCCACGGCGTCAGCGGGACGACGCCCTGCGCCGGACGGCCCGCCGCGATGACCTCGCGATAGGCAGCATCCCAATAGCCGCTCTGGTCGCCGAGATCGTATTCGTCGAGATAATGGCCGGTGATTTCGACGCCGAGATAATCGCGCAGCCGCGTTCCGGCAAGGCGGACGCGCAGACGCAGCGAACCTTCATCGACGATGTCGAGCAGGCTGAGGCAGGGAAGCAGCGCCTTCAACTCGGCTGGCTGGATATCGGACCTGCCGGGAAAGCGGCCGTCGCGGCATTTCGAACGCCAGTAGTCGAAGAGTTCCTGCTGCTCGGGAATGATGAGCTGCGCACGGATGGCCTGTTCGGCGGCGGTCGAAATAATCTTTTCCCCCGGAAGCGGCATGCGACCGGAAAGCCGCATGCGAATCACATGCGTTAATCATGAGTCCGCCCACGCCCCTTGGCAAGTTGCACGGGCGCCACAGCGACGGGAGATGACCGGGGAGTTGACCGGAGATGGAGTTCAGGGGCCGAAGCCCGCTTATCGGGAGCCGCGGCGGGTGGTGGTGCGGCGGCCCTTCTGGCCGAGCCCCATCTTCTTGGCGAGCTTCGAACGCGCCTGTGCGTAATTCGGCGCAACCATCGGATAGTCGCGCGGCAGATTCCACTTCTCGCGATATTCGTCCGGGCTCAAATTGTAATGTGTCCGGAGATGGCGCTTCAGCGATTTGAATTTCTTTCCGTCTTCCAGGCAGATCAGATAATCCGGCGTGATCGACTTGCGCACCGTCACGGCGGGCTCCAGCCGTTCGGTCTGGGCTGGCGCGGCGCCACTCTCGGCCTGGACGAGAGCCACATAGACCTTGTGGATCAAGCCTGAAAGCTCCTCGGCCGCCACGCTGTTGTGCCCGACATATGCCGACACGATCGAGGCCGTCATGCCGATCAGTTCCGCCTTTTCGCTCATATCGTCCCCGCCGATCATCCGCGCCGCAACACAGCCAAAGAGTAAGTCAAAGTTAAAAACGCCGGCGTCCTTATATCAATTGGCATTCCCGGCAGCAATAGTCACGCTGTCAAAAGAATACAAAGGACGAGATTAGTAAAATATTCGAGATCAGGATTCAAATGCAGGCGAACCTAATACAAATGCCGCAGGCATGCCCCTGCGGCGCCTTCCCCATTTCGGTTTAGCTTGATATCCCATGTATATTCGCGCGCGGGCGCGATGCCGGCGCTGCGGCGTATGACCGCTTGGCCGAAATGCTGCGGGCCGCGCATATTGACTTGCGGCAAGTGAAGCCGCCGTTTCTGGACAGGTCGGAGCTTCATGTGTTCCTGAAAGACATCTGGTATTTCGGCATGGCAGGCGAAGCCCTCCGACGGGGCGCCATGATTCGCAGGATCCTGCTGGGCGAACCGATCCTCTTCGGCCGCGACGCGACGACGGGCGAGCCTTTCGCATTACGGGATATCTGTCCGCATCGCGGCGTGCCGCTTTCAGCCGGTCATCTCTATGACGCACAGACGAGCGGCTGCGGCGCCGCGGCCGTCGAATGCCCCTATCATGGTTGGAAATTCACGACCGACGGACGCTGCGCAGAAATTCCCTCTCTGGTTCCCGGTCAGGATGTCGAGGTTTCGCGCATCCGCGTGCGCCGCTACCCCGTCCGCGAGGTCCAGGGCAACATCTGGATCTACGTGGCGGACGAGAAGCGCGCCGAGCTTCCGCCGGCGATCGAGCCGCCGCTCATGCCGGGCTTCGCGGGCGACCGCGCCCCCAATATCCGCGAGACGATGACCTTCGGTTGCCATGTCGATCACGCCGTCATCGGGTTGATGGACCCCGCCCACGGTCCTTTCGTGCATCGCTCCTGGTACTGGCGCTCGAAGAAGTCGATCCATGAAAAGGCGAAGGCCTTCGCCCCGTCGGAACTCGGCTTCGCGATGGTCGAGCACGCGCCATCGAGCAATTCCTTCGCCTATAAAATTCTCGGTGGCGCCCCGCGCACCGAAATTTCCTTCCGCCTGCCCGGCATCCGCATCGAGCGTATCTCGGCCGGTCGTCACAGGCTCGTCGGCCTCACCTGCGTGACGCCCGTCGACGAGAAGACGACCGAGATCACCCAGTCCTTTTACTGGACGATGCCGCTCCTCTCGGTGCTGAAGCCGGTGCTGCGTCCCTTCATGCGCGCTTTCCTGAAGCAGGATGGCGACATGGTGGACCTCCAGCAGGAAGGTCTGCGCTTCGATCCGCGCCTGATGCTCATCAACGACTCGGATGTGCAGGCGAAGTGGTATCACCGCCTGAAGACCGAATGGGCGGAAGCCGGCGAACAGGGCCGCCCCTTCGAAAATCCGGTGAAACCCGCCACGCTCCGCTGGCGGAGCTGAGCTAGGCCCTGGCCGCCACGGCGAACCTCTCCCGCAGGAATGTGCCGAGCGTCTCGATCGCCGCCTCGCCCTCGGGCAGCATCTGGTAGAAGGCATGCCAGACATGGATCATGCCCGGCCAGACTTCGATCTCGGCCGCAACGCCCGCCGCCCGCGCCCGGGCGGCCAGTACGCGGGCATCGTCGAGCAGCACCTCGTCGCTGCCGACATGGATCAGCATGGGCGGTAATCCCCGGAGATCGGCGAAATTGGGCGAGGCGAGCGGATGGCGCGCATCGGCACCGCCGAGATACGCCCGCGCGTGCTCGTCGATCCCTTCCTTGCTGATGATCGGATCGAGCGTCGCGCATGTCTCGTAGGTCGGCGTGTCGCAGGTAAGGTCCGTCCACGGACTGAGGAGAACGGCGCCCGCCGGCATGGGAAGCCCGGCATCCCGGGCCGCGACGAGCACCGCCGCCGTCAACCCGCCGCCCGCAGAATCTCCACCGATTGCTATTTCCTCCGGTGCATGGCCCTGCGCGAGAAGCCAACGATAGGCTTTGATGCCGTCCTCGACCGCGGCCGGAAACGGGTTCTCCGGCGCAAGCGCATAATCGACGCTCAGCACGCGCGACCGCGCGGCGAGTGCGAGACGTGCCGTCATGGGACGATGCGAGAGAGCGGAGCCTTGCGTATATCCGCCGCCATGAAAATAAAGCAGCACCGGCGCGTCGGCCGCTTCATCGACCGTGGTCCATTCGGCATTCAGTCCATCGAGATCGACGGCGGCAATGGTAACGCCCGCGGGCACCGGAAAGATTTCGATGTTGCGGTCCATCGCCGCGCGTCGTTCCGTCAATGACAACACACCGCGCGTCTTCGCGCGGTTCGTCACCAGCGCTTTCAACTCGTCGATCGTCTTCGGCTTTCGCGCGCGCTCCATGGACATTCCCCACCGCCTATGCTTCGATCTTGTGACAACATCATGGCGGGCTTGGCCGAGGATGCAAGCCGTCGGTCCGTCGCGTATGTCTTCCGTCGAACAAGTTCGTCAGTCGGTCAAGTTGCATAGTCGGTAGAACGGAAACCCACCCATGAACGCGACGAATCGGCTATCTCACGGCAGCGTTGCGCGAAATCCGGTTTCGGAAAGGGGCGCGAGCGACGAACGGGGCAAAAATTCGTGAGCGATTCAGGGTCCACAGATAATTCCGGCAATGGCAAATCCGCCGACAATTCCCGTCAGCGTGTGCTCGGCCCGGATGGCAAGCCGCTCTTCGTGCTCGTTCCCGTCGATGAATATGAAATACTGGCCAATGTCGGCGAAGCCGCGAGCGAACTTACCCGTACGCGCGCGGCGCTTGCCGGTCGTCTCGGCGGCGCGCCCGCCGGCGTCGCACGCCGCATTGCCGACGGTGAAAATCCCGTGCGCGTATGGCGCGAGTTTCGCGGGCTGAAGGCGGTCGCACTCGCCCGCGCCGCCGGTATCAGCCCGGCCTATCTGTCGGAAATCGAAACCGGCAAGAAGGACGGTACCTTCCGCACCATGGCCTCCGTCGCCCGCGTCCTCGGCGTCTCGCTCGACGATCTGGCGCCGCCTGCCGATGAAACAGGCAAGCGCCTGCGCGAGCGGAACGCGCTGGTCGACGGCGTGCGGGCGCAGGTTCGCATGCTGGTCGATCTCGTCACGGGGCCCGTCGACTTCAATACCGCCGCGGTGCGGCGCACTGTGACGACGCTGGCCGCCGACGCCGTCGCCCTGAAAGCGCAGGATTGCAATCCCGATGGCTGGCTCGACGGTGTGCTCGCGGGCGTCCGCGACGTTCTCGATCTGGTGGACAAGGCCGAAGGCGACATCATCGCGACCGCGCAGAAGGCGCAGCGCGAGCTGGAAGACATCGTGAACCAGCCGGCCTTCCAGCCGCCCGAACACGCCTCCGATCTCGCGCAGGACACGGCCGGGCGCGCCGCCGCTTCCGCCGCCGAATAAACGCCGCCCTAGATGTCCGACGACATCAGGATCTGCGCTTCGTTCGAGATCGACCAGTCCCAGGAATGCAGAACGAGATCGGCGCGATCGATCGAGATCGCATCGAAAACGGCGACCATGCGCTCGATATCGCCGCGCGCGGGCACCGCGCCGCCGCGGACCGTCGCCGCATGGACGACGAGATCGCCGAATTCGCTGCGTCCGAGCCCGATCGCCTTGGCGAACACCGCCAGCGGCTCGCCGCCCGCATCGTTGACGATGCGGATGACGGTTTCTGGCCGAACGCGCCCGGCATCCGCCAGCGCGGCGATGAAATCGCCGGCCCGGCCGCTATTCACCAGATGCGCGAGCTGTCCGAAATGCGCCCGGGCGGAAAGACGCGGCGGCCGCACCAGCGACAGAACCACGCGCAGCGCCTCGTCGCCGCCGCTCGCGGCAAGTCCCGTCTCGATCAGATCGCTCAACGCGACATGCATCATCCGCCGCTCGACCGCGAAACGCGACAGGATTTCCGAACGGATCGCGGGCGGACTCCACCAGAACATCAGCAACGCCATGCGCGCCGTCAGTTCCGGCCGCGTGAGCAACAGCGGCACGAATTCGGGCTCGCTACCGCTCCGCCGCGCCAGCGCTTCGATCGCATCGGTGGAAATCGACGCCCCCGGATTGGCGAGCATCCGACAGATGACGTCAGGATTCCCATGCTCGATCAGCGCGTCGACGACCGCATGCGGCAGCGACCGCCGCCCCGCGATCACCAGCGCATGGTCGGCGCCCGCCTCGCGAATGACGCCGATGAGATCGCTGGGGCTGAGGCTGGACGAAAGGCCGAGCAGAGGTTCGGCGACGGCGAGCGTATCGCGGGCGAGCGCAAGCGTCAGTTCGCGCGGGCCTTCCGGCAGCAATGCGATGCGTTCGGCGAGCCGGCGGCGCTGCGCATCGTCGAGACGCGAGACGGCGGCCGCCATCACCATGTCGACAAGGCCGCGCTCCTGGGGCGTGATGTGTCCGGCGGGCAACACGGCGAGGTCGGCGAGCCGCCTCAGCAGCAGATCGCGCGCATGCGTCCCCGGCGACGCCGGAGCGTCTGTCGTCATATTGCCCGGAATAGCGATCGAAGCCATGGTCGCGACTTGTTGCCTTGCGCGGACACCGTTCCGTGCCCGCCCGCCAAAGCCCATCTGAACATTGTCGGCATTAAAAGGTCGTAAACTATAAGTACGGGGGGCGACGCCCCTCTTTCTTTCCCACCCAGGCTCCGAAAGAACCGAATGCCTTCCCTTCGTGCCCGTCTCGCCATCTTTCTGCTGAACCGGTTGGGCCTCTGGCGGCCCTGGGTGAGCGAGGACACCCTCCGCCCCTATCTCGCCCGACTACGCTCGAAACCGCTTGCCGCGCCGGTTCCGCGCCGCAACCTTGCCGTCACGAAGACGCTGAGAGAGGGCCGCGAAATCTTCCGGATCGCGCCCGGCTCCCGCAGGGCAGGCAAGATCCTCTATATTCACGGCGGTGCCTATGTGGAACCCGCCGTGGGGCCGCACTGGACTTTCATCGCGCGCCTGGCCGGGGCCCTCGGGCTCGAATTCATCGTTCCGCGCTATCCGCTCGCGCCCGAAAGCGATGTCGGCACCACCATGCCTTTCATGCTCGCTCTCTATCGCGAGATAATCCGCGAAGACGCTCCCGTGATCGTGATGGGGGATTCGGCCGGAGGCGGCCTCGCGCTTGCCCTGCTTCAGGAGGCGCGCGAACAAGGTCTCGTCATGCCCGCCGGCCTCGTCATGATCTCCCCCTGGCTCGACGGCACGATGAGCGCGCCCGAACAGGCACGGATCGAACCTCACGACGTCATGCTGAGGCGCGCGGGCCTTCTCGCCGCCGCCCGCTGGTATGCGGGCGCATTGCCGCTGGAGCATCGCTGGATCAGCCCGGTGAACGGGCCGCTCGAGGGCCTTCCCCCCATGCTGATGCTCGGCAGCGACTGCGATCTCCTCGTCACGGACATGCGTCACCTGGCGGAACGGGCAAAGAGCGCGAATGCGCCGCTCGACTACGAAGAAGTATCCGGCCTCTGCCACACCTGGCCTCTGGTGCCGCTGCCCTTTCCCGAAGCGGCCGCGGGCAGGCGCCGCATCGAAACCTTCGTGCGGCAGCGCCTGTCTGAAACATGATCTGAAACGTCGTGCCGAGGGTACTGCCTCAGTTTGAAATCTGACGGCTCTTGACCGGGTGTCGCCCAGCGCATCTAACTCCTATATGCTTAGCGGAAAGCACAGGAGATAGCATGGCTGAAAAAGCAGCGGAATTTGTAGAGGCGTGGATAGAAGAGAATATCCATGCCACCGGGTACGAGCCCGAAGGCGATGCCTCGGAGGCAAAGGAAAAGGCGGTTGCTTGTTGGGCGGCGGCGGATATGAAAGGCATCAGCCGTGCCGCGATACAGAAAGAGGTCGGCGATCTTGTGGAGCGTATGGCGCGTGCAATCGAGAGCGTCAATGACCATGAAGTTTCGCGGCAGGTTGCCAAGGACAAGTCCTAAATGCCTAAAGGCCCCAAAGGCGAGAAGCGGCCTGCCGATGTAATTGGCAACGCGGTCAAGATCATGAAGATCGCGACGGGCGAGATTGAAGACACGCCAGACGTGAAGCCGGGCAAGAATGCCGCCGCCGCCGAGCTTGGCCGCTTGGGTGGTGCGGCGCGCGCCAAGAGCCTCAGCAAGAAGAAGCGGTCGGAGATTGCCAAGAAGGCGGCTGAAAAACGGTGGAAGCAGTAGCAGCCTATTGACCGCGTAACTTTTTGGTGTCACGTTCGTGATTGAAAAAAGTTACGCGGAGATTCTGGTATGGCTGCTGTTATCCATCAAGATCGGCGTATGTGTGACCGCCGCTTATCTCAATACTTCAATTCAACCCGCGACCAATGGATTGAAGTCGTTAAGGCGATGGTTGCTGCACGCGCTTCCTGTACCGATCACAACCCCAAAGCCTCTCCCGGATATTTTGCTTGGGACGCTGGCGTAACGCGTATGCGACAAATCTTCTGCCGCGAGGCATGGGATATGGGAGACGATAACGGCGTCGAACATATTTCTCATAATGAGTTTCACAAAAAAATAACGATCATGAACGCGGATTATGGCGTGTGCGATCCGTTGCGCTCACCAAGGAACCGCACTCCAAAGGGTCCAGCTACCGAGAAGATTACGGATTTGAACAGCCAGTTTGAGTTGTTCCGGTCAGAGCATCCAAAAGAAATTAAGGATGGGGCGTTCGACCATTGGCAGCTTTGTGTATTCGACGATGGGAAACTGGTCCGCGCAGAACTCTCTCGACCGATCGATTTTAAATCAGGTTATTTCGTAGGCTACAGCGAAAGAATTTGGATTCTTCCTCCTGGTGAATGGGAACGCATTGTCATTGAGAAGCCGATAGACAGCGGTGGACAAGACTTTGAGATCAATATTCGTCGGAAGTAAATGCGATGTTTACGCCTGCAAGACTCAGCCTCGCCCGTCGCAGACGGGGGCTGACAAAAAAGGGATTCGCTAGCGCTCTTGGTGTTACTCCGCACACTGTATTGCGTTATGAGAATGGGGAGATAGTGCCGCCCGACGACGTTGTGGCAAAAATTTCGGCAATCTTGAATTTTCCCGTCGAGTTTTTTCATGCGGAAGACATTGATGAAGTTGTCGCGGATGCGGCCAGTTTCCGCAGCATGTCCGCTATGTCTGCAAAAGACAGAGATTCAGCCCTCGCGGCTGGAACAATTGCCTATGCGCTTTCTGATTGGGTAGACGCTCGCTTTGCGTTGCCCGAACCGGATTTAATTGACCTATCAGGCGAAAATCCTGAAGTGGCTGCGCGCTCGCTTCGCCAAGAATGGGCGCTCGGAGAGCAACCTATAAAAAATGCTGTAAATTTATTGGAAGCAAAGGGCATTCGTATATTTTCTCTTGCCGAGAATACACGAACCGTTGATGCCTTTTCTGTTTGGAGAGGCGAAAGGCCGTTTGTGTTCTTGAATATGATGAAAACCTCTGAACACAGTCGTTTCGATGCAGCGCATGAACTTGGGCATCTTGTGTTGCACAAGCATGGGGGGCCGAAGGGACGGAAGGCGGAGGATCAAGCAAACCAATTTGCCTCTTCTTTCTTGATGCCTGCCGCTGACGTGCTTGCAAAAATTCCGCGCGTTCACACCCTTAATCAAATTATTGAAGCCAAGAAACGTTGGTCTGTATCCGTTATGGCGATGATTTATCGCCTTCGTTGGTTGGAAATTATCTCTGACTGGCAATATCGGATGTTCTGTATTCAAGCCACAGAGTTGGGATACAGAACCGCAGAGCCGTTCGGGATTGCTCGTGAGCAATCGGTTGTTTGGCAAAAAGTGCTGACGGCCTTGTGGAATGAAAAAATCACGAAAAAGGATATCGCCGAACAAATGCATGTTCCGCAGCCGGAAATTGAAAATCTGTTGTTCGGACTCACGAACATGCTTTCCAACTCTGATGGCGCCCCTGCCATCGGAAACTACCGTGGACTGAAGTTAATTTCGTAGAGAAATTAATACTTGACGCCAAGCATAAAAGTTCAGATACTAGGGGCATGAACAAATTGCCCCTCCAGAAGCGCGTCCAAATCCTCTCCATGCTTTGCGAGGGATCGTCCATGCGGTCGATTTCTCGCGTTGTGGACGTGAGCCTAAACACGGTTTCCAAGCTGCTTGAGGAAGCTGGCGAGGCCGCGCTTGAGATGCACGACGAGATGATGCGCGGCGTGAAAGCGAGCCGTATTCAGTACGACGAAATCTGGAGCTTCAATTACTGCAAGGAAAAGAACGTCAAAACGGCCAAGGCCGCGCCCGAAGACGCTGGCGACGTGTGGACGTGGACGGCGCTCGACGCCGATAGCAAGCTGATCGTGTCTTACTTTGTTGGCGACCGTTCGGGGCAGTCTGCAATCGCCCTCATGGACGATCTTCGCTCGCGCCTTACTAACCGCGTCCAGCTTACGACGGACGGCCACAAGGCTTATCTGGAGGCCGTGGAAGGCGCGTTCGGCGCGGACGTGGACTACGCCATGCTGATTAAGCTCTACGGCCAAGGCGCGGCTGGCCCGGAAACCCGTTATTCACCGGCTAAGTGCATCGGTATCCGCAAGGACCGGATCGAAGGCAACCCGAACATTAAGCGCGTCTCGACCTCGCATGTGGAGCGGTCCAATCTCTCCATGCGGATGCACATGCGCCGGTTTACCCGGCTTACGAATGCCCACTCCAAGAAGCTCGCAAACCACGTCCACATGATCGCGCTCTACACCGTGTTCTATAACTTCATCCGGTCGCACAAGAGCCTGAAAATGACCCCGGCAATGGCCGCTGGTATCGCCCCGAGCTTCCTTGGCTTTGAAGATGTTCTGGCCCGGATCGACGCGAAGGTCGTCCCGACAAAGCGCGGCCCCTACAAAAAGAGAAATTCAAACTGAGGCAGTACCGTGCCGAGCGTGCGGTTTGCGCGCCTGTCGCACTCGGCTATGCTTCGCCGCGAAATCGGAGCCTCGAGGAAAAGAACGATGGTCATCAACGTCCACAAAGCCGCCCTGCTCGCCGCCCTTCTGGGTCTCGGCCTCGCGGTTTCCGGCTGCGCCAGCGACGACACGCAGGACCCGGATTACCAGACCGGCTATACGGCGGGCTGCGGTACCGGCACGGGTTATGTCGCCGGCAACCCCTCGACCGTCATCCGCGATCCCGACATGTGGCGCACCAGCAAGCCCTATCGCGCCGGCTGGAAGGCGGGCTTCAATTCCTGCCGCGTCAGCACGTCGAACGCGCCGGGCGCCGGCAGCGATTATGGCTACGGCCGCCGGAATGGCCCGAGCGGATATTGAGGGGAATATGATGCGGATCATCCTTGGACTGATCGTTGTCGTCGTGCTGGCCGTGATCGTCGTCCCGTTTCTGCGCTATGGAACGCTCGATCCCTGCCGCATCCTCGCCAAGGACATGGCGCGGGACGCCTATTCGCAGATGGCCAAGGCCGTCGGCGCAGAACCCGGCAAGACGCCCGAAGCGGCCGAAAACATGGCCCGCATGGTCACGAGCCAGTACTCCGAAGGCGAATGCGTGTCGAAGCTGAAGGACCGCTGGCTCGGCCTCGAACAGCCCTCGCAGTAAGGATCAGGCGACGCCGGATGCCGGCAGGTCGACGGCGGCGTCGACCGCCTCCGCCATCTCCCGCCATGTGACGCCCTCGATCCCTTCGACGAGCGTCGCCCCGCCGATCTCCGACGGCAGGCGGAGCCCGCCGGCGCCGCCGCCTTCCCCCAGCAGCTTCCGCGCGACCAGGGCTGCGACCTCGGCCGTATAGATCGCCGCCGCCGGCGTCTCGAGCCTGGCGCGCGCAATTCGCCCGTCCGGTGTCCGTGCTTCGCCCCAGACCGCCGCGCGGCTCCGCTGCAATTCGATGTCGAAGGGGCCTTCGCGGCCGCGCGACAGCCGGCGCTCGATCCTCTTCATGCCCCAGCCCCGGCGGAACATCGCGCCGCGCAGCGTTCCCGGCTTCAGCAGCCGCAGGAGCATCGTCGGCAGGACTTCGTAAGTCTCGATCGTCGAATAGGGTCCACGACGCCGCCAGGCGAGACCCTCGCCGCGCCACGGCGCGAGTGCCGCCGCTTCCGCGCCCTGCCCGAAATCGCAATCAAGCATCCGCTCCCCGGCCCGCGCCGCGACGAGCTGCCCGTTTCTGATGGTTTCGCCCGGAACGCCCAGCGCCGCGACGAGAACGCGCGCCTCCGCCTCGTTGCGGCCGCTTCGTTTCACGCCGAGCGTCAGCGCCCGCGCCGTCGGCAGGATCGCCGCAAGCCGCGCCGCCATCGCATCCGCCGCCGCGAAATCGAAACAGGCGCCGGGCACCAGCGCGATGCCGGCTTTCAAGGCCTCGTCATGGCGCGCGAGCAGCGCCGCTATATGCGCGCGATCGCTGCCGAGATCGATGTAATGCGTGCCGGTTTCGATACAGGCATCGACGAGCGGCCCGGCCGTCCCGGTGAAGGGCGTGGCGCAATTGAGAAGCACGGCCGTGTCGTCGAGCTGCGAGACGATGCGCGCCTTGTCTCCGAGCCCGAAGATGCGCGGCTCGATCGATCCACCGCCGAACCCGTTCGCATGCGCCGCGACGCGGGCGATCTCTCGTCCGCCGCCGATATGCGGGCATGACGCGGCCGCACGGCGCGAAACGAACGCGCCCTGCCAGGTATCGACGCCATAAATGAGCAGCCGAGACTTCATTTCCCCCTCAGGCAGCCCCTTCAATCCGGCGCCGCCGCTCCCCACCTCGATGCTTGCCCCGTTCAAGGGTATTGTCGAGGGCGGGAGGAGGCTCTGCAATGAATTCATCGATAAAGGCGACCCTTTTACTGGGGCTCGCCACCGTGACCTGCGCCTCTGCGGCGACCGCCGGCGCTCATGTCCGCATCTCCACGGGCCGCGATCTCTATGCCGCTTGCCAGGTATTGGCCGAATACACCATTAACCCGCAGGGCCCGACGCCGCGCCCGGCGCTTTACTGCCGCCAGTACATAGCCGGCTATTTTTCGTCCGCCCGTTATGTCCGCGAAAACGGCGACACGAAAAAGGCGCTCGACCTGCCGCCCGCCGCCGACGAATGCGCAAGCGTCGCCGGCCCGCAAACCTTCGATCAGCTTGCCGCGAAGATCGTCCACCAGGCCGACTGGCGCCCCGCTTTGCTCGACAAACCCGCCATCGAACTCGCCCGCGCCGCCTTCGGCTCGAAGCCGCCCTGCTGACACGTCAGCCCTCGTTCCAGATAATCCGGCGTCCGTGGAAATCCGCGCGGCCGAGAAGCCTCTCCTCGCCGGAGGGCCAGAGCGTGAGGCGAATGCCCGCCGAGCCCTGAACATCGTCCGCCTCGACGCGAAGCCAGGCGACGGGCGCATCGGCTGTCGCCGCCATACCCGCTGCCTGCATGGCCGCCGCAATGCGCGCCTTCACCTCCGGCGGCAGGTACTGCCAGACGATCGTATGAAAGAGAACCTTCACGCCGCCCGGCGTACCGGCCGCACCGAAATTCGCTTCGACCCAATCCGCCGCATCGGCTTTCTCGACGACTGTGCCGGCCCGCGCCGCAAAGCCGAGTGCGGCCTCGATCCGGCCGAGCCGATCCACCTGATCCGGCCAGACATAGGAAAGAAGCCGCGCGCGGTCCTCGTCCCGCCGCGCATCGATCGGATTGACGTCGCAGGCTCGCCGGCTCCGGATCGACAACGGCGCATCGAGCGGCGGCATCGCCCCGTCCCAGCGCGAAACGACCCGGACATCCGCCCCGGAGGCACCCCAGCGCGCATCCCCGAGATCGTAGGCATACTGATCGAAATTGAGGTTGAGGCCGGCGCTCGCCCCGATCTCGTGGAGGTCGAGCGGCAATCCCGTCGCCGCGGTGATGTGCAGACATCCGCCGAGAACGGCGCTCGACCGCGTGACCTCGTTCGTCTGCGGCGGACTGTCGAGATAGGCCGCGAGAAACGGATCGTGTTCTGTCATCGCCGTCTCGATCGCCGCCCAGAGCGCCTCGTCCGTTGCCTCGTGCGGCGGATAGACGGCGGCAAGCGCCGGCGAGCGCCCCGAACGGGCGAGCGCGTTGAGCCCGCCCGTCGCCCTCAGCGGCAGCGCATCCAGCCCCGGATGTCCGCTCCAGCCGAGAATCCGCCGGCCGAACTCCGTCTCCGGCCGAAGCCGCTCGCCGAGCAGCGCGCAAACCCGCGCCGTGAAGGGCGAGCCGAGGAGCCGGCAGGCTTCCACTTGCGCGAGGAAGCCTGCCCGTGCCGTGCCGCTCGCGCTCATCACGCCGCCCTGTCGTCGGGCCATGTCCCGATATAGCGCGACTGCGGACGGATGAGCCGGCCGACGCGCTCCTGCTCGATCACATGCGCGCTCCAACCCGCGACACGCGCCATGCCGAAGACGGCGGTGACGGCGGAGCGTGGAATGCCGAGCGCCTCGAGCAACACGGCGGTGTAATATTCCATGTTGGTGTCGAGCCTCTGGTTAGGCTTTGCCGCCTTCAGCGCCGCGAGCGCCGCCCGCTCGACATCGCGCGCGAAGCGCACACGCTCGTTGCCGTTGGTGAGCAGCATCACCGCCTTGTTGAAGACGTCGGCCCTTGGGTCGCGCACCTTGTAGACGCGATGGCCGAAACCCATCAGCCGCTCGCCCTTGGCGATTTCGCGGACGAGCCACGCATCGATATTCTCGCGCGTGCCGATATCGTCCAGCATGTCGAGCACCGGCCCCGGCGCGCCGCCATGCAGCGGCCCCTTCAGGGCGCAGAGCGCGCCGACGATCGCCGAAATCATGCCGGCCCGCGTAGAGGCGATGACCCGCGCCGTGAAGGTCGAGGCATTCATGCCGTGATCGGTGACGGTCACGAGATAGGCGTTGAGCGCCGTCACCTCCGCCTCGCTCGCGGGCCTGCCCCTCAGCATACGGAGGAAGTCGGCGGCATGGCCCGCACCCGCCTCCGGCGCGACGGCCTCCTTGCCTTCTTCGCGGCGGCAAAGAGCGGCGACGAAGACGGGCGCGGCGCCCACGGCACGGATCTGCGGCGAGAGCGTTCCCTCGTCGGACAGGAGCGAGAAGCCGGTCCTGAGCCCCTCCGTCACGCTGAGCCCCGCCGTCGCGGCAAGAAGCGCCGGCACCAGCCCGAAGGCCTCGGCGCGCGCCCGGCCGAGATCGCGGCGGACATCCGCTTCGGACGGCGCCGGATCGAGCCCGGCGGTGCGCCACAGCAGCGCCACCGCGCTCTCGAAATCATGGGACGACGCAAGCTCCTCGACATCGTGCCCGGCGATAATGAGCCGCCCCGCCTCGCCATCGACATGGCTGAGCGGCGTCTCGGCGGCGACCACATTATCGAGGCCCGATGCCGTCGCTGAAAACTGGGTATTGGACATCTCACACCTTCTTTCCGCGAAACCGCGTGAATGGGCCTCGCTACTTAAAAGTGTTGCGCTGCACAATTACAGTCAATCTTGATTAAGCGAATCAATATATATAATCTCCAGCCATGTCTCAGACCGCGCCCCAGCCGGAAAACCTCTATCTCTCCGCCAAGGAAGCCGCGGCCGAACTCGGCATCAGCCTGGCGACGCTCTATGCCTATGTAAGCCGAGATATGATCCGCTCGGAGCCCGTGCCGGACAGCCGGGCGAAGCGCTACCGGGCAGAGGATGTGCGCCTGCTGAAGCAGCGCCGCGCGATCAGCGGCACCGCACCGGCGAGCCCGCAGGCGGAAGGGGGGCGCGGCGCGCTGTCCGCCGCCCTCAATTTCGGCGGGCAGCCTGTCCTCGAATCCGCGATCACGCTGATCGCCGATGGCAAGCTCCATTACCGGGGGTCCAACGCGACGGCGCTCGCCCGCAATTCGAGCCTCGAACAGGTGGCGGCGCTCCTCTGGGGCTGCGACGTGCAGCCTTTCACACGCGATGCGGTCCCGCACCTGACGCCGCTGGTCGAGAAGCTCGGCGCCGATCTCGCCGCCGCGCCGCGCATCGAGCGCTGCCTTTCGCTGCTGCCGCTGGCGGGCCTCGACGATCCGGCCGTCTATAACATGACGGATCGCGGCCTCGCGGCGACCGGCGCGCGCCTTCTTCGCCTGGTCGCGGCCATCATCGCCGGCATCAAACCCTCGGCCGAGCCCGTGCATGAGGTGCTCGCCCGCGCGCTGACATTCGGCGACCGCCGCGCGGCGGATCTCATTCGCGCCGCGCTCGTCCTCTGCGCCGATCACGAGCTCAATGCCTCGGCCTTTACCGTGCGCTGCGTCGCCGGCACCGGCGCGACGCTTTACGCCGCCGTCGAGGCCGGCATCTGCGCGGCGCAGGGCCCGCGCCATGCGGCTTTCACGAGCCGGGTCGAAAGCTTCCTCACCGATCTCGCCCACCGTCAGGACATCGAGGACGCGGTGCTGAACCGCCTGCGCAATGGCGACCTCGTGCCGGGCTTCGGCCATCCGCTCTATCCCGACGGCGATCCCCGCGCGACGACGCTCATCGAAATGATGCGCGAGCATCACGGCGACGATCCGGCCTTCCTGCGCGCACAGCGCATCATCGACGTGATGTCGGAAGCGGGCGGCGTCCGCCCCAGTATCGATTTCGCGATCGGCGCGCTGACCGTCACATTGCGCATGATGCCGGGCACCGGCCTCGCGATCTTCGTGCTCGGCCGCACCGCGGGCTGGATCGGCCATGCGATCGAACAATACCGCTCCGGCCAGATGATAAGGCCCCGAGCGCGCTATACCGGGGAGGCTCCAAGATGATATGGGTTTCCCTTCGTGCAGGGAGGATATCGAACGCATGAGTACCGTCCGTCATGATGTCGTTTTCGGCGATGCCGGCAACCGCCCGCTGAAACTCGACATCTACAATCCGACCGCCACGCGGAACAGCACGGCGGTCCTGATGCTGCATGGAGGTGCATGGCGGCGCGGCGACAGGTCCCTGCTGGCTCCGCACGCAATGGTGTTAGCCGAGCAAGGTTTCGTGGCCATCGTCCCGGAATATCGTCTGGTCGAGGAGGCTGTCTTCCCCGCGCAAATTCATGATGTGCGGCGTGCCCTTCGCTGGGCTCGCAAGCATGCGAGCGAACTCGGTTTCGACCCGGCGCGGCTCTGCCTCGAAGGACACTCCGCCGGGGGCCATCTCGCGCTCCTGGCCGCGGGCTCCGCCGGCGACGCGCGGCTCGATGCACCAGACGACAACGTCCGAATTCCGACAACGGTCGCGGCCGTGGCGGCGATTTACCCGCCGGTCCTGTTTCATCTGGGAAGTGAGCAGCCTCTCGTCGGCAGCGTTCCCGCTCAGGCCCTGCCCGGTGCCGATGTGTCCGAAGAGATGGCGGCCCTTGCCAGCCCGACCTTCCATGTCGGCACACATCTTCCGCCGGTCATGCTCCTGCATGGCGATGCCGACAAGGTGGTGCCAGCCGCAACCTCGCGCCGCTACGAGCAGGAGGTCCGCGACAAGGGCGGCAAGATCGATCTCCACATCTTCGCCGGCTTTCCGCATGGTTTCGCCAATCACGAGCGGGTCCGGCCGCTGGTGATGACGATGATCGGTGAGTTTTTTCGCCGGACCGTCGTGGAGCCCGAGGCCTATGTTTTCGGCCCCTCCAGATTCGAGCTTGCGGCAGCACGGGGTTGAGCGCGACCCTTCAAGGATGGCCAACGACGGGCGGAATGGTCCGCTTGCGGACACAGCGGGGTTTAAATGACGGCAAGGACCGCATTGGTTGCCGGGGCGACGGGCCTCGTCGGCGGCTTACTGCTCACCCGGCTTCTCGCCTCGCCAGCCTATGAGCGCGTCGTCGTCGTGACGCGGCGAAGCCTCGGCCTCACGCATCCGAAGCTCACCGAGATGGTCGTCGAATTCAAGGCGCTCGACGCCCTGTTCGCGAACCCCGCCATCCGCGTCGACGATGCCTTCTGCGCCCTCGGCACGACAATCAGGAAGGCAGGCAGCCAATCCGCCTTCCGCCGCGTCGATTTCGATTATGTCGTGAACTTTGCAAGGGCGGCGAAAGCGGCCGGCGCAACGCGCTTCCTTCTCGTCTCCGCCGTCGGATCGAGCGCGCAATCCTCGATCTTCTACTCGCGCATCAAGGGCGAAGCGGAAGACGCCGTGAACGGCCTCGGTTTCGAGGCGACGCATATCTTCCAGCCGGGCCTCATCATGGGGCCGCGCGCGGAACGCCGCCCCGCCGAAGCGGCGATGATGGCGGCAATGCCCTTCCTCAACACTCTGCTCCTCGGGCCGGCTTCCATCTATCGCGGCATCCCCGCCGATACGATCGCCGCCGCGATGGTCGCTGCCGCGGCGTCATCCGGCAAAGGCCGCCTGATCCACACCTACGCCTCGATGATGCAGCTCGCCCGTTCGTAGTGCCTTCCCTATCTCACCCTTGTGGTGGAGACAGGCGCACGGCCTTCCCGTTCCTCAAGCCACATTCGTCGCCGACGTCCGCAGCACGCGTTCCGCCGGAAAGAAGGCGCGCACCCGCGTGCCCTTGTCGAGCACACTTTCGATCCTGAGCCAGCCGCCATGCGCTTCCACCATCGCCTTGGTGAGCGGCAGGCCGAGGCCCGTTCCGGCGCGTGTTCGCGTGAAGGAATTCTCGACCTGCTCGAACGGCTCCAGCACCTTCTCGATCTTGTCGGGCGGAATGCCGATGCCCGTATCCGCCACCGCGAGTTCGAGCCCGCCATCGGCGCGTTCCGCAACCGACAGCGTGATCCTGCCGCCCGCGGGCGTGAACTTGATCGCATTGGACAGAAGGTTGACCAGAATGCGCCTGATCTGCTGCTCGTCGGCGACCATGCGCGGCAGTTCCTTCGCCACGCGGATGTCGAGCCTGACGCGCGCCGTCTCGATCGACTGACGCAGCATCCGCGCCACCTCGTCGCACATCTCGGCCGGGTGAAGCACATCCTCGTGGAGATCGAAACGGCCGGCCTCGATCTTCGCCATGTCGAGAAGCTCGTTGATCATGTGCAGCAGATGAACGCCGCTGCCGTGAATGTCGCGCACATATTCGACATAGCATTCGGGTTGGATCTTGCCGAAAAGCTCCAGCCTCATCAGATCGGCAAAGCCGATGATCGCATTGAGCGGCGTGCGGAGTTCGTGGCTCATGCCGGCCAGGAACTGCGTCTTGCTTTCGCTCGCCGCCTCCGCGCGCCGCCGCTGGCGTTCGAGTTCCTCGGCCCGGCGCATGTTGATCTCGGCCATCACGCGCATCAGCTCGACCGATGATCCGAGCCCGATATAGCGGCCGTTCTCCACGACGATGAAGCCCTGCAGAGGCGAACTGCCGTCGAGATCGACCAGCCGCGCATTGATTTCGTCGCAGCTCGCGTTCGCATCCACTACGACCGGCGTCCTGTTCATCAGCGCCGTGACAGGCTGGCGTCCGTAGATTTCGCGCCCGTAAAGCCGCACATAGACCAGCATGAAATCCTGCCGGCTGACGAGCCCGACCGGCCGGCCATCGTCGACGACGGGCATGTTGAGCAGACCCGGCTCGGCAAGAAGCCGATCGAAGACGTCCGCGCAGGTGACGGCGGGCGCGATCGGCTCGACGGGTTCGGCAAGCGCGCGGGCTGTTGTTGTTGGCATCCTGAACTCGGGGCTGAACGCACGGGACATAGCCCATCCCTTATCGCCGCGCTTCCTTTACCGGAGGCTAAAACCGCCGCTTTCCTGTACCCTGTCAAAAAAAATTCACAGTCGGCGGTGCGGAAGCGCGCGCCGTCATGGCAAACAGGATATGAACGCGGGCGGGATCGGGCGGCAGCGGCGCCGCCGGTCCGCGACGGCGGGGGGAACGAGAATGGATCGCCCGGGGGGGCCGGCGGCTGACGCCGCCGAAGACAGACCGAACGAATTCGCCTGGTACATGTCGGGCGTCTGGATCTATTTCTTTTCGGCCGGCATCCAGGGCGTGCTCTTCCCCTGGATCGTCGCCATCGTGCTCCACGAAAGTTCGGATCGCGTCGGCATCGCGCAGATGCTCTCGATGCTGCCGATGATGATCCTCGGCCTCTTCGGCGGCGCCATGGCCGACCGGCGCGAACTCCGCACTCATCTTCTCCGCCTGCAATTGCTCGCCATACTGCCGCCCGCGGCGCTCGCCCTTCTGATCTGGCTGGGCTGGCTCAGCTATCCGCTGATGGTCTGCTATGCGCTCGTCATGTCGGCGCTGGGCGGCTACGTCATGCCGGCGCGCGACGCGATGCTCTCGCGCGTCGCCTTCTCGCGGCCCGGCGGACATATCCAGCGGGCGGTCGCGATGGTCATGGGCGGCCAGTTCCTCGCGCAGGTTCTCGGCTATCTCGCCGCCGGCACCGCCGTCGTCGTCGGCGCGCCGGCGCTTCTTCTGCTGCAATGTGTCGGCCTCGCCGCGGCCGCCTTCACGACATCGCGGCTCGGCGTCTCGCCGCCCATGCCGCGGGCGGCCCTTCCCGCTGGCCAGCGCCACTCGCCCTTCCGCGACGTGCGCGAAGGTCTCGAAGCCGTCTGGCGGCACGAGCGCATCCGCCCGGTGCTGCTCTACAGCTTCTTTTCCGGCATTCTTTTCATGGGCGTCTTTCTGGTGCTCTTCCCGATCCTGGTGCGCGACGTCTATCACGGCACCTCGTTTTCGATCGGCTTCCTCAATATGTGCTTCTTCGGCGGCATAGGCTTTTCGTCGCTGATGCTTTCGCGCTTCCGCCCGATCCGCCGTCAGGGCCGCGTGATGATGCTGGCGGGCTTCACCGGCTCGATCATCACGGTCGCCATGCATTTCGGCCCGCCGCTCTGGGCGGTCAATGTGCTGGCGTTGATCTGGGGCCTCTCCGGCGGCATCTCGATGAGCCAGTCGCGCGCCATCGTGCAGGAATCCGCGACCGACAATCTCCGCGCCCGCATGCTCGCCGCCTTCCAGCTCGGCTCCATCGGCGGCGGCCCCATCGGCGCACTCATCACCGGCTTTGTGGTGAAGTGGCTCGGACCGCTCAACGCACTCCTCGTCCCCTGCTCGCTGATGCTGATCCTCTGGATTTGCGTCTTCACCCTGACGCCGCTCTGGTCGATCGAGGCGCCGAACCGGAACTACACGCCGAACCCGTGACGGGCGGCGGAAAACAAAAGGGCCGGACTCTCGTCCGGCCCTCCATGTCTCATCGCAAATTTCATTCGTAGTCGCGCTCGTCCCACCACGGGAAGAACGACGGCATGTCCTTCGAGACTTCGTTCGGATAGACCGCCGGACGCTTTTCGAGGAAGGACATCACGCCCTCCTTCGCATCCGCCGAGGCGCCGCGCGCATAGATGGCGCGGCTGTCGATCTTGTGCGCTTCCATCGGATGATCCTGCGCCGAGAGACGCCACAACATCTGCCGCGTTAGCGCGACGGAAACCGGCGCCGTATTGTCCGCGATCTCGCGAGCAAGCGCCCGGGCGGCGGGCAGCAACTCGTCGGCCTTGTAGACCTTCTTGACGAGCTTGCCGTCCAGCGCTTCCTGCGCCCCGAAGACGCGGCCCGTATAGGTCCATTCGAGCGCCTGGGAAATGCCGACGATGCGCGGCAGGAACCAGCTCGAACAGGCTTCCGGCACGATGCCGCGCCGCGCGAAGACGAAACCGAATTTTGCGTCTTCGGAGGCGAGGCGGATATCCATCGCGAGCTGCATGGTGACGCCGATGCCGACGGCCGGCCCGTTGACCGCCGCGATGACGGGCTTCAGGCACTCGAAAATCCGCAGCGTCACGCGCCCGCCGCCGTCGCGCACGGATTCGTGGCTCCAGTCGATCTCGCCGTTCGGCAGAACCGGCGACGCGGATTTCTCCGGCCGGTCGGTCCGCGCCGCATAGTCGAACGTCTTCGCGCCCGCCGAAAGATCGGCACCGGCGCAGAAGGCACGGCCCTCGCCCGTCACGATGATGGCGCGCACCGCGTCGTCCGCATCCGCCTTGTCGAAGGCGTCGATCAGCTCGAACATCATCTGGCCGGTAAAGGCGTTGAGCTTGTCCGGGCGGTTGAGCGTGATTGTCAGAATCCCGTCCGCCACGTCGTATTTGATTGTCTCGTAACCCATGCTTCCTCTCCCTGTTGATGGCAATTTGCCTGAATTCTTTGCATTTCGCGCCGCATTGCCCCTGCGTCAACACGCGCATGTTGACGTCGCGCCAATCTTGCGGTCCTTTTCACGCAAAATGAGAGCCGGCGCATGTCCGGCCCAGATATAACAACGGACCAGCACAAAAGCGAAGTCCGGCTCGGCGGAATGCCCTTCCGTCGTTCTGTATTCCGGGAGAGGACCCTGATGCATCCCTTTATTCACGCGCAGAAGACGCCATCGAAACCCGCCTACATCATGGCCTCGACCGGCGAGACCGTGACCTTCAAGGAGCTCGACGAGCGTTCGAACCAGCTCGCCCATCTCTTTCGCGAGGCGGGCCTGAAGGCCGGCGACTCCATCGCGATCTTCTCGGACAACAATGTCCGCTATTTCGAGATCTGCTGGGCCGCGCAGCGTGCGGGCCTTTATTACACCTGCGTGCCCTCGCGCCTGACGGCCGGCGAGGTCGCCTATATCGTCGGCGATTGCGGCGCGCGCATGCTCTTCGCCTCGAAGGCGCTGGAGGCGGTCGCCGCCCAGCTCGTCGCGGAAAAGCTCATCCCGGCGGTCGAGCGCTGCTATTCGATCGGTGGCGACATCGCGGGCTACAAGCCCTATGAGCCGGCACGCGACGCCTTTCCGATAACGCCCATCGCCGACGAGACGGCCGGCACCGACATGCTCTATTCCTCCGGCACGACGGGCCGCCCCAAAGGCGTCAAGCATCCGCTGACCGGCGCGAAGATCGACGAGCCGACGGGCCTTACCATGCTCGCCCAGCTTCTCTACGGCTTCGACGAGAATTCGATCTATCTCTCTCCGGCGCCGCTTTATCACGCCGCACCCCTGCGCTGGTGCATGACCGCGCAACGCCTCGGCGGCACGATCATCGTCATGGAGCATTTCGATGCCGAGGAGGCATTGAAGCTCATCGAAAAATACAAGGTCACTCACAGCCAGTGGGTGCCGACCATGTTCGTTCGTATGCTGAAAATGCCGGAAGACGTGCGGAAGAAATACGACGTCTCGTCTCTGAAGGTGGCGATCCATGCCGCCGCCCCCTGCCCGATCCCCGTCAAGCAGCAGATGATCGACTGGTGGGGTCCGGTGATCTACGAATATTACGCCGGCTCCGAAGGCAACGGCTTCTGCGCCCTCAATTCCGAGGAATGGCTGAGCCACAAGGGCTCGGTCGGCAAGGCGCTCACCGGCATCGTCCATATCTGCGACGACGAAGGCAACGAGCTGCCGGTCGGCGAGGCAGGCGTCATCTATTTCGAAAGCGACGCCAAGTTCGAATATCACAACGACCCGAAGAAGACCGCCGAGAGCCGCCACCCGAAAGGCTGGTCGACGCTGGGCGACATCGGCCGTCTCGATGAGGAAGGCTATCTCTATCTCACCGACCGCAAGGCCTTCATGATCATCTCCGGCGGCGTCAACATCTACCCGCAGGAAGCCGAGAACACGCTGGTCATGCATCCCCGCGTCGCCGACGTCGCGGTCATCGGCGTGCCCAACGAGGATTTCGGCGAGGAAGTGAAGGCCGTCGTGCAGCCCGTCGACTGGAACGATGCCGGCCCCGAACTCGAGGCGGAACTCCTCGAATTCTGCAAGAAGCATCTCTCGGCGATCAAATGCCCGCGTTCGGTCGATTTCGAGGAGCAGCTTCCCCGGCATCCCACCGGCAAGCTCTACAAGCGCCTCATTCGCGACCGCTACTGGGGCAACAAGGATTCGAAGATCGTCTGACGGAACTCTCCCCGGTTCGGTTCGTTATGTTAAGATAACCAGCCGAATTTTTATGGAGGATCCCATGACGCTCGCCCGTCTCACGCTCGCTGCGGCCGGACTGGCCGCAGCGGCCACATTCATGATGCTGCCCTCCGCCCCGCCGGCACAGGCCGACGAGGTTTCGACCTATGGCGGACATTGCCGGAAGAACGACGGTGCGGGTCGCGAATTCGCGCAGGACTACTACGTCTACTTCGACACCAATTCGAGCCGCATCAAGCCGGAAGGTCATGAGCGGATCGAATATGTCCACGGCATCGCCACCGGCCACGAGGCGGGTCAGATTTGCATCTACGGCAAGTCGAGCAAGCAGGGCAATGTTCAGGCGAACCAGGCGCTCTCCCGCAAGCGGGCGCTGAATGTCGCCCATGCCTTCGAGGCCCTGGGCTGGCCCCGTTCCAGGATCGTGATCGTCCCCGAAGGCGAAGCCTGGGGCTGGCTCGAGGACACGCTGACCTCGGATTCCGAGGATGATCGCCGCGTCCGCCTCCACCTGTCGCACTGAGCGTTTCAACCCCGACGGCCGCCGCCCGATTCCGGGTTGGCGGCACGGGCCCGCGCGGCTAGTTTACCCGCCAACGGGCCGCCGAGGCCCTTTCGAAATACTCACAAGACCGAATGGGAGAGCCATATGCGCACCTTCAACACCGTCGCCGACTACATCGCCGAGAAGGGCAACGAGATCGGCGTCAGCGAATGGGTCCAGATCGATCAGGACCGCATCAACAAGTTCGCCGACGCGACGGGCGACCATCAGTGGATCCATGTCGATCCCGAGCGCACCAAGCGCGAACTCGGCATGCCCACCATCGCGCATGGCTATCTGACGCTGTCGCTCCTGCCCTACCTGATGGGCAAGGTCAGCACGATCAAGAGCGCGACGCGCGGCATCAATTACGGCTCGAACCAGGTGCGTTTCGTCAACATGGTGCCGGTGGGCTCGAAGGTCCGCGCCCGCGTGAAGCTGAAGGACGCGCAGCCGAAGTCCGGCGGCTACCAGCTCACCAACGAGGTGACGATGGAGATCGAGGGGCAGGAGAAGCCCGCCATGGTCGCCGAAACGCTGAGCCTCGTTTTCGAATAAGCCCTGCAAGGCACTTTGCGTCTTCGCTGCGCCGTACCGCTTCCAGCGGGCGGCGCAGTTTCTTTTTGGGCCATCACTATATAACTGTCCCGCGGGAACCTTCGGCCATCTGAGACGCTATATGGGTATGCGCATCGCTGGCCGATGCGGCATCAGCGGACATAACAGCTCATTGCGTTGCGCTTCTCACGCGTCGGCCTTCCCGGCCGACCGATGGCGTGCGCATGGCAGCAGAAGGAAACACCCTCATGACGACCGACGTGAAGCACGACATCAATGTTCTGAACGGCCTGATCGAAACGACGCTCGACAGTTCGCACGGCTATCATGACGCCGGCAAGGAAGCGAAGAACCCGACCTTCAAGTCGCTCTTCGAACGCCGCGCGATGCAGCGCAAGCAGATCACCGCGGATCTTCAATCGCAGGTGCGCACGCTCGGCGGCACGCCGGAAGACGACGGCACCGTTCTCGCGTCGGCCCACCGCGCTTTCCTCAACCTGAAGAACAGCGTCACCGGCGACGACCAGAGCGTCGTCAACGAGGTGGAGCGCGGCGAGGACCACATCAAGGCGAAATATGAAAATGCCCTGAAGGACAGCTCCCTCTCGGCGCCGATCAAGCAGACGATCGCGACCTGCTACGCATCGGTGAAGGCCGACCACGACCAGATGAGCGCGCTGAAACACGAGTTGAAGAAGGCATCGTAAGCCCGTTCCTCCCGACATCTCGCGGGCCCCGTCCATGGGCGGGGCCCGTTCTTTTCGTGCTTTGCCGAACGCCGCCCGCGAGGCTATCTTCGCGGGCATCCTTTTGACCGCGCGCAGGAGCTTCCGATGGCCGACAAGACGCACCCGAAGGTCGTGAAGAGCGAAGAGGAATGGCGCAGCGAGTTGACGCCCGAACAATATAAGGTGACGCGCGAAGCCGGTACCGAACGCGCCTTCACCGGGCCCTGGCTCGACGAGCACCGCAAGGGCACCTTCTTCTGCGTCGCCTGCGGCGCGCCGCTCTTTCGCTCCGAAACGAAATATGAAAGCGGCTCCGGCTGGCCGAGCTTCTTCGCCCCGATCGAGGATGACCTCATCGAGGAGAAGGAGGACGTCTCGCATGGCATGCGCCGCGTCGAAGCGCGCTGCGCCACCTGCGAAGCCCATCTCGGCCACGTCTTCCCCGACGGTCCGGCCCCGACGGGCCTCCGCTTCTGCATGAACGGCACCGCCCTCGACTTCGAACCCGACGACGAGCAGGAAGCGCCGTAGGAGATAAAACAAGGTGTCACCCCGGGCTTGTCCCGGGGCCCAGGTGCTGCGCGCTCGACTCCGCCGCCCCTGGATCCCGCATGAAGCCGGGATGACAACAGAAAGAAAAATCCCATGATCCTCACGCCGCCCGCCATCGCCCCCGTCGCTGAAAAACATCCGCAAACGGACGACCATCACGGCCACACCCGGACCGACAACTACGCCTGGCTGCGCGATGAGCACTGGCGCGAGGTGATGCGCGATCCGGCCGCGCTCTCGCCGGCGATCAAGGCCTATCTCGACGCCGAGAACGCCTATACCGATGCGACCATGGCGCCCGTCGCCGCTCTGCGCGAGACGCTTTTCGCCGAGATGAAGGGCCGCATCAAGGAGGAGGACGCTTCCGTCCCCTCCCCCGACGGCCCTTACGCCTACTACCTGCGTTACGCGCAGGGCTCGCAATACGCGATCTTCTGCCGCAAGAAGGGCCACACCGAGGAAATCCTGATCGACGGCAACAGGGAAGCCGAGGGCGAAGCCTATTTCCGCATCGGCGATGTCGATCACGCGCCGAACCACGACCTCGTCGCCTGGTCCGCCGACCGCAAGGGCTCCGAATATTTCACCATCCGCATCCGCGACGCCGCGACCGGCAAGGATCTCGACGACGAGGTGCCGGACACCTCGGGCGGCATCGCCTGGGATGCGTTCGGAAAGAGCTTCCTCTATGTACAGCTCGACGAGGAGCACCGCCCGCTCAAGGTCTTCCGCCATGTCGTCGGCACGCCCGCCTCCGCCGACACGCTGGTCTACGAGGAAAAGGACCACGGCTTCTATGTCGGCGTCGGGCGGACGCAGAGCGGCGACTACCTTCTCATCGACACGCATGACCACCAGACCAGCGAAGTGCGCATCGTTCCCGCCGACGCGCCGGAAACGCCGCCGCGTCTCGTCGCGCCGCGCGAGCACGGCGTCGAATACGATATCGAGCACGACGCCGATCGCGCGCGCTTCCTGATCCTCACCAATCTTGGCATTGCCGAGGATTTCAAGATCATGGAAGCGCCCGTTACCGCGCCCGAGCGTGCAAACTGGAGCGATGTGGTCGAGCACCGTCCGGGCACGCTGGTGCTGTCCCATGTCGCCTATCGCCACCACCATGCGCGGCTCGAACGGCGCGACGGGTTGAGCCGCATCGTCATCCGCAATCTCGCCGACGATGCCGAACACGAAATCGCCTTCGCCGAAGAGGCCTACGATCTCAACCTATCCTCCGGCTACGAATACGACACGACGCGCACGCGCTTCTCCTACAATTCGATGACGACGCCGTCGGAAGTCTATGACTACGACATGGGAACCCGCACGCGTACATTGATGAAGCGTCAGGAAGTCCCTTCCGGCCACAACCCCGACGATTACGAGACGCGCCGCATCTACGCCACGGCATCGGATGGCGAGCAGGTGCCGATCTCGCTTCTCTATCGCAAGGAGACGAAGCTCGACGGCTCCGCGCCCTGCCTCCTTTATGGCTACGGCTCCTACGGCATCAGCATTCCCGCCTCCTTCTCCGTCACTGGCCTGTCGCTGGTCGATCGCGGCTTCGTCTATGCGATCGCGCATATCCGCGGCGGCAAGGAAAAAGGCTATCGCTGGTACTCCGACGGCAAGCTGATGAAGAAGCGCAACACATTCACCGACTACATCGCGGCGGGCGAGCATCTGGCGAAGGAAGGCTTCACGTCGCGGGGCAACATCATCGGTCACGGCGGCAGCGCCGGCGGCATGCTGATGGGCGCCGCCGCCAACATGGCCCCCGATCTCTTCATGGGGCTGATTGCCGAAGTCCCCTTCGTCGACGTCATGGCGACCATGCTCGACGCCTCCCTGCCGCTGACGCCGCCCGAATGGCACGAATGGG
This sequence comes from uncultured Alphaproteobacteria bacterium, assembly GCA_903889655.1. Classification (GTDB taxonomy): domain Bacteria; phylum Pseudomonadota; class Alphaproteobacteria; order Parvibaculales; family Parvibaculaceae; genus Parvibaculum. The sequence continues at coordinate 22,058 of CAISYL010000048.1, read as the reverse complement.
GCAATCCGATCGAGGACAAGGAGGCATACGAATATATGGCCTCTTATTCCCCCTACGATAACGTCCGTCCACAGACCTATCCGCACATCTTCGCGCTGGGAGGCCTTACCGATCCGCGCGTCACCTATTGGGAACCCGCGAAATGGGCGGCGAAGCTCCGCGCGCTCCGCACCGACAAGAACCTCACGCTTCTCCGCATCAACATGGAAGCCGGCCACGGCGGCGCCCCCGGCCGATTCGAACGCCTGAAGGAAGTCGCCCTCGTCTACGCCTTCGCATTGGCCGTGACGGAGAAGGTTTGATCTCTCCGTCATTGCTTCACTCCGCTCGCAATGACGCAAGGCTTGCGAAGCCCACCCCTCCCCGTGTCTAATCGGCGAAACGATAGTTACTGATACTGTTGAGGAACACCGATGAGCAACTGGATCTGGGGTTACTCGGACCGCCTGAGCGCGCGTCCGGGCGAGAGCATCGCGCTCCATCTCTCCGCAACGGGCGGCACCTGCGACATCGAGATCGCGCGACTCGCGAAAACCCGCGACATCGTCTTCGCTCAAAAAGGCATCGCCGTCGGCGAACATGCCGCGCCCGAAAACGCCCATATCCACGGTTGCGGCTGGCCTGAAGCCTTCCACTTCACCGTCGGCGACTGGAAGAGCGGCTACTACGAAATCCTGCTCAAGGGCGCCGACGGCGCCGTCGGCCGCCACATGCTGGTCGTCAAATCCGTCACGCCGAAAGCCCGCGCCGTCATCGTCCTCGCGACCAACACCTATCAGGCCTACAACTGGTGGGGCGGTGCCAACACCTATGTCTGGATCGGCGGCCCGACGCCCGCACCCGTTCCCGCCGACACCGCCGGGCATGTCGTCGCGGCGCGCCTCTCGAGCGCCCGTCCCTTCCCTGCCGGCATGATGCAACCCGTTTCCGAGAAGCATCGCATCGTCAGCGAGACGCGCCGCGGTTTTCGCGAGCGTGCGAAGCCCGGCGAAGTGATCCACGAGGTTCTCGCCGGCGGCCAGGGCTGGGATTGCCCCGCCGGCTTCACCGACAAATGGGAACATGCCTTCGTCGCCTGGGCGGAGGACGCGGGCTACGCGCTCGACTATCTCACCGACTACGATCTCGAAACCGAGCCCCGCGCGCTCGACGGCTACGCTGCCGCGCTCTTCATCGGCCATAGCGAATACTGGAGCATGGGCGAGCGCCTTGAAGCCGAGCGTTATGTCGACGCCGGCGGCCACGCGGTCATTCTCTCGGGCAACTCCTGCTACTGGCAATGCCGATGGGAAGACGGTGGCAAGAGCTTCGTCGCCTACAAGGGCCGCGCCGAAGATGAAGACCCCTTCGCCTCGGACCCCGCGAAGCGCCACCTCACCTCCGGCCTCTGGTCGAGCCCCTGGGTCGGCCGCCCCGAAGCCTCGCTCACAGGCCTCTCGTTTCTCTTCGGCGGCTATCACCGCTTCGGCCTCTGCGTTTCGCGCGGCATCGGCGGCTATACGGTCTGGAACGAAAATCATTGGGCGCTCGAAGGCGCCGATCTTTTCTGGGGCGACGTCTTCGGCGATGATTGCCGTCTCGTCGGTTATGAAAATGACGGCTGCCCGCTGACCTTCGGCGAAGACGGTCTGCCGCGCGCCGTGCCGCGTCTCGGCGTTCCCGAAAATCTGGAAATCATCGCGACGGCGCCGGTCACGCTCGGCGAACCGCGCTCGGAATTCGGCGGCCTCGTTCCGCCGGAGCCCTTCGCCGTCCTCACCCGCGCACGTGAAGGTTTCGACAGTCCCGAGAATCGCGAGCGCCTGATGCGCGGCCACGCGGTGCTCGCGACCTTCAAGCGCGGCATGGGCGAAGTCTTTAATTCCGGCACGACCGAATGGGCCTATGGCCTGAAAGCCGGCAATCCCTTCGTCGACCGGATCACGCGCAACGTCCTCGACCGCGCGCTTTCCAAAGGCTGATGGAGCAGGGCCGCGAGTCCCTCCCCGGACACGCGGCCCTCCCTCCTGCGCTCATCCTTTGATGGGAGCGCATGTCGCCTGTTTGCGGACTTCGTCGAGCGCCGGAAAAGCCTCCTTGCTTTCCACCACGCGCCGCACCAGCACCAGGCCCTTGTCGGCCGGCGCCTCGATGGCCGTCGCGCCGGCGGGCAGACCGGCGAGCGCCGTCGTGCCTTTCGGCAGAACGACGAGATCGAGCGGCTTGCCGTCCGCCTGGCGATCGTTGCGGACGAAATAATTGTCGGTCGTCGGCGAATAGAGCGCGACCGACGTGTAGGGCGCCGTCAGCGGCACCTGCACGCGCACCGGACCTTTGGAAAGGTCGAGCACGCAGATCGAATAGGCGAGATCCGGACTCGGCCGCACGACACCGCGCGCATTGGCCGTCGCGAGTTTCGGTTCGACGAAACTGTTCGCTTCCGCCCGTCCGGCAATCACGCTCATCGCTTTCGACATGATGACGCGCGGCAGCGCCCAGACGAAGGCGACATGAACGACGGCTGCGATGATCGCCACACCGGCGATGAAGCTCAGGGCGCGTTTCATTTGCAGCTCTCCTTCTTGATGCTCGGCAGCTCGGCCGAACCCGGCGCCGCATAGACCGAGGCGTCCGGATTGTAGAAACGCGCCGTGAGATCGAAGCCCTCGCCCGGCTTCACAGGCAGCCAGTTCCCCTCCTGCCGCTCGGCGGATACGCGCACGATGTAATGCCCGTCCGCCTCGCGCTTCACGGTCGTCTTGGCGAAGGAATAAATGCCCGCCTCGTTCGGAATCAGATAACTGTCCGGCCCATAGGCGGTCACGCTCCACCATCGCGCGGCGAGATCCTTGCCCTCGACGACATAGGTGCAGCTGCCGGATAACGCGTCGCCCGCGTCGTCATGGGCGGCCGTGTAATACATCGTCTCTTGTTGGCCGAGCGCCAGAAGCCCGTAGCGCGCGACCCGCGCCCGCGTGTACATGCCGGCCTCGGCGCTGCCGAAATCGGTTCCCGTCTTCCACGGCCCGACGGCGAAGCCGCCGCCGAGCTGGCCGAGTCTCAGCATGAAGCTCGCCGAGCCGATGCCGAGCGCAATGCCCAGCACGATCATGCCGCCCCAATAGGCGATCTTTTTCATCCCGCTTTTTCCCCAAAAACTCAATAAGGCTTATCGCCGATGATGGTCACGCGCTCCATGCGCCTGATCGCGGGCCAGTAATCCGACACCGCATAATGCTGACAGGCACGATTGTCCCAGAAGGCGATCGAGTTCGCCTCCCAGCGGAAGCGGCACTGATATTCCGGGATCGAAGCCTGCGCATAGAGATGCCTCAGCAGTGCGTCCGACTCGGCGCGTTCCATCCCGACGATATATTGCGTGAAGGCCGCGTTGACATAGAGGCCCTTGCGGCCCGTCTCCGGATGTGTGCGCACCACTGGATGTTCGGCCACCGGATATTGCTTCTGGAACGCCTCGATCTCGGCCTCAGGAAGCCCACGCTGGCGCATTCGCGCGCGGAAATGCGTGAAGTCGTGGATCGCGATCCTGCCGTCGATCTTCGCCTTGATGTCGTCGGAGAGCCCGTCATAGGCGGCATACATATCCGAGAAGAGCGTATCGCCGCCGAAGGGCGGCACTTCGACGGCGCGCAGAACCGAGCCGAGCGACGGCTCGATGCGCCAGGTCACATCGCTGTGCCATGTGTTCTCGCGGCCCGGATTGTCCTTGTCATGGGTGATCGCGAGCACTTCGGGATAGCCCGGCTTGTTGCGCGCGAAAGGATGCACCTCGAGGTCGCCGAACTGGCGCGCGAAGGCAAGATATTCCTCGGTCGTGATGCTCTGCCGGCGGAAGAAAATGACCTTCCATTCGAGCAGCGTCTGCCGCAGCGCGGCGAGCGTCGCGGCATCGAGCGGCTTGGCGAGATCGATCCCGGCAAGTTCGGCGCCGATGGTCGGTGTCAGCGGCTTCACGTCAAAGGGCAACGATGCGGTCGCGACCGATGCCTGTTTCACGGCTTCGTTCATGATGTCCTCCTCCCGAGGCCCGGGCCTCCCCGCCCGTTCCGGCAAGCTAGACCCGTCCGGATCGAAGCCACGCATCGAAAGTTTGATAATTCCGCATTACGGACTTATGATCGGCCATGACCAGCGGACCCGTGCAACCCGTCCTCCGGACGCTCCAGATTCTCGAAGCGTTGAACCATCGGACGGTGACGACGCTCGAAAATCTGCACGAGCTGACGGGCCTGCCGAAACCCACGCTCGTCCGCCTGCTCGAAACCCTGATCGCCGGCAAATATGTGCGCCGCGTGTCCCGCCGCGCCGGCTACAGCCTCACCGAACGCGTGCTGCGTCTCGCCGACGGTTTCCGGCATTCCGATCGCGTCGTCGAAATCGCTCGGCCGATCCTCCATGCCTTCACCGCCGAGCACAAATGGCCGGTCGCACTCGCAACCTTCGATGGCGACGCGATGATCGTGCGCGCGGGAACGCGTCACAAGAGTCCGCTCTCGACCGATCCGGACTATCTCGACGTGCGTCTGCCGATGCTGCTCTCGGCCCTCGGCCGCGCCTATCTCGCCTTCTGTCCGGAAGCCGAACGCGAGACGATCCTCGCCATATTGCGAAGTTCCAAGGCGCGGATGAATTTGCTCGCAAAGGACGACAAGGCCGTTACGCGCCTCCTCGCCGGCATCCGCAAGCAGGGCTACGCCTCGAATGCGCCCATGCCCGGCGATCCCGCCATGGGCCTCGCCATTCCGGTCATGCAGGGCCATCAGGTCATCGCCGCCATGACGATGCGCTATTTCGGCTCTGCCCTCACCGAAGAAGAGGCCGCCCACCGCTACCTGGCGCCCATGACGGCCGTTGCCGCCGCCATCACGGCCGCCCTGGAGGTGTAGGCGTAGCTCCAGATATAACCGGATAGATGGGAAGCAGCGTCACGCTGGTCAAGACGTAAAATTCATCCGCAGGCGAATTTTATCGCGAAGAACTTATCCCCGTCTCACGTCCGTCATGGCGAGCGCCGCGACGGTCAGGTCAGCGAAATGCTGACGCCCACCTTGCCCGGCAAATCCGCCCGCACCCGCACCGACTGGTTCGCGTCGTCGCGCACCGCCGTGCCGCCCTCGACCTCCACCGTGAAGCCGTTCGGATATTGAAGCCGCGGCACGAAGATTTCCGTCTCGCCCTCGCGCGTCGCTTCATAGACGTATCGGAAGGCGCCGGTCTCGCGCTTGAACTTCATCTTGAGCGGCCGGCCCGCCGTGGTGCGTGCATAGGGCCTGACGAAGCCTTCGAGCGCGCGGCCGCCGCTGTCGATCTCGTTCGAGATGCGCTGGTCGGCCGAATAGATCGACAGGTCTTCCTGGTTCCAGCCGTCGCCCACCGCCTGATCGTTGCGGTTCGAGGCCGTATAATTCCACTGCGTCGAATTGATGAGCAGCGCATCCATCGCGTTGTACATGAGGTCGAGCGCGACGACGTGGTTTTCCCAGGGCTTCGGGCCGTGATCGCCCGCGGCCCAGGCCTTGTAGGCCGCCGCCTTGTCGAGATCGAAGGGAATGCCGAATTCGCCGATCAGCGTCGGCGCGCCGGTGCCGTCGTTCAGCGTCTTCGCATTTTCCTTGATGAAGCCGAGCTGGCGCGTATAGGCGCCCTCGATCGCATCGGGGCCTTCCAGCACACGGCCCGAAAACGGATTGAACCAGCGCGGATAGTTGAACTGCTTCGTCGCCAGCGTGACGATGTCGTACCAGTGGCTCGCATTGACGGTCCCGCGCGGCGTGTCCTTCGGGAAACCATGCGCAAGTCCCTCGCCCGGATCGAGTTCGGCAAAGAGCAGCCAGTCCGGATCGATGGCGCGGATGCGCTGCGCGACACGCTGGAAGAACGGCCCCATGAAATCGCGTTCCATGGTGACGGTGCGGCCGCCCTGCTTCAGAAAGAAGAATTCGTCGACCGCTTCGATATCGTCGCCCTTCATGCGATAGGCGCCCGCGCGCTCGAACGGGCATTCGGCGCCCTTCAGCCAGATCGGTACGCGCGCCTCGTTGACGCGTACCTCTCCCGTCGGCAGAACTTTCATCTGCGCCGGATCGACCTTGAGGTCGGGAATACTGCGCGTGAGCCCGCGCGCGACGGCGAGCCCGTCGAGCGGCGACCAGGCGAGCCCCGGATTGGGGTTCGAGGGATCGATCTCGCTCTTGGCAACATGGCGATAGCTCAGATGCTTTCCGACATAGCCCGAGCCCGGCTCGTTGAGCGAGTCGAAGCCGATGACGTTCGGCAATCCCGTCAGCCGCCGCGCCACCGCTTCCATCGCGCCGAGATAATGATCCTGCAGGAAATCCTGCACGTTGCGCCCGTCGACTGTGAACTCCGGGCAGAAGGCTTTCCCGGCGAAGAAGAACGTCCACATCAGCGCATTCGCCGGGTAACGGTAGTTCTGCGACCAGGTCATGGTCGGATAGCGGTCTTCCTGCCGCCCGCCGCGCGCGAAGTCGTATTTGTACTGCATCACATGGGCGGCGCCCGCCGCATGGAACTTCGTGAAGTCGAGCCCCACCGCTTCGAAGAGCCAGCCCGGCGCGCCGTCGCCGCCGGTCATCCGGCTCCAGACGTCCTGATGGAAATCGACGAACACATACATTCCGTATTCGTCGGCCATGCGGCAGAGCGCGGCGAAATAATCGAGATAGGCCTCGTCATACTTGCCCGGACCCTCGTGCTCGACCGCCTCCCACGTCGTCAGCAGACGCAGGCAATTGAAACCCCATGCCTTCAGCCGGCCGAAATGTTCATGCGCTTCCGCCAGCGGAAACGGACGCCCGACGAAAGAGACCGTGCGGTGATCCGAAAAATCGGTGGGGATGTTGGTGTGACCGTTCGGCGTGAAGGGCACCTTGCAGTCGCCGCCGAGATTGACGCCGCGCAGAATATGCGTCCGGCCGTCCTCACCCTCGAACCACTCGCCCTCGATCTGCAGCCGCGGCAACGCCATCCTGTCCTCCCCATGATTTTCTTGGGTTGAGGATAGCCGCTCGCGCGCCGAGCACAACGGATACCGTTGTCAGCGCGCCAAAAAGAACGCCAAAGATCGGCCCGGATCGCTCGCTAGACCTTGATGTCGAGTTGAGCGCCGTTCTGCCGTTGCGAAATATCGGACCCGTCTTCGGCCGACTGATGGCGCAGGCGCGAAACCTGCGCCGGCACGCCGGGAATGGGACCGGTGCCGCCCGCCGCGCGATATTCTCTCGCGGCATTGTCGATTTCACCCGCGATGCGCGATGCGGCCGCGGGATTGTCCGACACGACCGCCTGCAACCGCGTCTTGAGCTGCTCGATCGTGTTTTTCGCATTGTCCGCGCCGCCCTGCGGAGGCGAAGCGGGTGTTTCCAGCACGCTCGACGAGGCCGTCGTGCTCGTGATCTGTGCTGGCGGGTAAGTGATCTGACCGACCATATTATGCACTCGACTGTTACCATTGCCGTAATCCCGGCACGTTAAGTATTGTCAACATTCCTTTCGCGGATATTAAAAAAACACTTGTTTCCCGGTAAATGCGCGCGGCAAGTTGCAAACCCGACCACACGATTTCCCCCGGCCGCCCGATTTCAATGGATTTCTCATGAACGCCCTGCCGCCGCTCGCTCCGCAACCCGCAGGCACGCCCTGGCCGACCCTCGAATGGCCGATGGGAGATTTGCCGGCGCATATGGACCGCGCGCGCTTCGACGCGCTGCTCGACCGCGCCTTCACGAGATCCGAGCCCGGCGATCTCGGCCAGACGGACGCCTTCGTCGCCATCCACAAGGGCCGCCTCGTCCATGAACGCTACGGCGCGGAGTTCGGCCCCGATGTCACCTGCCCCTCATGGTCGAAGGCAAAGAGCATCACCCAGGCGCTGATCGGCATTCTCGTCGGCGACGGCAAGATCGACATTCATGCGTCTGCCGACGTTCCCGAATGGCACGAGGCGCCTGGCGACCCGCGCGGCGCGATCACGCTCGACCTGTTGTTGCGCATGTCGAGCGGCCTTGCCTTCAACGAGGACTATTCGCCGGAGAACCCGTCCGACGTCATCGAAATGCTCTGGGGCAGGGGCAAGGACGACGTCGCGCATTTCGCCGCCTCCTTCCCGCTCGAACATGCGCCAGGCAGCTTCTTTGCCTATGCCAGCGGGACCAGCAACATCGTCAGCCGCTGCGCGGCGCGTGCCGCCAACGCCTATGGCCCCGACTTCATCGCTTTCATGCGCGAGCGCCTCTTCGATCCGATCGGCATGAAGAGCGCCAAACCCAAATGCGACAAGGCCGGAACCTTCATCGGTTCGACCTTCTGTTTCGCGACGCCGCGCGACTTCGCGCGCTTCGGCCTTCTCTATGCGCGCGGCGGCGTCTGGGATGGGCGGCGCATCCTGCCCGAAGGTTGGGTCGACTACGCCCGCACGCCGACCTGGCAACAGCCCTCGACGCCGGATGCGCCCTATGGCGCGCATTGGTGGATCGGCCTCGCCGGCCCCGGCTCCTTTTCCGCCATCGGTTATGACGGGCAATACACGGTCGTCGTTCCCGATCTCGACCTCATTCTCGTGCGGCACGGCAAGACGCCGATCCCCTCGAAGGAAAACGTCAAGCGCTGGCTCGGCGATATCGCAAACTGCTTCCGCTGACCCTCTTGGGCGCGGCCCCGACAGGCGCTAGACTGCCCGCGTCCTCATCTCCTCGGGAGAGAAACGTGGGAAGCATCGTCCGGTTTCCGAGCGACCTCGTGACCGAACATGACCGCCGCAGATTGAAATCCGCGGCGGAAGGCTCTCCTTTCGATCTCGAATTCCGCAAAAACAAGCAGAACGCCGTCGCGCCCTATCTTGTGCGATGCGGCCATATGCGTCCAAGCTACCGCCTGAGAAAAACGAGCGAAGGCTGGGAAGCGATCGACCTCGGCACGGAAACGACCGGCGTCGTCGCCGCCAGGGCGCGCCGGCCCGAAGACCTGCTGAAACAGCTCACGGACCGCCCACCATCCTGAATGACAAGGGCCGGATCAAACGGCCCAGGCGATAAAATTCAAAACGGGGAGATAGCGAAATGAACGTCGTCACGAAAATCGCAAGACCTGAGGATGTCGGCATGAGCGCGGCGCGCCTCGCCGCCATTCCCGATTATTTCGGCGCCTATGTCGAGAAGGGAAAGCTTGCCGGTCTCTCGACGCTCGTGTCGCGCCGCGGAAAGATCGTGCATTTCGAAAGCATCGGCCAGCGCGACCGCGAACTCGGAAAACCGATGGAACGCGATTCCATTTTCCGCATCTACTCGATGTCGAAGCCGATCACCAGCCTCGCGCTGATGATGCTTTTCGAGGAAGGCCACTTCCAGCTCAATCACGAAGTCTCGCGCTATATCCCCGAATTCAAGAAGCTCCGCGTCTGGGCCGGCGGAACCAACGCCGCATGGGCGACGAAGGAGCCGGCGCGGCCGATGACGATCCGCGATCTCCTGACCCATACCTCCGGCCTCACCTACGGCTTCATGAACCAGCACCCCATCGACCGCTTGTATCGTCATGCCGGCATCGGCGGCGCTGCGACCAATGGCATGACGCTGAAGGAGATGGTGGCGAAGCTCGCCGATATTCCGCTGCTCTTCTCGCCGGGCGAAGCCTGGAACTACTCCGTCGCGACCGATGTCTGCGGCTATCTCGTCGAGGTGCTGTCCGGCCGCCCGCTCGACGAATTCCTCGAAGCGCGCATCTTCGCGCCGCTCGGCATGGTCGATACGGGCTTCGCCGTTCCGAAGGAAAAGCTCCATCGCTTCACCGCGAATTACGAAAAGAATGCGCTGACGCGCGAAACGCGCCTGGTCGATCCGAGCGGCGAAGCGAGCACCTATGTACGGCCGAACCCGTTCCTCTCCGGCGGCGGCGGCCTCGTCTCGACCATGACGGACTACTGGCGCTTCTGCCAGATGTGCCTCAATGGCGGCGAACTCGAAGGTACGCGTCTGATCTCGCGCAAGACGCTCGAATTCATGCGCGCGAACCACCTTCCCGGCGGACGCACGATGAAGGAGATGAGCCTGTCGAGCTTCGGCGAACTCGCCGCCGAAGGCGCGGGCTTCGGCCTCGGATTTCAGGTGATCCTCGATCCGGCGGAAGCGCAATCGATCGGCTCAGTCGGCAACTACTCCTGGGGCGGCGCCGCCTCGACCTATTTCTGGATCGACCCGGAAGAAGAACTCGTCGCGATCCTGATGACGCAGTTGATGCCGTCCTCGACCTACCCGCTCCGTCCGCAGATGCAGCAACTCGTTTACGCCGCCATCGAGGATTGATTTCCGGAATCAATGTGCGGCACACCGGGCACGCTCATCTTTAAACGTCATGGCCGGGCTTGACCCGGCCATCCACGTCTTTCTTTATGGCCCCCCAAGCCGAAGACGTGGAAGCGCGGACCGAACCCGCGCAGGACATCATGCCCCTCTGGATTCCCCTCACCATTGCCGCCGCCTTTCTGCAGAACCTGCGCTCGACGCTGCAGAAGCAACTGACTGGCAACCTCTCGGCCATTGCTGCCACCTATGTGCGCTTCGCCTTCGGCCTGCCGATCGCGCTCGTCTATTTCTGGGGACTGCACGCGGTCGCCGGTTATGCGATCCCGGTGCCAAACTGGACCTTCCTCGTCTATTGCCTCGTCGGCGGCGTGGCGCAGGTCTGGGGCACGGCGCTTCTGGTCGCGCTCTTTGCGTACCGGAACTTCGCCGTCGGCACGACCTACTCGAAAACGGAAACCGTGCAGGCCGCGATCTTCGGCATGCTGGTGCTGGGCGATCATCCGAGCCTCGGCGCGGCCGCGGCGATCCTGGTCAGCCTCGCTGGCGTGGTCGCGATCTCGATCGCGAAGTCGCATCTGACGCTCGGCAATTTCGCGCGCTCGCTCGGCGAGAAACCGACGCTGATGGGCCTCGGCTCCGGCGCCACCTTCGGCATCGCCGCTGTCTCCTATCGCGCGGCGTCGCTGTCGCTCGGCCGTCCGGATTTCCTGATGCCCGCCGCCTTCACGCTCGTCACCGTGCTCGTCATCCAGACCGTCGTGATGACAGGCTGGCTCGCATGGCGCGAGCCGTCGCAACTTGCCGGCACCGCGCGCGCCTGGAAGATCAGCTCGCTCGTCGGCGTCGCCGGTTCTCTCGCCTCGATGGGCTGGTTCACTGCCATGACCATCGAGAACGCGGCTTACGTCCGCGCCCTAGGCCAGATCGAACTCGTCTTCACCTTCGCCTCTTCGCATTTCCTCTTTCGCGAGAAGACGGAACGGCTGGAGCTCATCGGCATTCTCGCCGTGATCGGCGGAATTCTGTTGCTGCTGTTTACGAGGTAGGGCCCCTCCCAACCCTCCCCCTCAAGGAGGGAGGTAATATCTACCGCGGCCGGTCGCCCGCCGTCGTCGTGCGATACATCAGCCGCCGATGCCCGTCATAACCGCCGTCGGCGAAATGCTGGACGCAGCGATTGTCCCACATGGTCAGCATGTCGGGCTGCCACTTGTGGCGATAGACATATTTGTCCTGCGTCGAATGCTTCGTGAGGAACCCGATCAGCGCCTCGCCCTCGTCCCGCGTCATACCCTCGATACCGATCGTATAGACGCGATTGACATAGAGACATTTGCGCCCCGTCTCGGGATGCGTGCGCACCACCGGATGAAGCTCGGTCTTCTTCGCCTCGTCGGACGGAACGATCGTCATCGACCGTGCCTTACCCTCATTGGCGTAGAAACCTTCCTTCGAATAGGGCAGCGCCGCGCTATGCACCGCATTCAAGGGCGCGAGCATCCGCTTCATCGCGTCGGAAAGATCGTCATAGGCGGCATACTGATCCGCGAACAGCGTGTCGCCGCCGACCGGCGGCGTGATCTTCGAGAGCAGCAGCGTCGCGGACGGCGGCTCCTCCTGAAACGAATAATCCGAATGCCAGCCCGCGCCGAAATTGGATGAGCGCTCGTCCGGCTCGCGCCGAAGCTCCAGCACGTTCGGGTGCCCGTCGAGCGGCTTGATGAAATCCGTGCGGCCCCACCTCCCCATCGCCAGCGTGAAGCGCTCGAGATCGTCAAGCGAAAGCGGCTGATCGGGAAACCAGACGACCTGATGTGCAAGCCACGCCGTGCGAATGTCCGCAACCGTTGCCGCGTCGAGCGGCTGCGTGAGGTCGACGCCGGCAATCGCGGCGCCGAAGCCGCCGGCGTTCGGTGTCACATGAATGCTGGTCTTCGTAGCCGCTTGCGACATGGGTCTCCTCCCTCTCGCCGGTTTGTCCGGCTTTTCCCTCGTATCGCCAGTCTGCCACGGCGGGAGGGAGGAGAAAACAGACTCAGTTGAGCGCGCAGCCGCCGATCGTGATGCGATGCAGCAACCGCCGCTCGCCGTGATAATCATTGACCGCGTAATGCCAGGTCGCGCGATTGTCCCAGAAGGCGACCGACCCATCGCGCCACTGGAAGCGGCATGTGAATTCCGGCCTGATCGCATGGGCGTAGAGAAAGTCGAGCAGCGGCTTGCTGTCCAAGGCGTTCCAGCCCTCGAAATGCGTCGTAAAGGCGGGATTGACATAGAGCGCCCTTCGGCCGCTCAGGGGATGCGTGATGACGACCGGATGCACCGCCTCGCCGATCAGGCTCTCGCCCTTGAAGCCGCCCGCCTGATCGCTGTTCTTGTAGAAACCGGCCGCGCCGAAGGCGAGCGCGTTCGAATGCACGGCCTTCATGCCTTGAAGCGTCTTCTTCATGCCGTCGGAAAGCGCCTCATAGGCGGCATACATATTCGAGAACAGCGTATCGCCGCCCTCCTCCGGCAATTCGCGCGCGACGAGGATCGAGCCCATGGCGGGCGTCGGATCGTAGGAATGATCCGTGTGCCATGCACCGCCGATATTGGTCTTCTGTTCCTTCTCTTTTCGCACCTCGGCGATCTCAGGATATTGGCCGTTCGCCGGAAAGAACTTGTTGATGTCGATCTCGCCCCAGCGCCGCGCGAAGGCGATGTGCTCCTCCGGCGTCAACTGCTGATCGCGGAAAAAGATGACGCCGTGGTCGCGATAGGCGTCGCGCACCGTCTCCATCTCGCTGTTGCTCAGCCGCCTGAGATCGACGCCCAGCACTTCCGCGCCGCAACCTGCCGTCAGTTTCCGCACCGTCGCCGTCATGGTCTTTCCTCCCGGATATCCCTCTTTGCGCTTGAGAATAGGCGTCGGGACAGAGAAGATTGTAACAAAAGTAACAATCTGGACGCAGACATGGCGATGCCGCCCATCCCGCAGAACCGCATCGCGACGGTGCTCGGCCATAATCCGTGGTTCAACCGCCGTCCGGCGGAGCTTCGCCGCCGCCTGATCCAGCATGCTCAGGTTTCGGCCGTCGAGGCGGGGCACTGGCTCTACGACCGGGGCGACGAGGCGCGCGGGCTTTACGGCGTGCTGAGCGGATCCGTCACGACCTATGTCGCGCTCGACAATGGCGACAACGTGCCGGTCAATATTTCAGGCCCCGGCGCGATCTTCGGCTTCGCCGCGCAACTTCTCGGCGGCCACCGCGTGACGACGGCGGTGGCGCGCGAAAGGTCGGAGATCATCTTCGTGCCGCAGCACGCGCTCGCCACCATCGCGCATGATCTGCCTTCGCTCTGGCTCCACTTCGCCGAACTCGCCACCGAACAGCTGACATGGGCGGTCAGGATCATCGCCGAACGCGCGCGGCTCTCTCCCCGCGCCCGTCTCGCCGCCCGGCTTCACGCCTATGCCATCCAATGGAGGAAGATCGACGGGATCGTCACCCTGCCGATCCGTCAGGACGAACTGGCCGACATGACCGGCCTCTCCCGCAAGACCGTCAACGGTATTCTGCGCGCGTTCGAGGACGAGGGGCTCGTCGCACTCGGTTACCGCGAGATCGAAATCAGCGACGAGCACAAACTGAAGCGCCTCGTGACGAAAGACAGCAATTCGTAGTCGGCCTTCCGGAGATTGCTACGTCGCGGATGTTTGATTCATGGTCCGCTCAATTGTTCTCAGGGGGAATCGTCCAGACCAGCTCGCGCATGAAGTCTGCAATCTCCTTACTTGCATCATAGTCCTGCGGATAATCGATACGGTATTCCACAGTCCATTTCCCCCCAACGAAACAGAAGACATAAACGTCAGAGCGAGACGCGACATCGCGGCGATCGAAGAAAAGGGGGTTAGTAAGTGTGTAAAATGCTCGATGCCCAATGTGGATATCGGCGCCCTGAACAAGCCTCGCCGTGCCCTCACTGATTAGTTTTGCATCAGGATGGGCACCTGAAACCTCTCGCTGAATGGCTTGGAACTGTTGCACACAAAGACGACTGCGGGCGTCGTCTATAACGTTTTGAGGCGACCCAAAACTTGAGAGCCCCGGAGACGGGAAAAGATAAACCGTCGCCGAAATCTCACTCATCGGAATTTCACGGTTGTATCCGGCACTCTCATCCGTTCCATCCTCAGCATAACGAATAATGTTTATTCGCCTGAAATCACCAATGGAAACCGGAAATATCATATCCGTAGCGGCCTGCTTATAGGGCCCTTCCGGATTCAATTCCGTCATCGCCCGTGCCGCAGATAACGGGATAAGCAGCCCCGAAATAAATAGGCCAAACGCAAGACGCAGTGATCGCTTCATATCTTCCTCCGTCTGCCAATCGATTAAAGCGTATGTGATCGCTCAAACACTTTCAATCTCTCGGCAGACGGAATTCGAGAAGCCCTACTCCGCGGCCCGTGCTGCCGTCAGCCCGGCCATGCGGTCGAGGCGATTCTTGATGATCGCCTCGGCTTCCGCGACCATGCGCGTGACGAGGTCCTTCACCGTCGGAATGTCGTGGATGAGGCCCGTACCATGCCGGCCGACCAGATGCCATATTCGGGATCGCCCGCCTCGTAGACGACCTTGCCGCACTGGCCGGAGACGAGATGCATCACGTCCTCGATCTTGGCATTGCCCCTCTTCTCGATGGCGACGATCTGTTCCTTCACCTTCTGGTGAATGGGGCTCGACCGTGCACATGAAGCGTGTGCCCATGTTGATGCCTTTGGCGCCGAAGGTCTTATCCGTCATTTCGCGGCACTTCTTGATCTCCTTGACGAGATCTTCCGGCGTCGGCTGCGTCAGCGCGGTGATGAAGCCGAGCGCGCCCGCACATGACATTCCGGGAGCACCGCTTGACAAATCCATAGCTGGATAGTTATACGTCATTCATAGCCATTCAGTTATAGGTAAGGCATGCCGAATACTCATGATGCGCTCTTCCGCGCTCTCGCCGATCCCACACGGCGGGCGATCTTCGAACAGCTGTGCCGCGAGGGAGAGAAGACGGTCGGCGCGCTGACGGCGCGGGCCAAGGTCTCGCAACCCGCCGTCTCCAAGCATCTCGCGGCGCTGAAGCAGGCGGGGCTGGTACGCGATCGCCACGAAGGCCGCCAGACGCATTACAGCGCCCAGCTCAAGGCGCTCGCGCCGCTGATCGACTGGACCAGCCGGATGGCCGGCTTTTGGGAAAGCAAATTCGACGATCTCGAAAATCTGCTGAAAAGGATGGACCAATGAACTTCTGGATTCGCCAGACGCATCGCTGGCTCTCAATCGTCTTTACACTGACCGTAATCGCCAACTTCGCGGTCCGAGGCATGGGGCAGCAGCCGCCCGACTGGATCGTCTATGCGCCGCTGCCACCGCTTTTCCTGATGCTGTTCACGGGCCTCTATATGTTCGTGCTGCCCTATACGGCGAGGCGCGCATCGCGATGAAGAAGGATGCCGCAGTGAAAGGCGATTGGCGTGGCGAGACACTCGCCAAAATCCGAGCCCTGATCAAAGAGGCCGATCCTGACGCAATCGAGGACGTGAAGTGGCGCAAGCCCTCGAACAATATGCAAGGCGTTCCGGTGTGGGAGCATGACGGCCTCATCTGCACGGGCGAGACCTACAAGGCAGCCGTAAAGGTGACGTTCGCCAGGGGCGCCGCGCTCGAGGACCCGTCTCGCCTGTTCAATGCCAGCCTCGACGGCGGCACGCGCCGCGCGATCGACTTCCATGAAGGCAGCGAGATCGACGGGAAGGCATTCAAGGCCCTGATCCGTGCCGCGGTGAAGGAAAACATGAAAGCCAGTGCGTTGAAAATGACGAAGAGAAAATCGTGACAATCGGCGAAACCCGCTCCGTCGTCGTCGAACGCGACATTCCCTACCCGCCCGAAAAAATCTGGCGCGCGCTCACCCAGCCCCATCTGATTGCCGAATGGCTGATGAAGAACGATTTCGCGCCCAAGGTCGGTCACCGCTTCAACCTGCGGGGCGAATGGGGCGGCGTGCTGGATTGCGAGGTCCTCGCGATCGAGCCGTACCGGACCCTGTCCTACAGCTGGAATCACGCGCATGACGATCCGGCCTTCAGCCTGAACAGCGTGGTGACTTTCACGCTCACGCCGACACCCGCCGGCACGCATCTGCGCATGGAGCAGAAGGGGTTCCGCCCCGATCAGCGCCAGGCCTTTGGCGGCGCCATGCAGGGCTGGCAGACGTTTTTCGGCAAGCTCGAACAGGTTGTTTCGCTGTCCGACTGAGGCGAAAGATGCCGGAGAATTTATCGAAGAAGCTCCCCCCTCTCCCCGAAGGGAGAGAGGATTCTGGAGCGTATTATCTTACTCCGCCGCCCGCGCCGCCGTCAGGCCGGCCATGCGGTCGAGGCGGTTCTTGATGATGCCTTCGGCTTCCGCGACGATCCGCGTGACGAGATCCTTGCAGGTCGGAATGTCGTGGATGAGGCCCTGCACCATGCCGGCCGACCAGATGCCGTATTCCGGATCGCCCGCCTCGTAGACGACCTTGCCGCGCTGGCCGGAGACGAGATGCATCACGTCCTCGATCTTGGCATTGCCCTTCTTCTCGATGGCGACGACTTCCTGGCTCACCACGTTCTTCGCGACGCGCGCCGTATTGTGCAGCGTACGGAAGATGAGGTCGGTCGCGCGCTCGTCGTTGGCGACGATCTGTTCCTTCACCTTCTGGTGAATGGGGCTCTCGACCGTGCACATGAAGCGCGTGCCCATGTTGATGCCCTCGGCGCCGAGCGCCAGCGCCGCGACCAGACCGCGGGCATCGCCGAAGCCTCCGCTCGCGATCATCGGGATCTTCACCTTGTCGGCGGCGGCCGGGATCAGGATCAGGCCCGGAATGTCGTCCTCGCCGGGGTGCCCCGCGCATTCGAAACCGTCGATCGAGATCGCATCGACGCCCATGCGCTCGGCCGACAGCGCATGGCGGACCGCCGTGCATTTGTGGATGACCTTGATGCCGTGCTTCTTGAATTCATCGACATGCTCCTGCGGCTTGTAGCCCGCTGTCTCGACGACCTTGACGCCCGACTCGATGATCGCCTGACGATATTCGGCATAGGGCGGCGGCTTCAGCGCCGGCAGGATGGTGAGATTGACGCCGAAGGTCTTGTCCGTCATTTCGCGGCACTTCTTGATCTCCTTGACGAGATCTTCCGGCGTCGGCTGCGTCAGCGCGGTGATGAAGCCGAGCGCGCCCGCATTGGCGACGGCCGACACGAGCGTCGCGCGACCGACCCACTGCATGCCGCCCTGCACGATCGGATGCTCGACCCCGAACATTTCCGTAAATCTGGTTTTGATCACGAGAGTCTCTCCCTGAGCTGGCCATTCGGCCTGATGTCTTTATCCGTCTCTTCTAGCAGAAGGCGGCCACGCATGGCAGTCCACCGCGCGAACCGGCCGAAACCCCGCCCTCCGCCCCTTCCCCTGCGTCGCCCCCGACGACTTGAATTCGTGGCCTCCCGGGCGCATCTTTCCGCCAGGAATGAAACGGGGGATGTTCAGCTATGAACAATGACGAAGCGGGAGGCGCCGGCTGGGATGCCTATCGCATCTTCCTTGCCGTAGCGGAAGCGCAGAGCCTGTCGGCGGCGGGCCGCCGGCTGGGGCTTAGCCATGCGACCGTCGGCCGTCATGTCGCCGCCCTCGAAAAGACCCTCGGCACCAAGCTCTTCATCCGCGAGCCCGCCGGCTATGCGCTGACCGCCGCCGGCGACCGGCTGCGCGGCGAAGTCGAACCCATGGCGATCGCCGCCGAACGCGCGATGCGGGCCGCGACCGCCGACGATGGTGAACCGCGCGGCATGGTCCGCGTCTCGACCGCGCCGGGCATCACCGCCCATTGGCTGATGCCGCATCTGCCGGGCTTCCGCACACAGTTCCCCGGCGTCGAACTCGACTTCGTCACCGAATCCTGGCCGGCCAGCGTCCGCCGCCGCGAGGCAGACATCGTCATCCGCCTTTACGGACCGGGTGAGGAAAATCTGGTGGGCCGTAAGATCGGTCGCCTCGGCGTCGCCTTCTATGCGTCGAAGGATTACGCGGCGAAACACGGGCTCCCGACAAAACGCGAGGAATGGGCGGGTCACACCATTCTCGGTTTCGCCGGCTCCTCCGCCAATCAGGAGCTCGCCCGCTGGAGTGCACATGTAACCCGCAACGCGCCGACGCATCTGCGTTTCTCCTCCCAGATCGACACAGCCTATGCGGTGCTCGCCGGCGTCGGTATCTCGGCGCTCACCTGCCTGACGGGCGATGCCTATCCGCAGCTTTTGCGCATCTCGCCGGAAAAGCTCTACAGCGCCACCGACATCTGGCTCCTCACCCATCCCGATCTCAAGGATACGCCTCCGGTCCGCGCGGCGATGGATTTCATCGCCGGCCGCGCCAAGGCCGACCGGGCCCGTCTCGCCGGACGCTGACCCCGAAGCCGATCATCCGCGCACAGGCCTGTGTGGATTTGTGTGCAGACAAGCCGGGCGCGCCGGACCATAGTTTCGCCAACGCTTTCAGAAACCGGCCGAGGAAACACCATGGCTTTGACCGCCAATCTCAAGAACAAGCTCGAGCTGCCCGTCATCGGCTCGCCGCTCTTCATCGTCTCGGGTCCAGAACTCGTCATCGCGCAATGCAAGGCGGGCATCGTCGGCTCCTTCCCGGCGCTCAATGCGCGACCCGAACATGTGCTGGAAGAATGGATCGTCCGCATCAAGACGGAACTTGCCGAATACCAGGCGGCGAACCCCGACAAGAAGGTCGCGCCCTTCGCGGTGAACCAGATCTGCCATGCCTCGAACGACCGCCTGATGCACGACATGGAAGTCTGCACCAAGCATGAAGTGCCGATCATCATCACGAGCCTGCGTCCGCCGGCGGAAATCGTCTCGGCGGCCCATTCCTATGGCGGCGTCGTCTTCCACGACGTCATCAACGTCAAGCACGCGAAGAAGGCCGCCGAGCAGGGCGTCGACGGTCTCATTCTCGTTTGCGCCGGCGCGGGCGGACATGCGGGCACGCTCTCGCCCTTCGCGCTGGTGCGCGAGGTGAAGCAGTGGTTCGACGGCACGGTGCTGCTCTCGGGCTCGATCTCGGACGGCTGGGGCATCGCGTCTGCCCTCGCGCTCGGCGCCGACCTCGCCTATATGGGCACGCGCTTCGTCGCAACCGCCGAGGCGAACGCCGAAGCCGCCTACAAGGAGGCGCTGATCGCGCATGCTGCCGAGGACATCGTCTATTCCAACCTCTTCACCGGCGTCCACGGCAACTACCTCGCGCCGTCGATCGCCGCGGCCGGCCTCGACCCCGCCAATCTTCCGGAGGCGGACAAATCGAAGATGAACTTCGGCTCCGGCGGCAACATGAAGCAGAAGGCATGGCGCGACATCTGGGGTTCCGGCCAGGGCATCGGCCAGATCAAGGACGCGCCTCCCGTCGCCGAACTCGTCGGCCGCCTGAAAAAGGAATACCTCGAAGCCTGCCGCGACTTCGCCTCCCGCATGCCCCGCGAAGCGCTCGCCGGATTGCAGGCCGCCGCGGAGTAAGACGACTGTAAAAGCTGTCATCCCAGGGCAAGCCCGGGATGACAGGTTGTTTTGCCTAAAGTCCCAATCCCGCGATCGTCGCGAGCAGCATTCCCGTCGCGATGACGGCGCCGCTCAACGCGCAGAGAATGCGCCCCGCGCGGATTCTGATTTCCTCGGGCATCACGCTCTCCTTTCGGCGCCGATCGCGCCCATGCCGATGGATTTACCTTCGAGACAACCGAGCCCGCGCAGCGTGGCGCGCAGCGCCTGATCGAGCGGCGTATGCGGCTCTTCGCCCAGAAATGCGACGAGCTTTCGGTTGTCGAGCTTCACCGGAACTTTCCAGAGATAGCGCATCTCGATCATTTCGCGGAACGTCTCGACGAAGGGCGAGGCGAGATAGACGGCGAACCACGGGAACCGCCGGATCGGCGCCTTGGGCACACCGGCCGCCTTGCGGGTCGCGTCGGCCATCTCGACGCCCTTGTCGAACCAGTGGCCGCCGAAATGGAATACCTCGAAGTGGCCGAGATCGTCCGCTCGGTCGACGAGACGCGCGAATGTCTCGGCAAGATCGGGGAGGTATGCCCAGGCATGACCCGCCTTGCGCCTGCCCGGATAGGTAACCGAGCGCAGGGGCTTGCCCGGTTTGACGAGGCCCTGACCGAACCAGTTGTTGGCGCCATGCACGCCGAAGAAATCGCCGGCCCGCACGATCAGCACCGGTACACCGTCTTCCGATGCCTTGCGGAGCCGTGCTTCCATGGCGACGCGGATCGCCCCCTTGCGCGTCTTCGGATTCTGCGGCGAGGTCTCGCTCAACAGCGGAAAGGTCTCCGGCCCGAAATTGTAAACCGTGCCCGGAAAGAGAATGCGCGCACCGGCGACTTTCGCGGCCGCGATCGAGCTTTCGAGCATCGGCAGCGCGGTCCCCTTCCAGTTCCTGTAGCCGGGCGGGTTCGCGGCATGGACGACGAGGCTGACGCCGTCCGCCGCCGCGACGACGTCGGCCGTCTTCAACGCGTCGCCCTTCACCCATTCGACGGCGCCGAGCCAGGCGAAAGTCTGCGCGGCCTTTTTCGGGTCGCGGTTGAGCGCGCGGATGGCCCAACCGCGCGCCTTCAGGGCGAACGCGATTTCGCTGCCGATACCGCCGGTGGCGCCGATGATGAGAGCTGTGCGAGTCATGGGTCCGATCCTTGTTCATGTTGACGGGATAAACATGCTCCATTCATATTCGAATAATAATTGTCTAATATCGGCTACCTGATATACGTTTTCGTATGGTGCAGACGCAGCCCGGATGGGAGCTCTATCGGTCTTTTCTCGCCGTGGTCCGGGAGGGAAGCCTTTCCGGCGCCGCTCGCGCCCTTGCGCTCACCCAACCGACGGTCGGCCGCCATATCGACGCGCTGGAAGAGGCGCTAGGCATTTCGCTTTTCACCCGCTCCCAGACCGGCCTTCATGTGACAGAGGGCGCGCTCGCCCTTGTCCCGCATGCCGAAGCCATGGCGAGCGCGGCCGAGGCGCTGCGCCGCGCCGCCTCCGGCGAGGCCGAGGAGGATCGCGGCACGGTTCGCATCACGGCGAGCGAGATGATCGGCGCCGAAGTCCTGCCCCCGATCCTGACTCGCTTTCGGGAAGCCCATCCCCGCATCGCCGTCGAGTTGATGCTCTCCAACCGGACCGACGATCTCTTGCGGCGCGAGGCCGACATCGCGATCCGCATGGTCCGACCGACGCAATCGGCGCTCGTGGCGAAGAAAATCGGCGTCGTACATATCGGCCTTCACGCCCATCCTGACTATCTCGCCCGCCACGGCGCGCCCACGACGCCGGAAGAAGCCCTTGCCCATCCGTTGATCGGCTTCGACCGGGAGCCCTCGATGCGCCGGATCGACGGAATCGGCATGCCCATCTCGCGCGACCTCTTTTCCTTCCGCTGCGACAGCGATCTTGCGCAATACGCCGCGCTGAAAGCGGGCTTCGGCCTCGGCCTGTGCCAGACGGCGCTCGGCCGCCGCGACGGTCTCATTCCCCTTCTCGAAAAGGCAATCGGCTTCGCCCTCGATATCTGGGTCGTCATGCATGAGGACCTCAGGACCAGCCGCCGCATGCGGTTGATGTTCGACCATCTGGCCGAG